>CAKRFH010000011.1:0-38893 GCA_934320555.1 uncultured Roseburia sp.
CATTCTGCTCCAAGATCATTTCCATCGTAAATATAATTTTCAAGAAACTCTTTTGCAGAATAATAATTTTTCAGTTTTACTTTATCTTTCATTGTCTTCCTTATCCTTTCACTGCACCTGATACGCCATCTACATAGTATCTCTGCATGAACAAGAAGAGAATTGCGATTGGAATTGAAATCAGAACTGCCCCAGCCGCAAAACTGGTGTACCAGCTGTCAATGTATTCTTTACAGTCATGATTCCTGTTAGAAATGCTGCCAGTCCTCTTTTTGTCATATTTCTTCCTTTCATCCCATTTATTTCGCATTGTTTCGTTGAGCTCAATATACGTCTTTTTTGTTTTTCCGTCAATCATTTTCCATTTACTCCTTATATTTTCATTACTTTTACATAATTTATTGTTTTTATTTTTGTGCATTATTTTCTGTTTTTTTCTTTTGCGAAACTTAACTATACATTTGTTTTTCCTATAGTTCATTGCTTTTTGCTATACTATTGTATATAATAAAAGAAAAATTATTTTCTACTCTATGAAAGGTTTGCAAATTATGACTACGATCCAAGATATTGCTGATAAAATGGGGATTTCTAAGAGTACCGTATCCAAAGCTCTCAATGATGCTCCTGATATCAGCGAAACTTTACGGAAACAGGTTTTAGAAACTGCTGTAGCCCTTGGTTATACTAAACTGCGGCGTTATAAAAAGCCTGTAAAGAAAATCTGCATTATAATAGAAAAAGAGAATATCCTGTATGAAGAACCCCATCATTTTGCCTATGACATTCTGATCGGTTTTCGCCAGATGGCTGAACCAGTCGGTTTTGATGTTGAAATCGTACCTGTTGATGTTCAGATACAAAGGAATCAACATTATGATGTTTTTATGCTGGAACATGATTATGTGGGCGCATTTGCAATCGGCTTTTCTCTGAATGATCCATGGATTCGTGACTTCAAGACCAGCCACACACCTGTCGTGCTTTTTGATAACTACATTATTGGAAATCCGACCACCGCTTATGTAGGTATCGATAATGATGAAGGAATGGAAATTGCTGTCTCTTATCTTACCAGACTCGGACACCGGAACATTGCCTATCTCAGCGGTTCCCTTGGATCTCAGATTCTTCAGATACGACATGCTGCTTTCCTCCGTGCCATGCACCAACATGGACTAAAGACTTCTCCTACCACTACCGGCTGCTCTTATTATCTGTCAGAATGTATGGAGAAACATTTGCCGCGTTTTCTGGAAAATGGAACAACAGCCATCATCTGCAGTCAGGACACCCTTGCGAACGCAGCCCTTATCCAATGCCAGCAGCTCGGATATCTGGTTCCTGATGATGTCAGCATTATCGGATTTGATGATCTGCCGATTGCGGCTTACACATCACCTCCGCTGACTACAATCAGACAGGATCGGATTGAACTTGGAAAAAGTGGATTCTTTGCGTTATCGAGTCTTCTTAATGGTGTTTCAATCAGTACGTTTTTGTTGCATGCGCAGCTGATTGAAAGAAAATCTACAGAAAAAGTTCCTGTAGCATAAGATTATCTGACCACCTATTTGATAGAGCTTTAAGCTGAAATAGCATTCACATTTGGCGTTGGGGATGCTATTTCTTTTTGTCGATGAGTCTGACAGGGTAAGAATCGCTTGTAAACCGAAAAAATATATGTTATGATGAAACCTGCTGTCCGGGCAATTCGGGCAGCAGATTTTTGAATGACAGAAAAAAGGAGAACAGACAAAATGAAATTAAAGAACAACAAACTTACTTCCATGTTAGCTGGCATGATGCTTATTGCAGCTATGGCATTTACAGCAGTTGGATGCGGCAACAAAGCAGAAGCTCCGGCGGACAATCAGCCGGCAACAGAGATAAAGGCAGAGGCAAATACAGAGGTTACAGTTGTAGAGGGAACCGAAACAGCACTTATGACTGAGGAAAGCACGGAAGTTGATGTGATCGAACTTGGTGAAGGCAGTGTGAAATTCGGATTTGTTGTAGTGGACGGAGATGGAAATGAGACTGATTATGTGATCCATACAGATGCAGAGACCGTTGGAGATGCCCTCTTAGAGCAGAATCTGATCGAAGGAGATGACAGCGAGTATGGTCTGTATGTGAAGACCGTAAACGGTGTGACAGCAGACTATGACACAGACGGAACTTACTGGGCATTCTACATCAATGATGAGTACGCATCTACAGGCGTAGATGCCACACCGGTTACAGACGGTGACACTTATATGTTCCGGGTTGAAAAATAATGAAGCTTTCGACAAGGGAGGTTGCGATTTTCGGAATGCTTGGTGCGCTCATGTATGCGTCCAAGGTTGTGATGGAGGTCGCTCCTAACGTACATTTGCTCGGGGTATTTACAATGGCATTCACCCTTGTATACCGAAAGAAAGCATTGTATCCAATCTATACGTATGTGTTATTGAACGGATTGTTTACGGGATTCGCTGCATGGTGGATCCCGTACCTGTATCTGTGGGCAGTTCTGTGGGGTGTGACGATGCTGCTTCCGCAGAATATGCCGAAAAAGATCCGACCGATCGTCTATATGCTTGTCAATGCCAGCCATGGCTTCCTGTTCGGTACTCTGTATGCACCGGCACAGGCAATCCTGTTTGGTCTTAGCTTTAAGGGGATGATCGCCTGGATTATTGCCGGACTGCCATGGGATTTCGTCCATGGAGTGAGCAATTTCTGCTGCGGGGTGCTGATCGTGCCGATCGTATCGCTGCTGCGGCGTTTAGAGAGAAAATAAATGCCAGAACCGACGTCATGTTAGGGATATCGGGTCTGGCATTTTGCTTTTATGACTGCCCGTTAAAGCGGGTAAGAAACTGTCTCGTCCGTTCCTCCTTCGGGTGTCCGAACACTTCCTCCGGGGTGCCGGATTCTAAAATCCTTCCATTATCCATGAAGAGCACATGGTCGGAGACATCCCGTGCGAACGACATCTCATGTGTGACGATGATCATCGTGGTATTCTGATCGGCAAGTCCTTTGATGACTTTTAGCACCTCACCGGTAAGCTCCGGATCTAAAGCGGAAGTCGGCTCGTCGAAGCAGAGAATATCAGGCTTTAATGCAAGGGCTCGTGCGATGGCGACACGCTGGCACTGTCCACCGGAGAGCTGATGCGGGTAGTGGTTCATCCGTTCGGAAAGTCCCATCTGGGAGAGGAGCTCCTTTGCGAGCGTCTCGATTTCTGCATGGATCTGCTTCTTATTTTTCTTATAATCCGACTGTTCCTGTGCCAGAAGCTCTTTTGCGAGCATTACATTTTCCAGGGCAGTATACTGTGGAAAAAGGTGGAAAGACTGGAAGACAAGCCCAAAATGCAGTCTTTTTCTGCGTATTTCACTTTCCTGTTTTGTGGATGGATCGGAGGCATCGAATAATGTCTCACCGTTTACCCGGATAATACCGGTGTCCGGAGTCTCCAGAAAGTTCAGACAACGCAGCAGAGTTGTCTTGCCGCTTCCGGATGATCCGATAATGGAGAGAACCTGTCCTTTTTCAAGCGAAAAGTGAATGTCTTTTAATACTTCCGTCTGACCAAAATTTTTATTGATGTGATTTGCTTCTAAAATTGCCATTTTAATCCTTCTGCCTTTCCTGTGAACATTTCAGTGTCTCAGATGTCATCTATCCAAGATTCACTGTTTACCGGAAATAATCCAGTTTTTTCTCAAGCTTTCCTAACAATACTGTCAGGATACCGTTGAAGATCAGATAATAAAAAGCTGCAAAGAACATTGGCCAGATCGCACCGGCGATGCCCTGAGAGCCCTTTAAGAAGGACTGACCTGCCCAGATGATTTCCTGCAGTGCAATGATGCGGGCAAGGGAAGTGTCTTTGACAAGCGTGATAACCTCATTCGACATAGGTGGAACAATACGTTTGATCATCTGCATCAGGGTGATCTTAAAGAAGATCTGGCTTTTGGTCATACCGAGAACAAGACCTGCCTCTGTCTGTCCCTGTGGAACACTTTGGATCCCACCGCGGTAGATTACGGAAAAATAGCAGGCATAATTAAAAATAAAAGCAACGGATGCCGCCACAAAACGGCCGGATTCTCCACCGCCCCAGATAACATTGTGGAAGACCAGACCAGGGAAATAATAAATGATCAGCATCTGGATCATCAGAGGGGTTCCCCTGACGATCCATACGATGAAGTTTATGAAATATCTGAGCGGACGAAAATGGGACATGGAGCCGAACGCAATGATCAGGCCAAGCGGTAGAGCGCCAAGCAGTGTTACAAAAAATAATTTTAAAGTCTGGATAAATCCAATATTTAATGACTGAATAACAATCGGAAATTGCTGTGCGATAAGTTCCATAATATGATAAACTCCGTCCATAATCTTTGTCTGTTAGAAATACAGTACTCTTTTTGCTGCCTTTTTTACAGGAAGTAATTATTTTTCGATTAAAGCAGCCTGTACTTTATAGGTTTCTGCACATTTTTGCATGCTGCCGTCTGCCATGCTCTTTGCAAAGAAGTCATTTAACGCCTGTGCGAGATCAGAACCCTTGCGGAAGCCGACACCGTATTCCTCGCTGTTTAAGCTGATGGTGTAAGTCAGGTCTGCGTAACCGGTTCCTTCCCCGACCATGGCGGCTGCCATCAGGGAGTCGATCACTGCGGCGTCAGAGGTTCCGGCAGCTACCTCCATCAGGGCATTCGCCTGCGCGGAAACTGGGGTGTAGTTGAGACCAAGTGCACTTACCTGTTCTTCTCCGGCGCTTCCGGCTTCCACGGCGAAGTTCAGATCCGTTAAGCTGTCGGTGTCCTGATATTGGTCGGCGACGGCGGCAGGGACGATCACAACCTGCGCATTATTTAAGTAGGCATCGGTACACTCCATGGAGCTTGTGACTTCGCTTGTGAGAGTCATGCCGTTCCATACACAGTCGATGGATTTGCCATCGAGTTCGAGCAATTTATTGTCCCAGTCGATCTCGACAAACTCAACGTCAACACCGAGCTCTGCGGCGAAAGCAGAAGCCATATCGGCGTCAAAACCGATCCAGTTGCCATTTTCATCTTTGTAATCCATCGGCTCGAAGTCTGTGATGCCGACGACGAGAGTGCCTTTGTCCTTGACATACTGCATGTCGCTGTCTGCATTACCAGTATCGGCAGTCTGGGTATCAGCAGCCGTTTCGGTGGCAGCTTTGTCCGTTGTCTGTGCTGCTTTGTCTGCGGATGCATCAGAACCGCATCCTGCAAGTGTGGAAACTGTGAGTCCGGCGCATAAAAGAATGGTCAAACATTTTTTCTTCATAAGATTCTCCTCCATATCTGAAAAAGCTTTCGTAAATTATCAGTTGACTACTGTACTTTAGTGAAGCGATTGATATGATTCTATCATAGAGATAAAAGGAAGTCAAACAAAGTTTTTGCAAAAATTAAGGAAAAATGCATTGAGGAAACTGACAGGATTGCTTATAATAGGAAGACAGGCTGTTAAAACGCGGAAAGCTTGCAGGAAAAAGAAGGAAAGGCATAAGATAAAAGATGTATTTTACAGAGAAGAGTGAGTATAATGACATCCGGGAAAAATCATTTTCGCAGTGGTTAGATGAGATGGAGCAGCATGAGGATGTTGCGGTGCGCTGCGGCGTGAAGCTGGCGCGGGAATATATGGACTATCTGAAAGAGGAGAATGAAAAGCTTCGGGAAGAAATCAAATTAAAGAACAGCTATCTGAAAAAGCTGGCACAGAAGAAAAATTAAGAATCATACAGGAGTTATTATGTGGAGAGAGTTTAAGAGAAAATATATTGGGGACAGGGATTTTTATAAAAGATATTTATGGCTGGCGCTGCCTATGATTTTACAGAATGCGATCACGAATCTGGTGAGCTTTCTGGATAACATTATGGTTGGACAGCTGGGAACGGAGCAGATGTCCGGTGTGGCGATTGTCAATCAGCTCATTTTTGTATACAATCTGGCAATTTTCGGTGTTGTGTCGGCGGCAAGTATTTTCGGGGCACAGTATTATGGAAAAGGGAACCATAAGGGACATATGTATTCCTTCCGGTTTAAGATCTATGCGGCGGTTCTTGTGACGTTGCTCACGATCCTCCTTTTTGTCACAAAGGGATCTGACCTGATCGCGCTGTACCTGACAGATACTGCGGGGAACGGTGCAACGGAGGCAGCCTTGCAGTATGGCTTACAGTACCTTGCAATTATGATGGCGGGACTGATCCCGTTTGCGGTGAATCAGGCTTATGCGACTAATATTAAGGAGACCGGTCAGACATTTATCCCGATGGCAGCAAGCTTTGCGGCAGTCGGAAGCAATGCGTTATTAGATTACCTGCTGATTTTCGGGATCGGACCGTTTCCGGAGCTCGGTGTTCAGGGGGCGGCGCTTGCAACGGTGCTGGCACGATACATAGAAGCACTGATTATTATTGTCTGGGCACATAGCAACAGACAGAAGAACCGTTATCTGGAAGGCGCTTATACCGGATTCGGCTTGCCGGGAAGCGAACTGAAAGCGATTATCATCAAAGGTTTCCCACTGATGATCAACGAGGTGCTCTGGGCAGCCGGAATGACGGTGGTGACACAGTGCTATTCCGTCCGGGGACTGGAAGTTGTGGCCGGTTTAAATATCGCAACCACGATCACGAACCTTTTCAATATCGTGTATCTGCAGCTCGGTGCATGCATCAGCATTGTGGTAGGACAGTACCTTGGTGCGGGGGAACTGGAGAAGGCGAAAGATGCGGACAACAAGATGATCGTATTCAGCGTGTTCTGCTGCGTGGTGATGGCAGTCCTCCTGTTATTTGTCGGAGGCATATTCCCGCAGATTTATAATACGTCAGATGAGATAAAGCTGCTTGCAACCAGCTTTATCGCGGTGTCTGCGATCATCATGCCGTTTTATTCGTTCAGCCATGTTTCCTATTTTACGCTCCGCTCCGGTGGGAAGACGATGGTCACGTTTTTGTTTGACTCTGTTTTCACCTGGGTGATCGTAGTGCCGACCGCATTCCTTCTGGCAAATTATACCGGGTTTGGGATTGTGAGCGTATATTTCTTTGTGCAGGCGACAGAGCTGATCAAGGTGGTGATCGGATACTTTATGGTACGAAGTGATGTCTGGCTGGTACAGATGGTATAGACAGTTTATAGAAAAAGAGGGAGTTTGAGATGTTGACATTTTTATTTTTTGTATTACTATTTGGAATTTTTGGAAAGCTGATCTGGCTGGCAGTGAGGGCGGCATGGGGAATCTCAAAGATTGTATTTTCGATTGTGTTCCTGCCGGTGGTTGTGCTGGTGCTGTTTTTCAGCGGGCTGGTTTATGTGGCGCTGGGGCTGCTGGTGGTTATTGGGATTGTTTCTTTGATTAAGGGGCATATTTGATGATGGCTGGGGCGAAACTCTTCGATAGGCTGTGCCAGATTGAGACGAAGGTGTCCCCCTGAAGGAAGACACGTTTGCACTCCGCGTCGCTCGCAGCGGTACTAAGCGTCCGCCCGCGCAATGGCAGATATTGACAAGCCACTACTGTTACTGCGCGACCGGGCGCTAAGGACCGGCGGCTCCTCAAGGTCTTCCTCCAGGGGGACACCTTCGTCTCAATCTTTCTATAGGTTATTTAAGAGTTTCGCTTTGGAAAATCCGGAGATATGGTAAGGATTTAATAAAAAACAACGGTAAGTGATATTGTGAGGCAGCCATGAGGCGCCGGACTGATTGTATGGATTGGATAGCAGGAAAACGATTGAGTTGTAAATTGTATTGGCGTTAAGAGAGTTATGGCTGAAAAATGTAAAGATATGATGAGAGTGAGAGAGAAACAGGGATGAAGAAAAGTAAGAAGATAATCGCAGCATGCTGTGGCGCATTGTGTGTAATGCTTACGGCGTGTGGACAGAAGGCGGCTGATGTGCCGGGAAGTGTGGATAGTGTTACGGAAGTTACGGAAGCTGCCGGGAAGGAAGAGGTTGTAGCGGAAGTTACGGAGACGGTGACGGAAACGGAAGCGGTCGAAGTTACGGAAGAGACGGAGATGGTGGCAGAGACAGAAGAGCAGGAGACGGGCACGGAAGAAAAGAAAAACGGGAAGATGCCGGAGGACGCAGAGGCTGAGGCGGAGACCAAAGCACAGGGTCAGGAGCAGGCAGAGACGAATCCGGGAGTGGAAGCGGGAAGCGCGCAGAACGGAGCTGCGAGTGGACAAACCGCAGATGGTTCTTACAGTGGAACGGAAAATGTGTATCTGGACAGTTCATGGGAGTATGCAGACCATACGGTGATCAATTCCGGGTATGCGGTATTGTATACGGCGGAGGCAAACAGGAAGAATCTTGTGGTCGGTGTGAATGCCGGGCATGGTACTTCGGGGGGAACTTCAGTGAAGACGCTCTGTCATCCGGACGGATCTGCGAAGACGACAGGAGGTACGACCGGGCAGGGAGCCACGCAGGCGGTGGCAGTGTCATCCGGAATGACATTTAAAGACGGAACAGCAGAGAGCAGTGTGACACTTCGTATGGCACAGATTCTGCGTGACAAGCTGTTAGCTGCCGGATATGATGTTCTGATGGTCCGTGATGGAAGCGATGTGCAGCTTGACAATGTTGCGCGGACTGTTATCTGCAACAACCGTGCAAATTGTCACATTGCACTCCACTGGGATGGTGATGGACTGGATTATGATAAAGGCTGTTTTTATATCCGGGTGCCGGACGGCATCAAGGGGATGGAGCCGGTAGCGTCCCACTGGCAGCAGCACGATGCATTGGGCGCGGCGCTTGTGGAAGGGCTCCGCGGACAAGGGGCGAAGATCAATGGCAAGGGAAGTATGGCAATTGACCTGACGCAGACCTCCTACAGTACGGTTCCGTCTGTGGATATGGAGCTTGGAAATGCATGTTCTGACCACAGCGATGCAACGCTTGGCATGTTAGCGGACGGACTGGTGGCAGGTGTGAACAGCTATTTTGGACAATAGTGGATAAAGCAAAGGAAGACCGCAATTTTTGCAATGCATGCAACAAATGAATCAATACGTTTTTGCAGAAATCGCATATAAAATGAAGACAGAAAACAGGGTGCAGAGAAATGGAAAAATTCTGCACATCTTGCCGGAATAATCCGGGAGCAATCGCATTTTGCTTCGTAAAACAAGGAGGAAATAGGATTTATGAGAGCATTTATGGATAAAGATTTTCTGTTAGAGACAGAGACTGCAAAAAAATTGTTTCACGGCTATGCAAAAAACATGCCGATCATCGATTACCACTGCCATATCAGTCCGAAGGAGATCGCGCAGGATATCCATTTTGACAATATCACACAGGTCTGGTTAGGCGGCGATCACTATAAATGGCGTCTGATGAGAAGCAACGGTGTGGAGGAGTATTATATCACAGGGGATGCCCCGGACCGCGAGAAGTTCCAGAAATGGGCAGAATCTTTGGAGCGCGCGATTGGCAATCCGTTGTACCACTGGAGCCATCTGGAACTGCGAAGATATTTCGGATATGAGGGTGTCTTAAATGGTGAGACTGCAGAGGAAGTCTGGCAGCTTTGCAATGAGAAGTTGAGACAGCCGGAAATGAGTGCAAGAAATCTGATCATACAGTCCAAAGTGACACACCTGTGCACAACCGATGACCCTGCAGACACCTTAGAGTGGCATAAGATCATCCGGGATGACCAGAGCTTCCCGGTGCAGGTTCTCCCGGCATGGAGACCGGAAGCTGCGATGAAGATTGGCAGTACGGATTTTGTGAATGATATGAAGCGGCTCGGAAATGCAGCAGGCGTGGAGATTAACAGCTTCCGGACACTGAAAGAGGCATTGAAGATCCGGCTGGCATTCTTTGAAGAGATGGGATGCAGGGCTTCCGACCACAGCCTTGATTATGCCATGTATGTACCGGCATCGGAGGAAGAGGTGGAGCAGATCTTTGCGAAGGCTTTAAATGGGGAAGCGATTTCCTACGAGGACGGACTGAAATATAAGACGGCATTTCTTCTTTTTATCGGAAAAGAATATAAGCGTCTCGGCTGGGCAATGCAGCTGCATTATGGAGTAAAGCGTGACAACAATCAGAAGCTTTATCGCTCATTCGGACCAGATGCAGGCGTAGACTGCATTGACAACCATACACCGTCTGCACAGCTTGCAGACCTGCTAAATGCGCTTGACTGTGAGGATGCGCTGCCAAAGACCATCCTATACAGCTTGAATCCAATCGACAACGCGGCAATCGGCTCTATTATCGGCTGC
Organism: uncultured Roseburia sp.; assembly: GCA_934320555.1. GTDB lineage: Bacteria > Bacillota > Clostridia > Lachnospirales > Lachnospiraceae > Roseburia. The sequence goes on from CAKRFH010000011.1 coordinate 10,312, forward strand.
TTCCAGAACAGCGAGTGCCGTGCAAAGATCCAGCAGGGAAGTGCATGGTGGTTCAACGATAATAAACAGGGTATGATCGACCAGATGACATCCCTCGCAAACCTTGGGGTTCTTGGAAACTTCATCGGCATGCTGACCGATTCGAGAAGCTTTATCTCCTATCCGCGCCACGAATACTTCAGAAGAATCCTCTGCAACCTGATCGGCGGCTGGGTGGAAAACGGCGAGTATCCGGATGACGAGAAGCGACTTGGGGCGTTGGTGCAGGATATTTGTTATAATAATACGAAGAAGTATTTCGAATTTCAGTAGAAAATTTGCGGATAAACAAAGATACCGTTTATTCCGGAAAAAAGAGCGCATCAGACGCTGAAAAAAAGTTGTCTGATGCGCTCTTTTTCTAAAGGAGGAATCTATAAGAAAGAAATATTCTGTAAAAATTATAAACATCCGTAAGCAACTTCACGCATTCTTAAATGGTGATATTGCTCGAGGTTTGGCTGCAGATTATGCATATATACAATGGAAAGTCCGGTTTCCGGATCGCATTCTGCCCAGGTTCCGGAGCCACCGGTCCAACCAAACTGACCGAGCATGCCATTGTGCTGACCTTCGTAGCGGTTCATCAGGGTACGCATGCCATATCCGTAACCGTATCCGGCAAGATAGTCATTGGAGAAATCTTCCTTTATCATAGTTGGAGCCAGGGTATTCGTACGGATCAGATCTATGGTTTTTCTTCCGAGAATATGTTCTCCATTGTGCATGCCACCGTTTGCCAGCATCTGCATCAACTTTGTGTAGTCACGGCAGTTGGTAATGACGCGGGCAAAGCCGGGAACCGTTCCAAGAGGCCCGACAAAGGAAGCTTCGTGTACTTTGTCCGGAATAGTCAGACAGTCAGGATCGGCAAGGGTTTTGCCAGGTTTCAGATAATAATTTTTTACAAGCCGTGTTTCGAGATCTCCGAACAGGAAATTTGCGGAACTGTCCATATCCAGAGGCTCAAACAGCATTTCTTTGATGACCTGTTCTGCTGGCTTGTCGCAGAGCACTTCTAAGAGACCGGCGGTCAGCTCACTGGCAAAACCATAGAGAAAGCGGGTTCCAGGTTCGAAAGCAAGAGGAACTCTTGCAGCAGCTCTAATCTGGTCGCGCAGAGTGAAGTAACCGTTGGCACGCAAAGCTTTCATTTCATCCGCCATTGCTTTTGCAGTTGGGTGATGAACCGGGATGCCTCCTATGATCATTTCGTAAGGAAGACCACAGGTCATATTAAAAATTTGTTTCACTGTGATCGGATGCTCAACAGGAACTTCTTCGAGCGTACCGTTCGGCAGCTGGATGATTTTGGTAGAATGCCGGAACTCCGGAAAATATTCATAGAGCGGATCTGACATTAGGAAACGTCCCTGTTCATAAAGCATCATACCGGTTGTATACATTGCAATTTTGGTCAGGGAAGCCTGGCGGAATACATGGTCAGCAGTAAGAGGAACGTTATTTTCCTTATCTGCCCAGCCAAAGTAATTTTCATATAGGATTTCTCCTTTTTTGGCGATCATACAACTGCAGTTCGGGAGTCCATCATCTACATATTTCTGTAAAAGGCGATCTAAGTTTTTGAAATCTGACATGTAAAAACCTCATTTCTGCGCAATATGCGCGTTTATAAAAACTGGATGCCACCGCATCTTGTGCGGAAGGCGGGGAACGATACGGGATTAAAGTAATCCGTAGGAAGCGGTCCGTACTCTCGGATGATAGTACTGCTCATCATTCGGGATCAGATTGTGCATATAGACAATAGAGAGCCCTTCCGCAGGATCTGCTTCGCACCAGCTTCCGAAGCCGCCGGTCCATCCGAAAGCACCGATGGACCCGTTCAAATCTCCGGCTGCAGGGTCAATGACTGTCCGGAAACCAAGTCCGTAACCATATCCTTTGTCAGGGAAGTCGAGAAGCTGTTCTCTGGTGAGACCATTTGTGCGCATCAGATCAATTGTCGTACTGCTCATGAGCCTTGTTCCGTCATAGACACCGCCGCAGGCAAGCATCTGTAAAAGTCTGGAATAATCTTCCACGGAAGAATAAAGTCTTGCCCATCCGGCTTCATTTTCTTTTCCAGGGAGATGCTTTTTATCAAAAAAGTCAGGTCCTGGAACAAGATTTCCATCAGGATCTTTGGCATAGAGTGTGACAAGACGGTTCTTCGTCTGCTCGTCTGGAAAAATCGCTGCAGTGTCTTTCATGCCAAGAGGATCGAAGAGCATCTCTTTGAAAACATCGTTGACAGGTTTGTCGCAGACTGCCTCAATGATTCCGGCGGCGAGCTCACTGGAAAATCCGTAAATCCAGTGCGTGCCCGGATCGCAGGCAAGAGGTGCTTTGGACATGGCAGATAAATGTTCTTTCAAAGTGTAAGATCCTTTTTCCCAGAGTGGCTGCATACACTCCTGCATGCCAGTCATGACAAGATCGTGGGTTGGAGTGGCGGAATTACAGTAGGGAAGACCACATTTCATGGACATGACATCACGGATATTAATGGGACGGCTGGTTGGAACGATATCAACATAGCCGTTCGGATGCCTGTCGTAGCGGGTACTTGTCTTCCATTCCGGAAGATAATCTCCAATTGGGTCTGTGAGGAGAAACTTGCCACGTTCATAGAGCATCATCATAACGGTGTAGAGTGGGATTTTGGACATGGATGCCTGGCGGAACAGCGTGTCTTTCGTGACAGGTGTTCTGGTGTCGATGTCAGTGACACCGAAATAACCTTCATAAAGGGTGTTACCGTTCTGGACAACTTTTAGTCCGCAGCCCGGAAGTCCGCGTTTTAAGAACCCTTCTAAAAGCTGGTCAATTTGTTTTGCATTTGACATAAAAGATACCTCCATTCATAAATGTGTTAAATTTTAATTGAAAAATGTTCGAAATTTCTAAGGTGCTCTGCATACACAACGGGATTTCTGACAGATGTCAGGCAGCAGCTTTTGTACGCAGGACGGATTCCTTCCACCTGCCAGACTGATAGCGCCATGCAATCAGGGCAGACCGGATGATCTGATCAGCCAGGATAGCAAACCAGGCACCGGGAAGTCCAAGGGAGAATACGTTGATTGCCAGAAGAGCAAGTCCCGGACGGAGCAGCATGACAGTGAAAAATGTCAGCTTTGCGACAAACTTTGTATCACCGGCACCACGGAGTGCACCTGCCACAATAAACTGTGAAGACTGGAATGGCTGGATAAAAGCAACAATCCAGAGAATCTGGATACATAGTGTAATACAGGTTGCGTCGTTCGTGTACAGTCCGGAAAGCGGTCTTCCGAATATTACAAAGAGGATACCGAGTGTAATGGCAATTGCCATACCGCACCGCTTGCAGCGTGTGGTATATGCCTGTGCCATGTCAGGTCTTTTTTTCCCAAGGCTCTGTCCGGTCAGCGAAGTCGCTGAAATGGAGAATACCTGTCCGTTCATCATAGTAAGAGATTGAATATTCATACAGACCTGATGTGCAGCGAATTCAACCGTGCCAAGGGAAGCAACCGCTTTAGAGAAGATCATAGAGCCAATTCGCATCATAAATTGCTCCAGGGCAGCAGGAAGACCGATGGCTGCGATTTCCGCGAGCTCTTTTCTGCTTGGTCTGAAGTCATCATGCAGATTCATATGAATATAACAGCTTTTCTTTGATATGGCGATCACTGCAAGGATACAGGATACAATCTGGCTGATCGTGGTGGCAAGAGAAGCGCCCGCAACCTCAAGGCGTGGAAAGCCTAAATGTCCGTTAATCAGTAAGTAGTTCAGAATCAGGTTTACCAGATTGGCGACTGTGTTATAGTACATGGCTGTTTTGGAATCGCCAATTCCGCGGAGAAGCGCTGTGATGGTCGAGGTCAGGGAAAAGAATACGAATCCTGCCATCTGAATCTGCAAGTAAGCAGTTCCGGCACTTAAAATGTGCCCATCCTTTGCACCCATGAAAAGAACGAGCGGTCTGGCAGTCACAAAACCGATGACAGAAAGCAGGATGCTTAAAATAAGGTTGAGCAACATTGCCTGCCTGGCATACTTCTGTGCAGCTTCCCGGCTGCCAGAACCTCTTGACTGGGCAACAAGTGCTGTGGAACCGACATTCATCGCCATGATCATTGTCATAAGGATAAACTTTGGCTGTGTCGTGAGACCTACTGCCGTGATTGCCCATGTACCAAGATTTCCTACCATAATCAGGTCTGCCATAGATGTGAAGGAAGACAGAATCAGCTCCACACTCGCCGGTACGGCAATTTGTAAAATATCCTGATAAACAGCCCGGTTGGTTACTCCGTCTGGAAGTACATGAGGAATTTTCCCTTTTGCAAGGTCGGCATCTGTTCCGGCGGGCAGATTGTCCAGGACTGTGCTTTTCATACTCTGAGCCATTGATGATCACCTCTTTATTACTAAAATTCTGCTTAAGATAAAATAATCTTAACATTGTGGATACGGTATGTCAACAAAAAGCTAAAACGAAATAGCTTTAACAGCAGAAGCGTACGCAAAGAAAAATGGAAAGAAAGAAGAAAAAAATGGAATCCAAGCCAAAAAAAGATAGATAAAACAGATGAATATTCAAAAAAATAGATTGACAGAACAGGAAATAAAAACTATAGTTAAGCTACAACGTTTTAGCGAACGAAAAACAGTTTCGAGAATCTGCGCAGACAGAGGAGGTAAAAGATGGGGTTAGTATATAAGAAGCTGGAAAAGACCGGAAGAAGTATGTATCTGTATTTTCCGGAACAGGAAAGACGGACAGCATTCAAACGCTGCAGCATTACAATATTACGAGATGGAGAAGACGAAGCATCCGTACGGTATTTTTTGGATGAGCTTGGCATGCGAAAACTCGCTGAGGAACAGGAGATCATTCTTTCATTCCCGAATCCGGAAAACGGGCGCTGGAATTATGATTTTTCCGGAGAGACGGATGATCTGACAGCCTTTCATGATTTTCAGGATGCAATGACAAAGGAAGATGATAAGCCTCTTGCAACACGGCCGAACGGGATTCCAACTTATGAAGCAATGTTAAGTGTCTGGCATCCAATGAATGACACCAGGTATCTGGTCGGTACTGGAAGCGGAGCGCATATGGTATGCACACTTGCAGCTTGTGTGGCAGAGAATATAGCAGCAATTTTTGCGATGGGTGGAAAGCTATGTGAGGAAGCCAGATATCAGGCAGTGAATGCTGCAGTACCGGCTTTTCTGGTGAACAGTGACAGGAAAACACGGAATTATTTCAATGTTGTTAATGAAACAGAATGGAAAGAGACGGCAGATCAGATTGCAGTGACAAGAAATAAAAGAAATCCATCCCAGTGTGTCATGGCTTCAGAGAACATGCAGCTTTCCAAAGAACTGGTGAACCGGGTATGGGAAGAACTTTTTTCTGTGACAAGGCGCACCAATACTTCTGTGTATGGAGATGTGGAACCAAAACCGGATATGAAAAAAGCCGGGTTTGAACTTTATCTGGATGATGACAGATTAGAGGAACCGGTGAAGAAAAAGCATACCTGGTTTGTGCATGTACCTTCCGGTGTAAAAGATGGAACGTTAGGAAGAGTACCACTTATGCTCTTTTTCCATGGAGGATCGGATAATCCGGAGGAAGCTGCACAGATGAGCCGTTTTCATGAACTGGGGGAGAGGGAAGGCTTTATTACGGTGTATCCGTGGGGGACAGATAAAACGCAGTGGAACAGCTTTTTAGCACCGGATGGAGCAGATGATATCGGGTATACAGTTGCATTGATCCAATATATGAAAGAACACTATCCGGTTGATCCGGAAAGAGTCTACCTGTCAGGCTTCAGCAATGGAGCAGGACAGGCGCAGACAGTGGCAATGCTCCATCCGGAACTGATCGCGGCTATCTGCCATATTGACTCAAATTGGCCGGGAATCAGAAATGGCGCCAGTGAGCTTACAGAACAGGATAAGTATCTGTTCGGTCTTGCAATGGAGAAAAAGAAAGAATATGATTACCGGATGCCAGTATGGTATACCTATGGCTCCCGGGAAATTTCTTATCCGATTTATTATCATTGCTCCCAACAGCATCAGTATGATTTCTGGAAGGCATATAACCATATTCGGATCGAAGAGACACCAGATCTTTCCAAACCTGATCCAAGTGGATGCGGAGTGCCGGGGCAGATTCAGCAGAGAATCCGGCCTTCTGCCAGACATCCGGAACATTACTATGACATTCAGCGGTTTTACTCGGATGAAGAGCATCCAGTGAATCTGTATAATCTGGCGATGATGCATGACAAAGGACATGAGGTGGCAGATAAGGATCCTGAGCTTGGATGGAATTATGTGAAACAGTTTAGAAGACTTCCAGATGGCAGTTTGAAAATAGTTTCTAAAGAATAAGCTATTGACAGCTAAAACGAAATAGCATATAATAGCAATATAAGAAATATACAGAGAGAAAATAGATTGGACAGAGGAGAAAACAGGAGGGGGTAACTGAATGAAAGTATCTACAAATAAGAAAAAGATGAGAGGGTATCGGGAATTCCTCTATATTCTGCCTTTCATTATTCTGGTTGCGATATTTGCCTATTATCCACTGTATGGATGGGCATACGCATTTTTTGATTACAAACCGCCAAGACCACTTAGCATGGATGACTTTGTAGGGTTGAAGTGGTTCCGGTATCTGGTAGATAATCCGGTGAGGATTAAGCAGACACTGATGGTTTTAAGAAACACCTTTGCAATGAGCGGACTGACCATTTTGTTTTCCTGGCTGCCGATGATTTTTGCCGTATTTCTGAATGAGATTAAGTGTATGCCATTCCGGAAGTTCGTCCAGACCGTGACGACACTTCCGAACTTCATCAGCTGGGTACTGGTATTTTCTATCTGCTACTGCATGTTCAACAGTACAGGTATGGCAAACAGCTTACTGATACAGATGGGAGTGCTTGAAGAACCGATCGCGTTCTTACAGTCTTCCAATCATATATGGCTGAAAATGTGGCTGTGGGGTACCTGGAAGAGTCTTGGATGGTCAGCGATCATGTATATCGCCGCAATCTCCGGAATTGATGCAGAATTATATGAGGCAGCAAAAGTGGACGGGGCAACAAGAATGCAGCTGATCTGGAATATTACGATTCCGAGCTTACTGCCAACATATTTTGTATTATTAATGCTTAATATCGCAAATTTCCTTTCCAATGGAATGGAACAGTATTATGTATTCCAGAATGCATTTAATATGGATACGATCCAGGTACTTGATCTGTATGTATACAATCTGGCAATGGGAAGTGGAAGCTATTCTGTATCTACTGCACTCAGTATGCTTAAGAGCCTGATCAGTGTTGTTTTGTTATGTGGTGCCAATACGCTATCGAAAGCACTGCGTGGGGATGGATTTATTTAAACGGAAGTGAGGATATGAACATGAAACAGAATGGAAAAATAAAAGAAAATTCCGGTCCGGTTGATAAACTGATCAGCGTGATTACTTATATTGTGTTTGCATTGTTTTCCCTGATCTGTATTTATCCATTTTACTATATTTTCATCAATACGATCAGTGCGAACGATTTGAGTGAAAAAGGAAAGATTATCTTCTGGCCGCAGCAGATTCATTTCAGAAATTATCTGGATGCAACCAAGATTCCGGGACTGCTGCAGGCAGCACAGGTTTCCGTTGCAAGAACGCTGATCGGAACGGCCTGTACGGTATTGTTAGCCGGCTTCCTCGGCTATATGTTCACAAGAGAAACCATGTGGAGACGGAAACTCTGGTACCGGTTTGTGGTATTGACCATGTATTTTAATGCAGGAATTATTCCATGGTATATTACGATGAATAATCTGCATCTGACGAATAATTTCCTCGGATATATTTTGCCGACACTGGTTTCCCCGTTTTATATTATTCTGACGAAGACGTACGTGGAATCCATTCCGAGGGAACTGCAGGATGCAGCAGAAGTAGACGGAGCAGGAACATTGAGGGTGTTCTTCTCAATCATTCTTCCAATTATCAAACCGATTCTTGCAACGGTTGCAATCTTCGCAGCAGTAGGACAGTGGAACTCCTTCCAGGACACCTTACTTCTTGTGACAGACACAAAGTTATATACGTTACAGTTCATTCTGTACCAGTATATTAATCAGGCAAGCTCCCTTGCAACGATTGTTTCTTCCGGAACCTCCAGTGAAGCAATCCAGCAGATGCTTGCAACGACGCAGACGGCTACTTCCATCCGTATGACAGTAACGATTCTGGTCGTAACACCAATTCTATTAGTATACCCATTCTTCCAGCGCTTCTTTGTAAAAGGAATTATGATCGGCGCAGTGAAGGGTTGAGAAAAATTTCATAAACTTCAACACACAATAGGGGGCTATTGTAGAAAACAAAAAGGAGGATATGTATTATGAAATGGAGAAGGACAATTAGTTTAGGTCTGGCGGCAGCCATGACAGCAAGTGCAGTTCTTGCAGGCTGTGGAGGAGATTCCGGAGCAAATGGAAATGCTTCATCAGGGGATAACAAGAACCAGGCAGCTGCAACAGAAGAGGGAGGCTCACAGGCATCAGGGGATGTGACAACAATCGAAGTCTATGATGTTGCGGCAAACTATCAGGGCATGCAGACAGGCTGGTTTGGCGACATTGTGAAAGAGAAGTTCGGTCTGGAACTGAATATCTTTGCGCCGAATACATCTGGTGATGCGGCAGCACTTTATCAGACGCGATGCAGCTCCGGAAAGCTGGGTGATATCATTCTTCTGGACAATGCAGATTATCTGGACTGCGTAGACGCAGGACTTGTTATGGATATTACGGATGATATCTGGAATTATCCAAACTTAGCAGAGTATAAGACACAGATTGAGGCGTTCAATGCGCAGGTTGGAGATGGAAGTAAGATCTGGGGAATCCCTACCGAGATGACGAATACTTCACCAGACACATATTCACAGTCGACTCCGTTCTCAGCACCATGCCTTCCATGGGACTACTACAAAGAACTTGGATGCCCGGAATTAAAGAACCTGGATGATCTTCTGGATGTTTTAGAGCAGATGCAGAAAGCACATCCGACCAACGCTGCTGGTGATAAAGCATATGCGATTTCCCTCTGGAAAGACTGGGATGGATTCGGTATGGAAAATATCTGCCAGACAGCAAAATGGTATGGGCAGGAAGTAAACCAGTCTGTATTAATTGGAAATGACAACAGCATGATGCCATTGATTGATGAGAACGGTGCATATTACAAGATGCTTGAGTTCTTCTTCAAGGCAAATCAGAGAGGGCTGATCGATCCGGATTCCTCCGTTCAGGACTGGACCACAACAGATGAGCAGAAGCTTCGTGCATACAGAAAGTACTTATTATGGTACAACTGGGAAATGAACCTTGCAAGTATTAATCTTTCCGATGAAGACAGAGCAGCAGGAAAAGGATTTGTGAATGTTCCTGTTGAAGACCTTAATATTTATCAGGTGGCAGACTCTTATTATGGCTCAGGCCGTGTATGGGGCATTGGTTCTGGCGTAGACGATGCAACAAAAGAAAAAATCATGCAGTTATTCGACTGGATGGCAAGTCCGGAAGGAATCAGCTACATGTGGGATGGTATTGCTGGTGTCAACTACACAATTGAAGAGGGAACAGGACGCTATGTACAGACAGATGATTCTTTAGCTTATGTAGCAGGTAAGAAGAACCTTCCGGATGAGTGGGGCGGCGGTCTCTACAATGATGGAAGCAGCAAGTTAAATCAGTATATCGTATCCAATATGGCAGTTAATCCGAATAATAATGAGCCTTACAGCATGAGCTACTGGAGCTCATATCTTGAGAAACCGAAGGACCAGAGATATGTTGACTGGACAGAAAAATATGGCACTGATACACAGACAGAATATTATGAGGAGAACGGATTATTAAAGACCGTTGCAAATGTAAATGTTGTTCTTGAAAGTGATACAACAGATATTGCGCTGATCAGAAGCCAGTGTGGCAAGGAAATTACAAATGCATCCTGGAAGATGATCTTTGCAGCAGACCAGGCAGAATTCGATGCATTATGGGAAAACTTAAAAGAGACTCTTACCGGTATCGGATGGGATGATCTTGTGACGTTTGATATGGAAAAATATCAGAAAGTAGTCGATGCAAGAAAAGCAGCAAAATAAAAAACAAACAGATAAGCAGTGAATAAACAAGGTGGCATCCGGTCTTGTCAGAAAAGAGAGGACAGCCGGATGCCATTGCTAAAACGAAGGAAAAACAGACAGTTGTCAGGTTGACAAAAGAATCTTAGATATGGTAGGCTCAGTTATAAGGCAAAAATAGTTCAAAATAGGATGAAAGGCATTGATATGGATAAAAAACAAGCGTCCAAGATGCAGATTAAGGACATTGCGGATAAACTGGGACTTTCCGTGAGCACGGTGTCTGTTGTGCTGAATGGCAGAGGAGACCAGGTAAGAATATCAAAAGAGACGCAGAAGAAAGTATTAAATGCGGCGAAAGAGATTAATTATCAGCCGAACATTTATGCGAGAAGATTGAGGCAGGCAGCGAACGAGGAGGCACCATATGTTTTGGCACTGTTCTGGCGGCGTGACAATTTAAACTCACGTCTCGGGCGTTTCCTGGAAGGCATCTATCAGGCAATTGATTTGAAAGAGCTGAAGATAGAACTGGTTGTCCAGGCATATGAACCAGGGAACTTCATGGCATATATGGATATGCTGTCAAGCAACCGCTTCAGTGGTGCCATGATCTGTGGACTTAATGAGGAAGAGCAGAAGGCGCTGGAAGAGAGGGAGATCACGATTCCGATTGTGTTTATTGGACGTGACAGCCAGATCTATCACAGTGTGCTGATGGACAGCTACCGGGCAGGAGAAGAATGTGCGGCATGTATGGATCTTTCCGGAGTGAAAACAGCAGCCTTTTTGGGATTTGAGAAAACAGGAAGAGCAGAGAGGCTGATGGAGGCAGGTTTTCTGTTTGGATGCAGGAGTCATGATATTGTGGCGAAGGAAGAATGGAATCCAAGGATTGAGAAGAGTTCCTATGAGAGTGGATATGAGACAGCGAAACAGATGCTTTCAGAAATGGAACTTCCGACCGCGTGGCTTGTAGCCGACTGCAGGCTTGCTACAGGGATAATGGCATATTGCAGGGATGCCGGAATCTGTGTCCCGAAAGATCTGAGGATTATATTTTTTGAGAACTCTCCACTACTCCGGTATAATAGACCAGCATTGTCTTCTGTGGATATTCCGTCGCGGGAGATGGCAAAGAGTGCATTAGATATTTTAATTCTGGCAGGAGAGAGCCGGATGGATATTCCGATCCGGAGAGAGCTGCTGCCGATTTATCAGATTCGGGAAAGCAGCGGTCTGGAACAGGCAGAAAATTATAAATAAGAATACAAAATAACAGCGGCAGTAAAAAACATGGGAAATATATAGATTGCCGCTATTATTTTTACAATATGCTAAAACGAAATAGCTAAAAAGAGCAGAAGGAGGAGAGGAAAATGGAAAACAATCAGGCACTGACAATGTATCCGCTTTTTTTTGATCCAATTTATAAAAAAGCAGAAATAAAAAAGATAGATGGCAAAGAGTCTATTCGTTATCAGGAAGATTTCTGGGGAACCAAGGTTGAGGAGGATGGAAGTGTTACCTTTACAATGGAAGCTCCAAAAGCAGAGACGGTAGAAGTTTCCGGTTTTGGAGGAACGCTTGGAACGGAGAAAATTGCACTGGAGAAGCAGGCAAATGGACTGTTTTCTAAAAATGTAAAGGGGATTCTTCCGGGCTTTCATTATCACAGGTGGTTTGTGGATGGGGTACAGGTGACGAACCCACATGCACCGTTTGCTTATGGATGTTTCGGGGCAAATAACTTTTTTGAAATGCCACGGGAGGGACAGGATTTCTGGTATCTGAAGGATGTACCGCATGGGGATGTGCAGATTCATTCTTACGTGTCAACACAGAATGATCACATAAAGAAATGTTATGTTTATCTGCCGCCTTCTTACAGAGAAAATATAGATCAAAAGTATCCGGTTATGTATATCCAGCATGGAGTGGGAGAGGATGAGACAAGCTGGCTGTGGAACGGCAAACTCAATTTTATTATGGATAATCTCATTGCAGAAGGTAAATGCAAGGATATGATCGTGGTTATGTGCAGCGGTTACGCATTTAAAGATGATGAGGAGGCAGTCTTTTTCCCGGGTGACTTTGGAAGAGAACTGACGGAGGATGTCATTCCATATATGGAACATACTTTTCGCGTGAAAAAAGGACGGATGCACCGCGCAATGGCGGGACTTTCCCTTGGGTCGGCGCAGGCAACCCAGATCGTATCGAGATTCCAGAATCTGTTCGGACATCTTGGAGTATTCTCAGGGGTCAGGGATGAAGAGACAGAGCGGATTCTTGCACAGTTTGCAGAGTATCCGATGCAGACCGTTCTTATGACGGCAGGAAAAGGGGAGAAGGACTTAGATAAAAAACAGAAAATATATACGGATCAGTTTGAAAAGCTTGGGGCAGCCGGAGGGCAGCGAAGCTATGAGGGCTATCATGAATGGCATGTGTGGAGAGAGAGCTTTAGGGACTTTGCATCCTTAGTCTTCCAGAAAGAGGAGCCGGAGGATGGAAGTGAACCGGTTTTCCCTTATGAAGAGAGAAAGCTATCCAAAGAGCAATTAGACCGTCAGACCTTTGCAGAACATATGCTAATGTCTGATCCGATCCACAAAGGTCTGATCCATGCATTTGATGAGAAAGGCAGACCGTGTGGCAGATACCGGGAAGAACATCCGGGCGCAGAGGTGACAGATGTGAAGGCTGGAACCGCCAGATTTTATCTGCGGGCAGACGGTGCGCATGATGTGGAGCTGAATCTGTGGGGAATGAAAAGCTATCCGATGGAAGAAGGAGAGGATGGCTGGTGGACAGCAGAGATAACGGGAATTGAAAAAGGATTCCACTATTATAACTATATAGTAAACAGCGCGAACACGGTGGACTGCAATGCGCCGGTTGGCTACGGCGGCTTTCAGGCTTTGAACTATCTGGAAATGCCGGAGGAGGATTTCGAAGAATACAGAATCCGTCAGGTGCCACATGGAACGGTTCATTATGAATATTACAAATCTAATAGTACCGGAAGAACCAAGCTGTGTTATGTATACACACCGGCAGGTTATGAGGAACATCCGGAAAAACGATATCCTGTTCTCTATTTACAGCACGGGGGCGGTGAGAATGAGGTTGGCTGGATCTGGCAGGGAAAGCTTGCCAATATCGCGGATAACCTGATCGCGAAAGGCCAGATGAAGGAAATGATCGTAGTCATGAATACCGGCTATGCATTCCCGGAAAATGGAGAATATCACCATTCTATGAGCGCATTTCTGCAGGAGCTTCCGGAAAGCTGTGTCCCGTATATTGACAGCAGATACCGGACGATTGCAGACAAAGATCACAGGGCATTAGCAGGGCTTTCCATGGGAGGCATGCAGACGCAGAGAATCGTATTTACTTATCCGGATCTGTTCGGTTGGGCCGGCATCTTTTCCGGTGGTCTTGTGATCAGGGACGATGAGGTGGATTACACAGAAGTATTACTGAATCCGGAAGCATTCAGAAAGCAGTTCCATATGCTTTTTGTTGCATGCGGAATGCAGGAATGGAGCTATGAGTCGACGGTTAAGAACGAGAAAGAAGTATTGGCGGCAGGTGTCCCGATTGAGGTATTCGAGGGATACGGTTATCATGACTGGACATTCTGGAGACATTGCCTGAATGCGTTTTTAAGAAAATTATTTTAAATGTGTTTGCGGGGTAAGACACAGGTATAACAGTGAAATGAAGGAGAAAAGACTATGGCAAAAGAAGCAAAAATTACAGTCCATCCTTCCTTTGAGATAGGAGAAATCTCACCGAGATTATTTTCGACATTTCTGGAACCGATTGGAACAATGGTAAATGGAACGATGTATAACCCAAAGCATCCGACAGCGGATGAGCAGGGATTCCGGAAAGATGTGATTGAGGCATTGAAAAGTACCGATATGCCGGCAATCCGTCTTCCGGGTGGAAACTTTGTTTCCGCCTGGGACTGGAAGGATTCTATCGGACCGAAAGAGCAGAGAAAAGTGCATCTGGATCCGGCATGGTACCAGTATATTACAAATGAAGTTGGACATGATGAATATTTACAGTGGGCAGAAAAAGTGGAAGCAGAACCGATGTATACCATCAACCTCGGAACAGGAGGGATCCGTGATGCGATGGATATTGTTGAGTATACGAATCATGAGGGAGGCAGCTGGTGGTCCGATCTGCGTAAAAAGAACGGACATGAGAAGCCATATGGGGTGAAGGTCTGGTATCTTGGAAACGAGATGGACGGACCATGGCAGATCGGTTCCTGGGATAAGGATCCGAGAGGCTACGGAGTCCTCGCCAATGAGACATCCAAAGTGATGAAGTGGATTGATCCGACGATAGAGACTGCTGTCTGCGCATCCTCTGCCATCTTTATGGATCACTATCCGGAATGGGAAGAGACCGTGCTCGAACAGTGCTATGATTCGGTGGATTATCTGTCTATGCACCACTATCACAGTGCACCTCCGGGAGATATTAAGGCATTACTGGGTGGTTCCCTGTATTATGAGGAATTTATTGACACCGAGGTGGCACTTTGTGATGTGATTGCAGCAAAGAGGCGTTCACCGAAAAAAATCATGCTCTCTTTCGATGAGTACGGAGCCATGATCCGGCCAAATGCCGAGCTGCATCCAGGCTATGGGGTCTACAATATGACAAGAGCCCACTACCGGTTTGATCCGGACAGAAAATATGTGCTTCATGATCCGGATCAGATGTTAGACAGAAGACATCCGGGTGGAGATATGCTGCAGATGCTGGCAATGGTTTCGATTCAGATGGCATTTTTAAGACATGCAGACCGTGTGAAGATTGCCTGCATGACGGGAGGGCTTGGAGCACTCTGTTCCTCCGACCATGACCATGTGTGGAGATCAGCATCTTATTATGCACTGTCGCAGCTGATGGAGTATGCCAGGGGAACATCCATGCAGACAAGCGTGGAATGTGAGACCTATGATATGCCTGGATATGCGATTGATGACACATCCCAGTACAGGGGAAAAGAAAATGTTCCTTATGTGGACAGTGCCTCGGCATGGGATCGTGAGAATGGCAGACTGAATCTGTTTGTGCTGAACAGAAATGAGGAAAGTGAGTATTCTCTGACTGTGGATGTCAGGGGATTTGAGGGATACCGGTTTGTAAAACAATTCGAGATGTATACGGATGATCTGGAGGCACAGAGCAGCTTTGACAATCCGTCTTTGGTTCTTCCAAAAGAAAAAGAAGATATTGTGTTCACAGATGGCAGACTGACAACATCATTAAAACCACTTTCCTGGAATGTATTGTGTTTTGAAAAGGAAGAAGAGTAGAATAGGAGGAGAAAGATGGCACTGATCCAATATTCATTTCGTTCAGAAGTTTTGAAAGAAAACACAGAAATCTATGTGATTCTTCCAACTTATGAAGTTTTTCGTGACCCGGAGAAAAAGGGGGCAGAAACTTATTATAAAGAATATGAGAGAAAAAAAACGCTCTATGTGCTGCATGGAGGCAGTGATGATGCAAGCCTTTATCTGCGCCGCACCAGATTGGAAGAATATGCATTAGAGCGTGATCTGGCAGTTGTGATGCCGGAAGTACGCAACAGTTTTTATTGCGATATGGTACATGGAAAAAAATATTTTACATACTTAAGTGAGGAACTTCCGGAGATTGTGGAGAATATATTCCCATTGACGCATGATCCGAAAGAAAGGTATGTGATTGGTAATTCCATGGGATCCCACGGAACCTTCAAGTGGGCTTTGAACCGCCCGGATTTCTTTGCAGCGGCAGCTGGAATGAGCGGTGCGGGAGAGGTGGAGAGCCTTGGATTTTTTGATATGAATAATCCGAATGTTGCTGCAGCTTTCGGGACAAGGGAAGAGTACAGGGGAAGCAGTAATGATTTTTATCACCTGATCCGAAAGAATCTGCAGGAAGGGAAAAAATTACCGAGATTGTATAGCTGCTGTGGCAGACAGGACTTTTTCTATGAAGGATCAAAAAATTTTGCAAAAGTGGCAACCAAGATGGGATGTCCGGTAGAGTTCTCTGAAGGAGAAGGCAGGCATGAGTGGGGCTTCTGGGATCAGTGGCTTCCGGTCATGATAGACAAAATGATGAAGGAGGATGCATGAGATGGGAGTGACAATGTTTGATTTTTTATCAGATAAGCTGGGCTATCACACCAAATTGTATGTGATCCTTCCGGGTTGTGTCAATCAGGGGAAAAAGCCGGCAGGCACTTTGTATCTGCTGCATGGCGGTGGAGGAAACAGCCAGGACTGGATCAGGTTTTCTTCCATTGAGCGGTATGCGGAGGAAAAAAACTTTGCGGTTGTCATGCCGGAAGTGGATGGTGGATGCTTCTACAGCGATATGAAATATGGATACCCATATTATCAGTTTGTGACAGAGGAAGTTCCGATGGTAGCTGAGAAAATGTTTCCAATCAATACAGAACCTGAAAACCGATATGTAGCGGGGTTCTCGATGGGTGGATACGGTGCTTACAAATGGGCATTTACAAAACCTGGATTTTTCAGGGCAGCGGCAAATCTGTCCGGTCTTTCCTTTGTGACGGAACTTTTTGCAGAGCAGAGAGCACGGTATCAGGATAAGGAACAGGAAAAAAACGATGTGGTTTCGCTATGCTGGGGAAGCTTAGAGGAACTTGCCGGAACAGACAGCGATTCGAAAGTGTGGATCGACCGTGCATCTGAGACGGGAGAATATCCGGCATTATTTGGAGCTATCGGCACGGAAGATGGAGGGTATGCACACGCACAGAAATATTTGGCTTACTGTAAAGAGAAGAATGTGAAGATTCATTACGAAGAGATGCCGGGCGGACATGAATGGAAGGTCTGGGACACGATGATCGTGAAATACCTGGATTGGATACAGACACTGTAGTGCAAAGTGCAACGCAGTTTTGCCAGGTAAAGGACCAAGAAAAGTCTGAACATCAGGAAGGGCTTACTACTGGAAATGGAGATAGAAGATGACAGAGAGAAGAAGAGCAGAAATCGACTGGAAATTTTATAAAAAAGTCTTTTGGCTGGCATTGCCAATCGCCTTACAGAGCCTGATCACAATCGGAGTCAACATGCTTGATACGATTATGGTTGGAAATCTCGGGGAAATGTCACTTTCGGCAGTGTCATTGGCAAATCAGTTTATAGGTGTCTATCAGATTTTCTGTATGGGGCTTGGAATGGGAGCATCTGTTCTTGTATCCCGTTACTGGGGAATGCAGGGAGCAGAACCGGTAAAAAGTATACAGGCTCTGCGTAAGACAATTTGTATCGTAGTAAGAATTACAGTCAGCCTTGCACTTTTATTTGCGGTGGTGACTTTGCTGATCCCGCAGGTTGTCATGCGGATGTATACGCAGGATGCAGAGATTATACGGCTGGGAGAAATCTATTTCAGGTTTTCTGTCATTACCTATTTCTTTTTAGGTCTTTCATTGGTATGTACGATCATACTAAGGTGTGTCGGGCAGGTGAAGCTGCCGCTTCTTGTCTCAATCGGAGCGTTTTTTGTGAACCTTCTGGCAAACTATGCATTTATTTTCGGAAAACTTGGAATGCCGCGTATGGGAATCGCAGGAGCCGCGCTGGGAACACTGATTGCGAGACTGTTTGAGGCAGGGATGATCTGTGGATATCTGTTGCTGAAAGATGAGAAGATCGGATTCAGGGTAAAACATCTTGGTATGAAGACGGCTGATCTGCTTGAAGAATATATCCGGATCAGCATACCGGTACTGATTAGTGATGGAATTCTCGCCATCGGAAATAATACAGTGGCAATGGTGATCGGAAGACTCGGAGTTACCTTTGTGGCAGCCAATGCCATTACAAGCGTAACACAACAGCTGAGTACTGTTATGATACAGGGCGTATGTCAGGCAGGAGCAATCGTGACAGGGCAGACGTTAGGAGAGGGAAAGAGGGAGCAGGCACAGAGCCAGGCTTACAGATTCTTAGGATTGGGACTGGGACTTGGGATGCTGTCGGCGATCTTTATTATGGCGGTCAGTCCGGCGATTATTGGTTCCTATAAGGTATCGGAGGAGACAGCGGAGGTTGCTGCGCAGCTGATGCATGCGATCAGCTTAATTCTTATTTTCCAGGCAACAAACAGCATTATGACCAAAGGAGTGCTGCGTGGGGGAGGAGATACAAAGATGTTGATGCTTGCGGATAATCTTTTCCTGTGGGTTGTTTCCATACCGCTTGGAATGCTTGCGGGGTTTGTATTCCACTTCCCGGCATTCTGGATATATGTGTGCCTGAAGGCCGATCAGATTCTAAAAGCAGTCTGGTGTGTATTCCGATTGCGAAGTGGAAAATGGATGAAGAAAATAACAGTTGGAAAAGTTTCCGGGCAGGAAGACAGAGCGTGAAGAAGGGAAGCGGGGACAGTATGTCTGTCCCCGCTTCTGCTCTTTAAAGAGAATATAATAGGGGTTTGCAAAAATAACAGAAAAATACTTGTATCATGAGGAGGAATATGATGGGGGAAACAGCAAAACTGCCAGATGGCAGCATGTTTGAATTTTGGGAAGACGAGACAGTGTATGACATCGTATTGCATGTAAACGGCACACATCCCAATGCGGATGATCGGAATGCAGGAACGTCAGAGGCACCACTTAAAACAATACAGGCGGCAGCGGAAAGGGCTGTGCCAAAAACGCGTGTCCTGATCCATGGAGGAGAATACAGAGAGTGGGTACATCCGGTGCGTGGAGGTATCGATGCATCACATATGATAAGCTATGAAGCATATGGGGATGGAGAAGTTGTGATCAAGGCTTCTGAAAAAGTGGAGAACTTCAGACCAAGTAATGGCTGGAGACTGTATAACAATTTCGGGAAAAAGAAAGAGGAAGCGAAGATAAAGGTCTGGGAATACTGTCTGGAACCTGAGTTATTTCAGGGATACAATCCGTTCTGCGCGGTGAACATTTTACATGACAGACTGTTTATTGAGTATGATAAGACAGATATGACAACTTATCTGAACCGGAGGGGGATGGTGTTCTGCGATGGAAAACCGCTTACACAGGTTTCGCTTTGCAATGGACTTGGTGAAAAAGACGGAACGTACTGGGTGGAAGCCAACGGACAGCGTGTGCATTTCAGGCTTTGGAATGATGAAGATCCGGCGGAGCATAGAATCGAAGTGACCTGTAGAGAACAGTGCTTTGCACCGGATGAACCATTTCTGTCTTATATTAAAGTAAAAGGGCTGACCTGTGCACATGCGGCAACAGGGGCACCGGTACCGCAGCGGGGAGCAATTTCCTGTTACAGAGGACATCACTGGATCATTGAGGACTGCACAGTAGACTGGTCGAACGGGGTAGGGATTGATGTCGGAAATGAATGCTGGCATCATGAGATGATACCGGGGCAGAAAATCGGATATAGCGTGATCAGAAACTGTACGATTTCCAACGCAGGGGTATGTGGAATTGCAGGGCTTCATGCAGGGCATATGTTGATCGAGGATAACCGGATCGAAGAAACCGGATGGCAGAAGATGGAACTTTCCTGGGAAGCAGGAGCAATTAAGCTTCACAATAGTGTAAACGGCCTGATCCGCAGAAATCTGTTCCGTAATACATTCCGGGCAGATCATCTGTGGATGGATTGCGGAAATGAAAATAACAGAATTACACATAACCTGTTTTTAGATGGAAGGGAGCAGAGAGAGGCTATTTTCATAGAATGTACGAAAGATGGTGTGAATCTGATCGACCATAATATCATCTGGAATGTGGAAGGGCGGTTTGACCGGAATCAGATAAAGGAGCAGAAAGGGTCGGCCGGCTGGTATGCAATGACGGAATCTGGTGAGGTGAATGGTTATGGAATCTATGGGGAAGGAACAGACAGACTGCGGATCGAACATAATCTGATCGGGAATTGCAGAAGTGCCGGATATTTTGCAAAGCCGGTATCTTTCCGGATGCATGGTCTGGAAAGAGGCGGTACATCGAGAGATGCCTGGATTCTGAATAATTTGTTTTACCGTTGCGGGGAAGCCGCTGTGAAGTTCCCGACAAAGGACAACTGTTGTGATGGCAATGCCTATGTTGGAATGGAAGGCGGCTATCTGCGAATTCTGTATCCGGAACCGGAGGTATGTCTGCATCTTCCATCCTGGCAGGAATTTTATCAGTTTGACAGAGAAGGACAGGAGGGCTGGTTTGAAATAGAGGTGGATACCGATCATCTGAAGCTGGAATTCAAGGAGGCAGAGGATCGTCCATTTGGCTTCCCGGAAGAACTGGCAAAACGGGATATTGTATACAATCCAGAGGAGGTAAGAACAGTTGATATCCATACGCAGTCGCAGAGTGATTTTTATGGAAATACCTTAGAAGCAGGGAAGGTAATTCCAGGACCATTTGCAGAGATACGAAGGGGATATGTTTATGAGATAGATTGCCGCAGGAAAGAGAGATGACCTGGTGTATCAGGGAAGAAAAAAAGGAGGAACAAAGTATGGACAGACTTAATATCAGAACCCAAAACAGGAAGTTTGAAACAGCAAAAGACCTGTATGGGATTTTCTTTGAAGACATTAACCGGGCTGGAGATGGTGGAATTTATCCGGAAATGATACGAAACAGATCGTTTGAAGACTCTCTTCTTCCGGAGGGATATACGCAGCTGGCAGATGGAATCCATGTTGTGACAGATTCAGGCTGGGAAGATGAATTCAATGGCGGAGAAGGGCTGACCCGCTGGGTGGAGGAGAACCAAATTGAAAAAACGTCTGTACCGGGGTGGTATGCACAGGATGCACGCATGCGGTTAGAACAGGTGGACACTTTGAACAAAAACCGGAAAGCGGCACTGAATGTATGGTTTGAAAAGGGTGGAAGCATCTGGAATACGGGATTTTGCGGTATCCCACAGAAAAAAGGGGAAGCATATAAATTCTGTCTGTTTGCAAAAACAGCCCGGGAAACGAAATTGGAGATTTCTGTCATAGAAAATAATGTGTGCTTTGCATCCACAACATTGCTGCTGAAAGGAAATGGTTACGTAAAGTATGATGCAGTACTTGCCGCAACAGGGGACAGTCAGAATGCGAAGCTTATGTTTCGGTGTCCGGATGATGGAGAGATTCTGTTTGGTTTTACATCTCTGATGCCGGGAACAACCTATAACGGACATGGATTACGCGTGGATCTCGTTGAAAAGCTGCGCGATCTGCATCCGAGTTTCATGAGGTTCCCAGGTGGATGTATTGTAGAGGGTTCGACGCCGTCCACTGTCATGCTGTTTCGTAATACAGTAGGACCGGTGTGGGAGAGACCGGGGCAGCAGTTAGTATGGCACTACCGCAGCAGCAATGGACTCGGATTTCATGAATATCTGCAACTGTGCGAAGACCTTAATATGGAACCGATGTATGTATGCAACTGTGGCATGACCTGCCAGGGAAGAAAGCCGGTGCTTATCACAGGAAAAGAACAGGATGAGATACTGGAGGATACCATGAATGCCTTAGAGTATGCACTTGGAGATCCGGAGAGCAAATGGGGAAGCTTGAGAACCCGGATGGGACATAGAGAGCCATTCCGCCTGACCTATCTTGAGATTGGAAATGAAAACTTCGGACCGGATTATGAGGAACGGTATCGCAGATTTTATGATGTGATAAAAGAAAAATATCCGCATTTGAAGGTTGTCGCGAATGCCCATATTGAGGAACATGACTGTGTGACAGAGTATGTGGATGAGCATTTTTATAATTCAACAGAGTTTTTTGCAGAAAATCAGAATTATTATGCAGAATATGACAGAAAGGGACCGAAGATTTTTGTCGGAGAGCAGGCGGTTAATGAAGGCGCACATCTCGGAAAGCTATATGGAGCACTTGGAGAGGCAGCATTTCTGATCGGACTGGAAAAAAACCAGGATGTTGTTGCGCTTGCATCTTACGCACCACTATTTGAACATATCCGGTACCGTTCCTGGTCTCCAAACCTGATCCGTTTTCAGAATACAGACAGCCTTGGAATACCGACTTATTATGTATGGAAAATGTTCGGACAGAACAGAGGAGCGTATGTGGTAGAATCGGAGGATACATCTGATAAAATCTATCGTCCGATGGAAGGAATGGCATCCTTAAAATCCTCTTCTCCGCTCACTTATAAAAATGCATTGTGGAATGGCATAAAAACAGCAGTGACGCATGAGATTATGGGACATGTGACGAAAACAAAGGAGAAGGATACCTATTGTCTTGCACATCCGGATGAGGAGCAGATTGCTGCAATGTGCCGGAAAATGCCATGGGGAGACAAAGAGAAGAGCTTTGTTGTATTCGGGGAGGAATCAGATACCTGTGGAAAATTTGATGTTGATATTTATGTAGAACCGGGCAGCAGCTTTGAAATTGGCATTTTCAGTGCAAGGGTAATTTTATCTTATTATGACCAGTTGTTAGAAGGTGCGGAAAAAATATGGACACCGTTTGGAGTAAGACCTCTGCTCTGGAAAATAGAGGGGGATCATGCATCCTTCTGGGAAACAGCGATTCCGGAGGAGAAGAGACTGACAGAAGATTTTCCGCTTTGTATAGAGCCTGGAAGATATCATCATTTTGGATATGAGACAGATGGAAAGATGGTACGGCTTTTCCTGGATAAGGAACTTGTACGTGAGGTGGAGATTCCATATGCACCGTCCGTTACATCCATTGCAACAGAGACAGACAGGGAAATTTTTATTAAGCTTGTCAATATGAAAGGAGAGGCTGATCCGGTAGAAATCTCTTTAGACTGCGGTGTGGAGTGTGAGTATGAGGCAGTTCTTCTGACAGGGGAAAAGACAGCAGAGAATACATTCGAAGAACCGGAAAAAGTGAGTGACAAGACAGTGAAGATGGAGGGAGCATCTAAAAAATTCATTTATGAAGCACCTGCTTACTCTGTGAGTGTGTTAAGATTGAAGAAAAAGCAGGCATTTAACCCATATCTTCCATCGTGGGAGTATATTCCGGATGGAGAGCCGTATGTGTTCGGAGACAGGGTGTATGTGTACGGATCCCATGATTTTTATAACGGACATGTATTTTGCCTGGGAGATTATGTCTGCTGGTCAGCACCGGTTGACAATCTCGCAGACTGGAGATATGAAGGGGTCATATACCCGAAGACGGAAGATCCTATGAACCGGGATGGAAAAATGTGCCTGTATGCACCGGATGTGACCGTGGGACCGGATGGAAGATATTACCTGTATTATGTGCTGGACCATGTCTCTGTTGTATCAGTTGCAGTTTCTGACACACCGGCAGGAAAATATGAATTTTATGGATATGTCCATGATAAAAAGGGAGACAGACTCGGAGAAAGACCGGGGGATGAACCACAGTTTGATCCGGGAGTACTGACAGAAGGGGAACGGACCTATCTGTATACAGGCTTCTGTGGAAGAGGAGACAAATCGAGACATGGTGCGATGGCGACAGTGCTCGGTCCGGATATGCTTACCATCGAGGAAGAACCGGTATTTGTGGCACCGGGAGGAGAGTATGCAGATGGAACCGGATATGAGGGACATGCATTTTTTGAAGCACCATCTATCCGGAAGATAGGAAACACGTACTATTTGATTTATTCGTCTTCGGTGATGCATGAGTTATGCTATGCGACCAGTGAGAATCCAACGGGAAAATTTACATATGGGGGTGTGCTGGTAAGCAACTGCGATATGCATATAGATACTTATAAACCTGCAGATATGCCGTCTGCCTATGGCGGAAACAACCATGGAAGTATCGTGGAGATTTCCGGTGAATGGTATATTTTTTATCACAGACAGACGAACGGAACCTGGTATAGCAGACAGGGATGTGCAGAAAAGCTTCATTTGGCAGAAGATGGATGCTTCCGTCAGGTGGAACTGACATCCTGTGGATTGAACGGCGGATCACTAGTGGGAAAGGGGGAATACCCGGCTTATATTGCATGCAATCTGTTTACAGCGGAGAAGAGCATTTTTGATGCAAACCAGAGATTTCCAAGAGTGATGCAGGATGGAAGAGACGGTGATAAGGAACCAGGGTACATTTCCCATATTACAGATACCACAACGATAGGCTTTAAATACTTTGAATGTAAAAATGTACAGAAAGTCATCCTGAAAGTGAGAGGATATGGAAGTGGGACGTTCGAGGTGAAGACAGCCTGGGACGGTGAGATGCTTGGAACAGTTCAAATTGTAAACAGCAATGTGTGGGAGGAATATGAGATTCAGGCACAGATCCCGGATGGTAAGCAGGCAATCTATTTTACATATAGAGGATACGGAAATCTTGACTTACAGGCATTCAGGTTTGAATAAGGAGAAGTGGGATGAGAGAAAGAAAAATTTACCGGATAGACGGAAAAGCGAAAGTGGAGTTTCGAAATCATGTAAGTGACTGTATAGGAACCGGCAGAATGGGGCTTGCACTTCAGAAAGAGTATCAGGATCAGTTGAAACTGGTGCAGGATGAGATCGGATTTTCACATATCAGGGGGCATGGCCTGTTTTCGGATGATATGGCAATTTATCAGGAGTATGAAACGGAAAACGGCGAAAAAAGGGCAGAGTATAATTTCACATACCTGGATCTTGTTATGGACAGCTACCGCGAATTGTCATTGAAGCCCTTTTTAGAACTTGGGTTTATGCCGGAAAAACTGGCATCAGGGGATCAGACAATCTTCTATTGGAAAGGGAATACAACGCCACCGAAAAATTATGACGGGTGGTGTGAATTAGTGATAGAAACTTTGCGGCATCTGATGATGCGCTATGGAGCAGAGGAAGTGGTGACCTGGCCGATAGAGGTGTGGAACGAACCGAATCTGCCAGGCTTCTGGAAAGATGCAGATATGGAAGAGTATTTTAAACTGTTCGGACGGACGTTTCGCGCGGTGAAAAAATTAGATGGACGTTTCCGGATAGGAGGACCGGCGGTGTGTGGTGTGCAGGATGAATTATGGATCCGGTCATTTCTGGAATTTTGCCGGAAAGAGAAAATACATCCGGATTTTATTACAAGACATCATTATACGACAGAATTTCCGGAGTATGACGGGCATTATGGGTATGCGGCACTGTCGGATGCCGAAGCAGGATTTGCCAATTTGCAGACGACCAGAGATGTAATTGACAGTTTTGAAGAATTTAAAGGAATGGGAATCTATATTACGGAATTTAATACTTCTTATATTCCAAACTGTCCGCTGCATGACACAAACCAGAACGCGGCTTATCTGGCACAACAGTTGTCAAGGCTGGGGGATGTGAATGAATCGTATTCTTACTGGACATTTGGAGATATCTTTGAGGAGCAGGGGGTTCCGTTTACACCATTCCATGGAGGATTCGGGCTGGTGGCAAATGGATGCATACCAAAGCCGGCATTTTGGACATTTAGTTTCTTCAAAGAGCTTGAGGATTGGAAGGGAGAATGTGTGCACCGGTCGGAAGAGTCTGTTATCCTGAAAAAAGAGGATGGCAGCTATGCAGGAATTATCTGGAATGCAGACAGGGTGAGATGCGGACGGGAGCTGGATCTGACTTTTACCTTGCAGGGCTTAAGCAGTAAAGCATATTGCCTGGTCACAAAACTTGTAGATGAGAAAACCTGTAATCCTCTGAAAGTGTGGCATGATCTGGGAGAACCGGCAAGCCTTAGCAAAGACCAGAAAAAGCTTTTGCAGGAAAGTGCAAGACCGGAAATAGTAACCCAAAAACGATATCCGGCAGAGAAAAAACTGGAACTTGATTTTTGCCTGGAAGAATTTGGAGTTCTGCTATTTGAATTGCAGCCGGTTGTTGAAACTGGCGACAGGGGATATAATTATGACAGAGTCATGAGAGGGGAGACGATAAAATGAGTGAAGAGACAAGAAAACGTGCAAAAGAACTGGTAAGCCAGATGACTGTGGAAGAGAAGATGAGCCAGATGCTCTACCAGTCGCCGGCAATTGAGAGACTTGGCATTCCGGCATATAACTGGTGGAACGAAGCATTACATGGGGTGGCGAGAGCCGGAGTGGCAACCATGTTTCCGCAGTCGATCGGGCTGGCAGCCACTTTTGACAGAGAACTGATACAGGAGATCGGAGATGTCGTTTCCACAGAAGGAAGGGCGAAGTTCAATGAATTTTCGAGAAGAGGGGACCACGGCATCTATAAGGGACTCACCTTCTGGGCACCGAATGTCAATATATTCAGGGATCCACGATGGGGAAGAGGACATGAGACATACGGGGAGGATCCATATCTGACAGGAGAATTAGGCTGTGCATACATCAAAGGTTTACAGGGACCGGATCCGGAACATCCGAAGGCAGCAGCCTGCGCAAAGCATTTTGCAGTACATAGTGGACCGGAAGCGCTCAGGCATCAGTTCGATGCGCAGGTGTCAAAACATGATCTGTATGATACTTATTTATATGCATTCAAGCGGTGCGTCAAAGATGCAAAAGTGGAAGCGGTCATGGGTGCCTATAACAGAGTGAACGGGGAACCGGCATGTGGAAGCAAGACACTGTTAAAAGATATTTTAAGAGAGGAGTTTGGCTTTGAAGGACATGTAGTCTCTGATTGTTGGGCAGTAAATGACTTCCATGAGCATCATCACGTTACTGCGAATGTGGAAGAATCGGCGGCAATGGCGGTGAATAACGGCTGCGATTTAAACTGTGGGAACGCTTTTCTTCATCTTGGCAGTGCCTATGAGCAGGGACTGGTATCAGAAGATGCGGTTACAGCGGCAGTAGAACGCCTTATGGAAATCCGGATCCGGCTTGGCATGATGAAGGATGATCCGTCTCCATATGAAGATATTTCCTATGAGAAAGTGGAGTGCAAAGAACATGTGGCACTTTCTCTGGAAGCAGCAGGAAGAAGTCTGGTTCTGTTAAAGAATAAAGACGATTACCTGCCACTGAAAAAGGAAGAAATAAAAACAATAGCAGTGATCGGACCGAATGCAAATTCAAGGGATGCGCTGATCGGAAATTATGTCGGCACATCTTCCAGGTACATTACGCTGTTAGAAGGAATCCAGCAGTATGTGGGTGAGGAGATCAGAGTGCTTTATGCTCAGGGATGTCACCTGTATAAAGATAAAGTGGAAGGACTTGCTGAGAAAAAAGACCGTTTTGAAGAGGCAGTTATCACAGCACAGGAAGCGGATGTGGTAGTGATGTGTCTTGGCCTTGATGCCACAATCGAGGGCGAAGAAGGAGATGCCGGAAACGAATATGCGAGCGGAGACAAGCTGGGGCTGAATCTGCCGGGACTTCAGGAAGAATTGTTAGAGACGGTTGCGGCAGTTGGAAAGCCGGTGATCCTTCTTCTTACGGCTGGAAGTGCAATTGATCTTAGCTGGGCAGAAAAACAGGAAAATGTAAAAGCTATTCTGGACTGCTGGTATCCGGGAGCAAGAGGTGGAAAAGCGGTTGCAGAGGCAGTTTTCGGGGAATTTTCGCCGAGTGGAAAGCTTCCTGTGACATTCTACCAGGGAACAGAGAATCTGCCGGAATTTACAGATTATCGGATGAATCACAGAACGTACCGCTATACGGATGAAAATGTCCTTTATCCGTTTGGATATGGACTTTGCTATGGAAAGGTAAGTTATTCAGATCTTTGGGTAAGTAAGCTGGAAAGTCAGACAGACGAAGAGCTGACTGTATCTGTACGGGTAAAAAATGAAAGCCGATACCCATTAGTGGAAGCAGGACAGATCTATATAAAACACATGGATGCAAAAGATTATGAACCGAATGATCAGTTGAAAGCGATCAGCTGTGTACAGCTTGCACCGGGAGAGGAAAAGAAAATATCTGTGAGCCTGCCTGCAAGGGCATTTGGAATCATCACAGAAGACGGAACCTGTGTAGTAAGACCTGGAACTTATCAGATTACCGCAGGCGGTCAGCAGCCGGATGGACGAAGTGAGGAACTGACTGGGAATACGGTATGTAAAGTTACAGTGACAAGATGTGGGAAAGAGATGGAAATCGAGTATTAACATAGCACTGCCTACCCATTAAAAAAATTAATACATCCCATTTAAAACATTATACAATTATCCTCAAAAAATCTTCCCATCCCGGAGCCGGGTGTAGTATAATATATCTACTATGCCCGTAGAGAACCATCTTGTAAGGAAAAAGTGAATAGATAGAATCTTTTTTTACAAATTCAGAACCTCTACAGGCGACTAGAAGCGAAACTCTGGCAGGTATTGTGTGGTGGGAGATCTGTCACACGTTCTCCCACCAC
>CAKRFH010000012.1:0-38751 GCA_934320555.1 uncultured Roseburia sp.
CAACTGAGGGCAATCGGATAACACATCCGATAACCTTTCTAAGTAGATTATACACTAGGGCATTTGAGAAATCAAGTGCCCTGTCATTTTCAAATGAAATCCAGCTTTTGTACTCAGCTTTTGTCATTTTTTTGTTTTATAAAACTGCCATAAACCGCCCTATTTCCCCACAATCTCCTCGGTATTAATAAACTGGAACGGAGTTGTCTGATAAACATAATAGTTCAGCCAGTTCGAGTAGAGAATATTTCCATGGGATCTCCACTGCAGCATCGGCTTCTGTGTATCGTCGTCATTCGGATAGTAGTTCACCGGCATCTTGATTGGAAGCCCTTTGTTCTTGTCTCGCTTGTACTCTCTGTCTAATGTCACACGGTCATACTCCGGATGCCCCATGACAAAGATCTTACGTCCCTCGTCCGCGATGGCGAGGAAGACGCCTGCCTCATCTGACTCTGCAAGGATCGTAAGTTCTTTCACTGCGCGGATGTCCTCGGTACGCACCTCGGTATGTCTGGAATGCGGAGCCATGAAACAGTCATCAAAGCCTCGTACCAGAGGCACTTTACGGTTCATGACATGGTGCTCATACACACCGAACTTTTTCTCCGGAAGCATATGCTTCTGCAGTCCGTAATGATAATAAAGCCCTGCCTGGGCGCCCCAGCATAAATGCAGGGTGGAGGTGGCATGGGTCTTGCTCCACTCGAAGATCTCACACATTTCCTTCCAGTAGTCCACTTCCTCGTACTCCATCTGCTCGACCGGTGCACCTGTAATGATAAGTCCGTCATAGTAACGGTTCTTAATATCTGAAAATGTCTCATAGAACTTGTTGAGATGGCTCATGGACGTATTCTTCGACTCATGGGAAGCCACTGCAACAAATGTCACATCCACCTGTAACGGGGTGTTAGAGAGAGAACGCAGAAGCTGAAGCTCTGTCTCTTCTTTTAACGGCATCAGATTCAAAATCGCGATATTGATCGGTCTGATATCCTGATGGGTAGCACGGTTTTCATCCATTACAAATATATTTTCCTTTTCTAATATTTCCTTTGCTGGCAAATCACTCTGTGTTTTTATTGGCATCGTTCTTAACCTTCCTTACTGTCCTGTCTTTTGCATCTTTTGGGCTTTCGCCTGTGAAAACTTTACGATTCGATTCCTAACATCTGTTTTAATTCCTCTTCCGAGATGACTGGAATGCCAAGTTCCTGCGCTTTGGTAAGCTTGCTTCCCGCATTCTCCCCCGCAAGGACATAATCTGTCTTTTTTGAAACAGAGCCTGCGGCTTTTCCGCCGTATTTCTCAATCAGCTCTGCTGCTTCCTTTCTTCCCAGTGTCGGCAGTGTTCCGGTAACTACGACCGTCTTTCCTGTGATGGCAGACTCAATCAGCTCTGATTCTTCCGCCTGCATATTCACGCCGTACTCTTTTAGTCTTGCAAGGATTTTCTGATTCTTTTCGTCCTGGAAAAAGTTCCGGATACATTCTGCGCTCACTTCCCCGATGTCGTTTACCTCGGTGAGCTGTTCGGCTGTCGCCTGGCTTAAATGCTCCATGTCTTTGAAATACTTCATGATCGCCTTCGCAGCAGCTTTTCCGACATTCGGGATTCCAAGACCCGTCAAAAGCTTGTAGGCATCGTTCTCTTTTGCTTTCTCGATCGCATCCAACAGTTTATCTGTATTCTTCTCTTTGCCGATGATGCCCTGTTCGATCAGTTCGTCCCGGTGTGTCTTTAACACAAATACATCAGCAACATCTTTAATATACCCCAAACGGACAAGTTCTTCAATATAAACCGTACCAAATCCCTTAATATCCATCGCGTCACGCCCTACAAAATTGATAATATGGCGTTCTAACTGTGCTGGGCAGTTCGGGGAGGTGCACTTGATATCCGCAGTGTCTTTCTCCCGCTCTGTCTTCGCACCGCAGACAGGACAGGTATCCGGAATGACAAAACGTTTCCATCCATCCGGGCGTTTTTCCTTCTTTACCTCTTTGATCTTCGGGATGATCTCACCGGATTTGTATACCACGATGGTATCACCGATTCCGATATCCAGGTCGTCAATAAAATCCTGGTTGTGCAGCGTGGCACGGGATACGGATGTCCCGCACAGTCTCACCGGCTCAAAGACTGCGGTCGGCGTGATTCTACCGGTTCTTCCCACAGAGAGTTCAATGTCTGACAGAACCGTCTCCTTCTCCTCCGGCGGATATTTGTAGGCAACTGCCCAGCGCGGTACTTTTGAAGTAGCGCCAAGCTTCTCCCGGTCCAAAAAACGGTTGATTTTTACAACTGCACCGTCAATATCATAGCCGAGATTTCCCCGGTTCTCCCCGATCGCAGTGATAGCATCCCACACTTCCTCCGCGGTCGTACATACTTTGTAGTCCTCGATCACAGTGATTCCCTGCTTCTTTAAGAACTCATACCCTTCTGTATGTGTCTCGAATGTCATGCCCCGTACCTGCTGGATATTGAAGATAAAAAGGGACAGATCCCTCTCCTTCGTCACCGCACTGTCTAACTGGCGCAGCGTTCCTGCTGCACAGTTTCTCGGGTTGGCAAACGTTTTCTTTCCAAGCAGCTCCTGGGTCTCGTTCACCTTCTCAAAAGCTGCATTTTTCATATATACTTCACCACGGATCTCCAAATATTCCGGGTGATCCTTTAACTTCTTTTTCACATCTTTGATCACGCGCGCATTCGCTGTGACATCCTCGCCGAAGGTGATGCCATCCCCTCTCGTCTCTGCTAAAACAAGTTCGCCGTTCTCATAACGCAGCGTCATGGAAAGACCGTCAATCTTATATTCCACAACAAATTCCGGGTGGTCTAACTGCTTTTGCATCTCCTCCACAAATCCGAATACTTCCTCCTTTGAGAAAACATCCTGAAGGCTTAACATCGGCACATTGTGGCGCACCAGCACCCCTGCCGTCCTCTTTGCCGCCCCTCCGACTTTCTGCGTCGGGGAGTCCGGTGTGACAAGCTGTGGATTTTCTTTTTCTAACCTCTTCAGCTCCTGCATCATCATATCGTATTCATAATCTGTGATCTCTGGGCTGTCCTGATTATAATAACGGTCAATATGATATTCTAATGTTTTCCGTAACTGTGTAATTCTCTCTTCTGCAGTCATTCTCTTTCCATCCGTTTCTGATTATTTTTTTCCGGCTTTCTGTATCTGTTTTCACGGTCTTTTTCTCCGGTACGCTCCCTGCCTGTCCGGTTCTTCACTGGAATCACAGTCTCATTGGAAGAGTCGCGGATCAGCGTTTTTAACTTCCGGTACTCTTCCGGCGTGACATCACGGTATGTCCCAACCGGAAGATCGCCAAGTTCAATATTCATGATTCTCGTACGAACCAGTTTTTCCACGCGGTAACCAAAATATTCGCACATACGGCGGATCTGGCGGTTCAGCCCCTGCGTCAGGATAATGACAAACTGTCTCTTTCCTGTCTGCCGCACGTAACATTTTCTTGTCATCGTCCCTAATTCTGCAAGCGGTACGCCATTTGCCAGACCATGTAAAAAGCTCTCCGTCACCGGTCTGTTCACTGTTACCTGATATTCCTTCTCATGCATATTTCCGGAGCGCATGATCTTATTTACGATATCTCCGTTATTTGTGAGCAACAATAATCCTTCGGAATCCTTATCCAGACGTCCGATCGGATAGATCCTTTTCGGGTAGTTGATATAATCAATGACATTGTTCTTCTCACGCTTCTCTGCCGTGCAGACAATCCCGACCGGCTTGTGGAACGCCAGCAGGATCATCTCCTCCTCTTTCGATACCAGCCTGCCCTGATACAAAACAGTCTGTCCCGGCATCACCCTTGCCCCTGTCTCTGCAACTTTCCCGTCAATCGTGACTGCGCCAAGCTCCACCTGTCGGTCTGCCTCTCTTCTGGAACAAACCCCTGCCTCGCTCAGATATTTATTAATTCGGATTCCATTTTCTTCCAATTTTTCTCTACCATGCCTTCCCCGGCTGTATACACTTCTGCCAGCCGCCTGTTTCTCCGTAAAGTGCAAAAACGGAGACTTCTGCTTAAGGGAAGCCTCCGCGCTTTTCTCTCTTTTGTCTGCTGTTATTTCAACAGGTCTGTCTTCACGTAACCGGTCTTATTGTTCCAGCTTACCTTCGTCCAGCCCTCTGCATAACTCATCACAACTGTCACTTTCTCTCCTGCATATGCCACACCGACCTTGTCTGCTGTCTCACTCATCGAAGAACGGATATTCGTTGTATTAGAAAGTCTGACCACAGTACCCTCTGTCAGCCCACCTGCGGAAGTGTTCTCTGCCGGAACTTCCGGTGCAGTGTTGGACAGGAACTCGCTCTTCACATAGCCGGTCGTTCCATTATAATCAATAATGCTCCAGTCCCCGTCTGTTCCGGTTCTTGTGAGCGCTGTACCGACTGTCACGGAGCCGATCTTCTCAGATGTCTGATCTGCTGCGGCACGGATATTTACAGTATCCACTGCATATACCGTCTCTGTCACCGGTTCTGCAGGCTGCTCTTCCTGCGGCTGGTCTGCCGGCTGTTCCTCCGGTGTCTCTGTCACTTCTGTCGCCGGTACCTCCTCGGTACTCTCCTGTGGCTGATCCGTCACAATAGAGCTCCTCCACTCGGAAATTGCATTCGGGATGGTCGTTGCACACAGATTTAACAGATTCTCATCTGCGGCAAGCGCTGCCTCATACTTCTGCTGGATCTCATTCTGAAGGGCAATCACATCATCGCTGTTATAGAATGTTGTGATAAGGTTGCGCACACTTGTGTCAAGTGCGCTCTCCTGTCTGGAAAGATTGTATTCGCTGTATAAATTATCAATATAAAGACTGCCATCCTCATTCGTTCTTACATAGAAGAAATAAAGTCCCGGTGCCGCGGTATCCACACCCATGAACTTGACATCTAAGCTTACATTCACAAGATAGGAGCTGCTGTCAAGCCCGCTCTTTGTATAACAGTTGATATTCTGGTATGCTTCAATATACTGGCTGATCAGCGCGATGTAGCTTTGCTCATTCTGTGTGATCGGAGTTGCAAGTGTCTGTAAAGTCACAACATCCCCGTTTGCATAAGCTGTAAAATAGTTATTGATCAGCTCATTGACCGCCGGGATTGCGTTCTCCTGGTACTTCTCCTCAGTCACAACCTGCTCCGTCACTGTAGTGCCTTCTGTTCCTTCCTTACCGGTACTGTCGCTGCATTTTACCAGTACCAGCACGATCACAAGCAGCAATACTGCCGCCGCAATATATCTTACATTCTTTTTTAAAAAATGCATCCCGTCATTTTTCTGATTATTTTTATTCTTAACATCTGTCTCTGCCATCTCTGTCATTCCTCTCTGTTCTTCGTCAAATGTCTCTATTTTCTTTTCGTTCCTGCAATACAAATAAGCCTCTTAAAGGCTCTTATCATCATAGCATCATCTCTATTCCTTGTCAACGAATGGAAGGCTTTTCCAATTCTTAAGATTTCCGAAATATTCAGAAAATAATACTTGCCTTTTTGTGTGGCCTTTGTTATACTAAGATAGTTGCAGGAGCAACAGACAATGCAGTCGTAGTTTAATGGATAAAACATCGGACTCCGACTCCGACGCTGCGGGTTCGATTCCCGCCGAGTGCATTCCATGAAGAAGATACCCTTTTCCTAGGAAGTGGGTATCTTTTTTCAGTTATAATACTGCGAAACTCCCAGACAACGTATAGCAGATTGTGCCCGATGACCGAAATCTGCGTTTCGCGCCCATTCTTTTAAAAGGAGGATACCCGCATCATGTCTGCACTCATTTTCCATATTGATGTCAACTCTGCCTTCTTAAGCTGGGAGGCAGCCAGACGGCTCCGCGACGATCCAGATGCACAGGATCTGCGTACGATCGACGCTGTCATCGGCGGCAGTGAGGAGACGAGACACGGTGTCGTGCTCGCGAAGTCACCTTCTGCAAAGCGCTGCGGTATCATGACCGGGGAGCCATTGTCCCATGCCAGACAGAAATGTCCCCATCTGACCGTTGTGCCGCCGAACCATGAACTCTACGTTGCCTCCTCCAGACAGTTTATCCGGATCCTGGAGGAAGTCGCACCGGTCATCGAGCAGTGCAGCATCGACGAGGCATTCTGCGACATGTCCGGTACCGAAAAGCTTTATGGCGATCCGGTCTCTTTTGCCAACAAATTAAAAGACCGCATTTACAGAGAGCTTGGATTTACCGTCAACATCGGTATCTCCACCAATAAGCTGCTTGCCAAAATGGCATCCGACTTCGAGAAGCCGAACCGGGTCCATACCCTTTTCCCGGAGGAACTGCCGGAGAAGTTCTGGCCGCTCCCTGTTGAATCGCTCTACGGAGTCGGCAAGTCCACCTCTGCAAGACTGCGTTCCCTTGGGATCACAACAATCGGCGCCTTAGCGCACACCGACCGTAAGATGCTTCTCTCCCTGTTCAAGTCACAGGGCGATTATCTCTGGAACTCTGCAAATGGGATCTCTGATTCCGTGCTTGCGGACTCCTCCCCTGCAAATAAGGGATATGGCAACTCCATCACGCTTCCGTACGATGTGACCGATGCCGCTGTCGCGCACCGGATACTTTTATCCCTGTGTGAGACAGTCGGCGCGCGGATCCGCGCGGATGGGGCGTATATCAGCGTTGTGCAGGTGCAGATCGTTGACTGCGATTTCCACCACCGCTCCCGGCAGATGACATTTCCATCCTCCACGAATGTGACGGAGAAGATCTATTCTGCCGCCCTCACACTCTTCGACCAGGCGTGGGATCAGTCCCCGATCCGTCTGCTCGGCGTCTCAACCGGCAAGGCAACAACGGAGAGCTACGAGCAGCAAAGCCTTTTCGATCAGGAAAAGTTTGAAAAGCTTTCCAGGCTCAATTCTGCCATCGACAAGATCCGTTCCCGCTATGGGGAGGATTCCATTATGAGAGCCTGCTTTGTGGATCCTGCTGATTCCGAAAAGGAGATCCACCATATGACCGGCGGCATGAATAAAGCAAAAAGAAAGGAGAAGTCCCCGAAATGAGGGCTTCTCCTCTTTTATTAGCCAATTGTGAAACTCCAATTTACGCTGTGAAGATTGTGCACAATTACCTATGCTTTCTATGCAACAACATCCTCGAACTGTGAATTGTACAGGTTTGCATAAAAACCGTTTGCTGCTAACAGTTCCTCATGATTTCCCTGCTCCACAATATCCCCGTCTTTCATCACAAGGATCAGATCCGCATCCCGGATCGTGGACAGTCTATGCGCAATAACAAAGCTTGTTCTTCCGCGCATCAGGTTATCCATCGCCTTCTGGATCTCAATCTCCGTTCTCGTATCTACCGAGGACGTTGCCTCGTCTAAGATCAGGATCTTATTGTCTGCAAGAATCGCCCGCGCGATGGTGAGCAGCTGCTTCTGTCCCTGCGAGACATTGCTTGCATCCTCGTTTAGCTCCATCTGGTAGCCTCCCGGCAGTGTCTTGATGAAATGGTCTGCCCTTGCCGCCTTTGCTGCCGCAATGACTTCCTCATCCGTAGCATTAAGCCTTCCGTAACGGATATTTTCCATAATCGTTCCCTTAAAGAGCCACGTATCCTGCAATACCATGCCGAACGCTTCCCTCAATTCCCTGCGGTTAAAATCCTTAATGTTATGGTCATTCAGCTTAATTTCCCCGCTGTTCACATCGTAGAAACGCATCAGAAGCTTCACCATCGTTGTCTTGCCCGCACCTGTCGGACCTACGATCGCAATCTTCTGTCCCGGATTCACATGTGCGCTGAAATCTTTAATAATAATCTGCTCCGGGTTGTATCCAAAGTGTACATGTTCAAAGGTCACTTCGCCTGTCACCTTCGAGATATCAGCCGGATGTGCCACAAGCTGCTCTTCTTCCTCTTCCTCTAAGAACTCGAAGACACGTTCTGAAGCAGCAGACATGGACTGTACCTGGTTGATGACCTGTGCGATCTGCTGAATTGGCTGTGTGAAATTTTTCACATACTGGACAAATGCCTGAATATCACCGATCGTGATCGTTCCACGAATTGCAAGAAGTCCTCCGGTCAATGCCACACATGCATAGCCGAGATTTCCGACAAACGCCATGATCGGCTGCATCATTCCTGCTAAAAACTGTGATTTCCATGCAGAATCGTACAGAATATGATTGGTTTTTTCAAATTCCTCAAGCGTATCCTTCTCCCGGTTGAATGCCTTGATGACCAGATGGCCGCCGTATACCTCTTCCACCTGTCCGTTAATATGGCCTAAATACTCCTGCTGTGCCCGGAAAAACTTCTGGGACCGCTTCGTCACAACCCCGATCAGTCCTGCGGAAACCGGAAGAATCACCAGTGCGATCAGCGTCATAAGCGGTGAAATGCTGAGCATCATCACAAGCACGCCGATCAGCGTCGTAATGGATGTGATGATCGTGGTAATACTCTGGTTTAAGCCCTGTCCTAGCGTATCCACATCGTTGGTGATACGGGAAAGCACTTCTCCGTAAGTACGGCTCTCGAAATATTTCATCGGCATCCGGTTCATTTTCTCTGAGATCTCTCTTCTCAACTGATAGCACACCTTCTGCGTGATGCCGGTCATGATCCAGCCCTGAATGAAGTTAAAAATGGCGCTGAACAGATACAGTCCCAACGTAAACAGCAGGATCATTCCAATTCTCGTAAAATCAATGCCGCCTGTGCCCTGGATCTTTGCCATCAGTCCTTCCGACAATGCCGTTGTCGCTTTTCCTAAAATTTTCGGTCCTACGACATTAAATATCGTGGAGCATACCGCAAAGAACATGACCACAAAAATACCGGCCTTAAACGCTCCAATATAGTGCATCAGCTTTTTCACGGACTTTTTGAAATCCTTCGGTTTTTCTCCCGGGCGCATGCCATGCCCCATCCCTCTTTTTCGTGGCTGATGTGTCTGTCTTTCCTGTTCGTTACTCATGCAAAGCCACCTCACTTTCTTCGAGTCCGAGTTCTTTTGCAGACAGCTGTGATTTTGCAATCTGCTGATATACGTCGCAGGAGGCAAGCAGCTCCTCATGTGTGCCTTTTCCGACAATTTTTCCATCGTCAAGCACTAAAATCTGCTCTGCATGCAGGATTGTGCTGATTCGCTGTGCCACGATAATGACGGTGCTGTCCTTGACATTCTCCGCAAGTGCCTTTCGCAGTGCCGCATCCGTCTTTAAGTCTAGCGCGGAAAAGCTGTCATCGAAAATAAAGATCTTCGGGTCTTTTGCAATTGCCCTTGCAATGGCAAGACGCTGCTTCTGTCCACCGGATACGTTGCTTCCTCCCTGTGCGATCTCACTGTCGTATTTTTTCTCTTTTGCCTCAATAAATTCTGTTGCCTGTGCGATCTCTGCTGCTTTCCCGATCTGTGCGTCCGATGCATCCTCTTTTCCAAAGCGGAGGTTCGATGCGATCGTCCCGGAGAACAGGATTCCTTTCTGCGGCACAAATCCGATCTCCTCACGCAGGTCAGCCATACGGATGTCACGGATATCTTTCCCATCTAAGGTAATACTTCCGTCCGTCACGTCATACAGACGCGGGATCAGGTTCACCAAAGTCGACTTGCCACATCCGGTGCTTCCGATAATCGCCGTCGTCTTTCCCGGCTCTGCGGTAAAATCAATATCATGTAAAACATCTGCCTCTGCCCCCGGATACCGGAAGTTCACATGGGAGAACTTCACAACCCCATTGTGTGAAGTCATCTGCTCCGGCTCTGCCTCATCCCGGATGGAAGATTCAGTCTGAAGTACCTCCTCAATACGGTTTGCTGCAACTGCCGCACGCGGGATCATAATAGAGAGTATGGTCAGCATCAAAAATGACATAACAATCGTCATCGCATACGTAATAAACGCGGTCATAGCACCAACCTGCATGTTTCCTGCATCGATCTTGTGCGCCCCAACCCATACAATTCCGACGGAGAGCAGGTTCATAAGCATCATCATTCCAGGCATCATGAACGTCATGACACGATTTGTAAATAACATGGTTTTCGTCAGGCTGCGGTTTGCCTCATCGAACCGCTCTTCCTCTTTCTCTTCCCGTCCAAATGCACGGATGACAGAAAGACCGGTTAAGATTTCCCTGGATACCAGGTTGATATTGTCCACTAATTTCTGCATGATCTTGAACTTTGGCATGGCAATCGAATTCAAAATCATGATATAACTCATAATCACGACGATGGCGAGCACAATGATCCATCCCATTCCGGCGCCGGTCTCCATAACTTTGATGACACCGCCGATACCGACGATTGGTGCATATGCGACCATACGCAGAAGCAGGACGGCAACCATCTGGATCTGCTGGATGTCGTTTGTGCTTCGCGTGATCAGCGATGCAGTGGAAAATTTGTCCATCTCCGCATTGGAAAAGCTGACAACTTTACGGAATACTTTTTCCCTTAAATCCCTTCCGATGCCCGCACCGACACGGGATGCGAAAAATCCGATCAGGATTGTTACGATTCCAATGATAAGAGCCATTCCTACCATCTTAAGCCCCGCTGTCACCAGATAACTCTTCTGCACCTGATCCACATCAACCCCAGCCGCTTTGTCACAGGCTACCGCATAGGCAATTCCCATCGACTTCACAAGGGAGCTTCCCATCGTATCAATCGTCTTCTGCATGCTGTCTCTCATAGAGAGACTCGTCTCCTTATCGAGCATGCCACTCTGTATCATCTGCACAAAAACAGGGCGGATATCCACACAGGTAACATTGACCGTATTCCCATCGTCATCTTCCTTCTCCTGTTCAAAGCTCTTAAGCTCCACACCGAGCATCTGCCCGAGATCCTCCACGCTCATGCTCTCAAGTGACTTCACATCGGTACCGGTCTGTGCTGCGATCAGTTCCTTCACAGCCTGCTCTTCCATGGCGCTCATCTGATAATTCATAATTAACGGCACGGAAAGCTCCTCATCCAAAGAATCAAGCAGTGCCTGATCTGTCACTAACAGACGGTAGACGTCCCCGTCTTCTTCATAGCTTCCTTCCCAGACTTCCATTTCCCTGTCCGTCATGATGAATTCTGCTGTCTCAAACTCTTCCGATGTGACAGCTTCCGGCAGGACGTGCTCCACACCGCTTTTTAAGATGCCCACATCAATGATATCAGATGTATATGACGGAAGTGCCAGATCACACCATGCCTGCACGAACAACAGTGCTATGACGATGACGATCGACATCCAGTAAGGCTTCATATGCTTAAATATCTTACCCATCTTCTCTTTCCTTTCTCTTTCTGCTTTCGATCTCCTGTGCCGCGATCGCATAAATGCTGTCCAGATACTCAATAAGCTGTCTTAACTCTTCCTCATCGATCTGTGCCATGACCGCATTTCCGAACTCCCCGAAAACCCGTTCACACTCCTCCACGATCGCTTTCCCTGCTTCCGTCAGCTCCACGTAGGTGTTCCGTCTATCTTTCTTATTGACAGTACGCTCCACATATCCGCTTTCTTCAAGTCCCCTTAATGTCCTTGATACTGCTGAGGGCAGGGAATGAAGCATTGCCGCCAGTTCTGAGATGGTCATCTGTTTCCCCTTTTCCTTCTCCTTCAGGATCTTCATCGTCCAGAAATCCATCTTGCTGATATCCGGAAACAAATCTCCAAATCTTAGTTTGCCGAACTGCCCCATCGCCCGGAACAGTTCTCCATATAGCTGATCCATGTGTCCTCCCTTTTATTATTTAACATTGTTATGTATTTCATATGTCAAATAATAACACCGGTGAAATATTATGTCAATATTTTTCACCGGTGTTATTATTTACTCTTCAGATGCCTGAAGCCTTGTATGAATCAATTTTAAAATCTGTTCCATCTCTGCTGCATCAAACTGTCCCGGCGCGCTTGCCCTGCCATCCGATGCAAAAGTCACTGCTGAACCAAAGCTCTCCCCGCAGATTCTGCTTGCGATCCCAAGCTTTCCCATCGACATGGTGATGACCGGTGTCTTTGGATATTCCTTCCGGAAACGGTCCGTCACGGCAAGAAGGTCAAGCACATCCTTCTCCTGCGCCGGCATGACGGCAAGCTTTACGATATCCGCATCGCCAGCACACATCTGCTCTAACAGCATGTGCATCACTTCCGGCTTCGGCGTCTCTGTGAAATCATGATGGGATGCCACTATCTTCATTCCCTTCTGGTGAAGCCTTTTTATCCGATGCGCAGGTCTCTTTTCCTCAAAATATTCCACATCCAGAAGATCCACACATCCCGATTCCACTGCAAGGTCTCCGAGGTCTTCTGTCAGCCCTGCCGGGACTTCCTTTTTTTCTCCGGACTGCTGTGTGCGGAACGTCTGAAGAAAAATGGTATTTCCAAGATGTGCCGCCACATTTTCATAGACCTCCCTCACCGCATTATAATCTGTATATGATCCAAACGCATCCAGACGCCATTCGATCATCTCCGCGCCATGAGTGGAAAGTTCCACAATTTTTTTCACTGTCTCCGCCACCGTCTTTTCCATAACCGGAATACAAATTAACGGTCTTCCTGTTCCGATCTGGTGTCCTTTTATCTCCATCATGTCTTCCTCCTCTTTCCCTGTTTCCGGTTTTGCAGCCTTATCATTCTGCGCCCGGTTTTGTTATTATTTTAAAACAGACCGCGTTCCGTTGCAATCTTTCGATTTAAAATAACTTTTCTTTATATACTATATAATGAATTGGAATACCCGGAAATTGACATTTTTCTCCCTATCCTATAGAATAAGAAGGCAGAAAGATCTGTACCAAAGGAGATTTACAAATGAGTTTCACATTTTTAAATGAATTACCAACACCAGCGGAGATCAAAAAAGAATATCCGCTTTCTGATGCCTTAAAGGCTCTTAAGAAAAAAAGAGACGAGGAGATCAGCAATGTCATCCGTGGAAAAGATGACCGTTTTCTTGTCATCATCGGACCTTGTTCCGCAGACAACGCGGACTCTGTATGCGACTATGTCAGCCGCCTGACTTCGATTCAGGAGGACGTAAAGGACAAGCTGATTCTTATTCCACGTGTCTACACCAACAAACCACGTACCACAGGCGAAGGCTACAAGGGTATTGCCTCCCAGCCAGACCCGGAAAAAGCACCTGATATGGTGGAAGGTCTGATTGCCATGCGTAAAATGCATATCCGTGCCATTGAGGAAAGTGGTCTGACCTGCGCAGACGAGATGCTTTACCCGGAAAACTGGGGCTATGTGGAAGACCTTCTCTCCTACGTTGCCATCGGTGCGCGTTCCGTGGAAGACCAGCAGCACCGCCTGACGGTCAGCGGCTTCGACGTTGCTTCCGGTATGAAGAACCCGACAAGTGGTGATTTTTCCGTTATGCTCAATTCCGTCTATGCCGCACAGCATCCGCATCACTTTGTCTACCGCGGCTACGAGGTAGAGACAACCGGAAATCCTCTGACCCACGTCGTTTTGCGTGGTGCTGTCAACAAGCACGGCAACAGCACACAGAATTACCATTACGAAGATCTGATACGCCTCTGTGATATGTATGCAAAAATGGATCTTGCCAATCCGGCTGCCATCATAGATGCCAACCACTCCAACTCCGGCAAACAATTCAAGGAGCAGATCCGTATTGTTAAAGAGGTGATGCACAATCGTCTGCTTTCTTCCGATATTCACTCTATGGTGAAGGGTGTCATGATCGAGAGCTATATCGAGGAGGGTGCCCAGAAGATTTCCGACCACATTTACGGCAAATCCATCACTGATCCGTGTCTTGGCTGGGAAGATTCCAGAAAGCTGATTTATGATATCGCTGATATGTGCCGATAAGAAAACGAAAAAAGCTGATCTGCAGGCTGCCATTACGGCAAGCCAGCAGATCAGCTTTTTTTAATTCACAGGAAAATTCATCATCTCTGATACAGCATCCACCCCTGTACCGGTGCATACAAGATGCGCGGCAAAGGAATGTTTTAACATATGCGGGGTAATCTCCGACTGGATCCCTGCCTTCCTTCCATACGCCTTAATGAGCTTCCAGAAGCCCTGTCTGCTCATTGACTGGCCGGAACAGTTCGTAAACAGCCACGGCACCTCTTCTCCTTCGACCATCTTCGGC
Organism: uncultured Roseburia sp.; assembly: GCA_934320555.1. GTDB lineage: Bacteria > Bacillota > Clostridia > Lachnospirales > Lachnospiraceae > Roseburia. The sequence continues at coordinate 14,188 of CAKRFH010000012.1, forward strand.
CGCCCGGCTCTCAAATACCGTTCCAGCGCATTCCACGCGTCTCCTTCTACCTGAATCACACGTTCCCTGTGCGCATCCCTGCAAAAAACTGTTCTGTTTTCTTCGTCCACATCTGCCACCAGTAATGCGACCAGTTCCGACACACGGATGCCTGTCGCATACAAAAGCTCTAACATTGCCTTATCCCGGAGCTCCTTCGGTGTATTTCCAACCGGCTGTGCCAACAGTCTCTCTGTCTCCACCGCATTCAGCACTGTCGGTGTCTTCTTCTCTACCTTCGGTGCCTTTAACTCGGATGCCGGATCTCTTACAATTCTCTGTAATAACTCTTCATAATGAAAAAATGCTTTCATGGAAGCAATACTTCTCGATACGGTTGCAGGCTTTAAGCCCTGTCCCTCCAAATGCTCCACATAAGCGCTCAGACAGGCACTGTCCACTCCATCCGCCTTACAGATTCCGCGTCGGTTCAGATAAGCGCTCATCTTCTTCAGATCACGCTCGTATGAAACCTCCGTATTCTCGGAAGTCTTTTTTTCCTCGTGTAGATATTGAATAAATTGCTGGATATCCTGGTTCATCGTTTTCCCTGTCCTAACTGCTTTTCTTCTGGCAAAAATGCTATGCGTAAAAAATACCTCAATTTGAGGTATATTATCCATTATAATAACTAATTTTTTAAAAAGCAATCAATATTTTTCTCATTTTCCGGCGCTTTTTGTGCATTCTACCATATCTCGTTTTTTTCCTTCTATCCTTTCCATATCTTGTTATTTTATTCTTTATTTTTTTCACTTCAAAAGCAGTTTTCCAAGGATAACCGGGGACAGATAGCCTTCTGCCAGACATCCAGCCAGAATCAGAAACCCTATTTGCACCACGCCGGAGTCAAAGGCATGTCTCTGATAACGCACATAAGGGAGCACTACTTCCCCTCTTCCATACAGATACAGGGCAGACAGATAACACCCCCACTGTGGAAGTGCTGCCGCAAGCACGAGTACCATGCCAAATATTCCACGGTCAATCACCGCCATGGTCACAAACATTCCGGCAAGAAAGGCTGCCACAGCAAAACATGAAACCGCAAGGATCCTCTTTGGAAAAATCTTTCCAAACAGTCCCAGCCATACAAGCATTTTCACCCTTTGTATAAGAATGTATACCCCATACCTGTCAGAAGAAATCGCAGAAAGCTGCAATGCCGTCTGGTTCCAAAACGGTACGATCCCATATGTTCTTAAATAATCTGTCCCGACCAGATTGATCACAAAAATGCCCAGAAAAAAAGAAAGAACGATCATCAAACTGCTTTTTCTTATCATGTTCCCACACCTTCTTCGAACAATTTCTATCTTTCATCTTATGCAGTCTTTTCTCATTCTTTCCTTATTTTGATTTCTATTTTTCTTTCTGTTCCTCATTCAGCAGATTTTTATATGCAAGAAGTGATGCCACTGTCTTCGCATCCTGCATCTTTCCGGCATAGATCATCCTGCACAGTTCCTCAATATCATATGCTTCCACGTCAATACTCTCACTGTCATCAAGATGCTGCTCTGTCTTTACCAGATTCCTTGCAAGATAGACATCTATAAACTCATCACAGAACGCCACTGTCGTCTTAAGCGATATCAAAAAAGACAGATTCTCACTGCGGTAGCCGGTCTCTTCTTCTAACTCTCTCGCTGCACATACCTTCGTGTCCTCTGTGACGCTGTCCCTCGATCCCGCCGGAATCTCCAATGTCATACGTTCCAAGGCATTCCTGTACTGTCTTACCATCAGTACTTTTCCGTCATCCCTGACCGCAACAACTGCCGCTGCCCCCATTCTGTGGGAGACCAGATCCCATTTCTCTGTTTTCCCGTTCGGCAGCTCCATTGTATCTTCATAAATGTCGAGAATGTTTCCTTTGTGAACCAGTTCCCGTTTGATTCTCTTTACATGGTCTTTCATTGCCTTTGTTTCCTCCTTTTCTTCCTGCATATCCATTTCTGTCTATATTTTATCACAACTATCATAAAAAAAGGAAAGTATTAAACACTAAAAGTTCAATACTTTCCATATTTTTAAGATAATTACATGCTATTTCGCAAAATCCGTTACACGGGACTCTCGAATAACATTTACTTTGATCTGGCCTGGATATTCCAGTTCCGCTTCAATCTGCTTTGCAATGTCGCGTGCCAGTAATACCATATCAGCATCACTGATCTGTTCCGGAACAACCATGATTCGAATCTCTCTACCTGCCTGAATGGCAAATGATTTTTCTACTCCCTTAAATCCGTTTGAAATATCTTCTAATTGCTTTAATCTGTTGGTGTATGTGTCAAGGGTCTCTCTTCTTGCACCCGGTCTTGCTGCACTGATCGTATCAGCAGCCTGTACAATACATGCAATCAACGACTGTGGCTCTACATCGCCATGATGCGCTTCCACTGCATTGATGATGATCGGAGATTCCTTATACTTCTTACACAGATCCACACCGATCTGAATATGGGATCCTTCCATATCGTGATCGACAGATTTACCAATGTCATGCAGCAGACCTGCACGCTTTGCAGTTCTGACATCGACACCGATCTCTGCTGCTAACAGTCCGGAGAGCTGAGCAACCTCGATGGAATGCTTCAATGCATTCTGTCCGTAACTTGTTCTGAACTTCATACGTCCAAGTAAGCGGACTAATTCCGGATGGATGCCGTGAACACCTACTTCTAATGTAGCTGCCTCGCCTTCCTCACGGATCATCGTCTCAACTTCTTTCTGTGCCTTCTCTACCATTTCTTCGATTCTCGCCGGATGGATACGTCCGTCTACAATCAATTTTTCCAAAGCGATACGGGCAACTTCTCTTCTGATCGGATCAAATCCAGACAGAATCACTGCTTCCGGTGTATCGTCAATGATGAGATCCACACCTGTCATTGTCTCTAAGGTACGGATATTACGTCCCTCACGTCCGATGATACGTCCCTTCATCTCATCATTCGGGAGCTGTACAACAGAAATTGTTGTCTCGGCAACATGGTCTGCAGCGCACTTCTGAATTGCAGTCACTACGTACTCCTTTGCCTTCTTGTCAGCTTCTTCCTTCGCTTTGTGTTCCATTTCCTTGATCAGCTTCGCTGTATCAAGCTTCACATCTTCTTCAACGGTTTTTAAGAGGTATTCCTTTGCCTGTTCGGAGGTTAATCCAGAGATTCTTTCCAGTTCCTGTACACGCTCTTCATTGAGCCTTGCAATCTGCGCTTTCTGTTTGTTGATCTCTTCTTCCTTTGCTGCAAATCCCGCTTCACGTCTCTCGATGGATTCTAACTTCTTGTCAAGATTCTCTTCCTTCTGGACGATTCTGCGCTCGCTTCTCTGAATCTCTGCTCTGCGCTCTTTCACTTCCTTATCAAGGTCATTCTTGACTCTGATAGACTCTTCCTTCGCTTCGAGCATTGCTTCACGCTTCTTGGTCTCTGCCGCCTTCACTGCCTCATCAATAATCTCACGTGCCTTCTCATCTGCATTGCCAATCTTGGTATCTGATACCTTCTTGTGGTATGCAGTCGTCACAAAATAAACCAGCACTGCAGTGACAACGAAAGTAAGAACAACAGCAATCACTATCTGCATTACAGGAGCACCTCCTTTATGAAATTTTCATTGTACATATAACATATAGGTGTATTGCTTCTGTCTGAAATCTGTCATCCGGAAACAATAAATCAAATTTCTGTCATAATTAACAACAGGTTAATTTTATTCTATTTTCATAGTTATGTCAAGTATTTACTGTTCAATATGCCTAATATTGAAATCCGTCCCTGCTGTTCGCAAGGCATCCTGCACTAACCGTTATTTTTCAGGGCTTTCAAAATATCACTGCCCTTAAACCCGTGCCGCATCAGGTACTGATACTGCTTCCGCTGTTCTTTCTCGTCCGCATCCGCAAAAGAATAATGGCGTTTCTGTAAGATTTCCAGAATCTTATCATCCTCTTCCGATACATATTCTTCCTCAAGTGCCTGCTCGATCAGCTCCCTGGAAATTCCTTTTCCGAAAAGATCCATCGTAAGCCTCTGTCTGCTCTTCTTCGCCTGATGCAGTCTGACATAAACCTCCGCATAACGGAGATCATCTACATAGTGAAACTGCTTCACATATTCCACTGCCAGATCAATACAGGAGGCAGGATATCCGTTCTGCCGCAGCTTCTCTCGCAGCTGCTTCTCCGTCCTGTCCTGCCTCTCCAACAGATGCATGGCACGCCGCTTCGCCCGCGTCCCAAGAATCTCTGTATAGATTGTCTGATAGATCTCCTCTGTAACCGGCATGCCTTCTTCCAGGCCTAATTTCCGGATCTCCGCCCGGTAGAGCACAACTTCCTCACCGTTGTCAAACCGAACCTGTGTCCTTCCCTTCTCTCCGGGAATGATCCTGTCCACTGCCAGTTCCATCTGCTATTCCTCCGATGTCTCTGCCTCTGCTGCAGGCTGTTCTGCCGCAGACTCTTCCTCTTCTCCGGCACCGTCAAGCTTATACTTATCCCGTACCTTTGCCTCGATCTCTTCACAGATCAGTGGATTCTCCTTGAGGTAGTTCTTCGCATTCTCACGTCCCTGTCCGATCTTGTCACCATTATATGCATACCACGCTCCGGACTTCACAACAATTCCACAGTCCGCGGCAAGGTCTAAGATATCACCCTCTCTTGATATTCCTTTTCCGAACATGATGTCGAACTCTGCCTCTCTGAATGGCGGTGCCACCTTATTCTTCACGATCTTCACACGGGTACGGTTACCAACCACTTCTCCTGCCTGCTTGAGAGATTCTATTCTTCTTACATCCATACGGACAGAAGAATAGAACTTCAGTGCACGTCCACCGGTCGTTGTCTCCGGATTACCGAACATAACACCGACCTTCTCACGCAGCTGGTTGATGAAGATGACGATACAGTTAGACTTGCTGATAACGGAAGTGAGCTTACGCAGCGCCTGGCTCATCAGACGTGCCTGCAGACCCACATGGGAATCCCCCATATCTCCGTCGATCTCCGCCTTCGGAACAAGGGCTGCAACAGAGTCCACGATCACGATATCCACTGCCCCGGAGCGCACCATCGTCTCTGTGATCTCAAGTGCCTGCTCTCCGCAGTCCGGCTGTGAAATATAAAGCTCATCGATATTCACGCCGATATTCTTGGCATATGCCGGATCTAAGGCATGCTCCGCATCGATGAATCCTGCGATTCCGCCTCTCTTCTGCACCTCTGCAACGGCATGCAGGGCAACGGTTGTCTTACCACTGGATTCCGGTCCGTAGATCTCGATGATTCGGCCCTTCGGAAGACCGCCAAGCCCTAATGCAATATCAAGACTTAAAGAGCCGGTCGGGATCGTCTCGACATTCATATGTGCGGAATTATCTCCCAGCTTCATGATGGATCCCTTGCCATACTGCTTCTCGATCTGTGAGATTGCCGCATCCAATGCTTTTAATTTATCTTCTTTTGCCATTACTTTTCCTCCATGCGAACTTATGTTCGTTTTTCTGTTCTTATAGTAGTATACTTCCATGGAAATGTCAACCGAAAAATTTCCCCGGAAAATTTTTCTGTGCGCCGTCCTTTTCCCTTCTTATTCTGTTGCATTCCGTCTGAAATTCTCTGCCGATCCGGCAGATGATATGGCTCTTGCCATAAGAAACTGTATCCTGTGAAATCATCATAACATATCGCGTCTGAGGGTGCAAATAATATTTTTATAAAACTCAATCCGTGAAGGATCCCGGAAGAGCCGACGCTGCAGACTATAGGTTATCTGCTTTGTATTGACTGTCTGGAAACAGAAAAGAGCTTTTGCTGAAGTTTATCATGCAAAAGCTCGTATTCCTTCTATTGTTCCAAATATAAATATGTGTATTAGCTCCGATTATTTTCGGATAGAATCAACCAATCTTCTTGCTTCTTCTGTCAGCTGTCTGATTTTATCAAATTCTCCGTTTTTTACAAGTTCCCCTTTTACCATCCAGCTTCCTCCACAGCAGACAATCTTGTCACTGGAAAGATATTCTTCAAGATTTTTTGCATTTATTCCTCCTGTAGGCATAAACTTAAGCCCTGTATAAGGTGCCGCCATGGCTTTGATCATAGCCATCCCCCCAGCCGGCTCAGCCGGGAAAAATTTCACTATGTCAAGACCCCTTTTTACTGCCTGTGCAACCTCAGACGGAGTCATGCATCCCGGAAAAACCGGAATTCCTTTTTCCAGACAATCGTCTACAATCTCCGGATCAAAACCCGGACTTACAATAAATTTGGCCCCTGCCTTGACAGCTGCATGAACCTGTTCTGTAGTAAGTACCGTTCCTGCTCCAACCAGCATCTTTGGGAACTGCTCTGTCATCAGACGGATAGATTCCGCTGCCGCTTCTGTACGAAATGTCACCTCCGCACACGGAAGTCCACCCTCAACGAGAGCCTTTGCCAGCGGCACAGCATCTTTTGCATCCTCTAACACGACTACCGGAACAACCCCGATTTTCTGAAATTTTTCTGCTATATCTTTCATTTGAATTTCCTTTCGCTATCTGCCCTATCATCTTTTTATATCAAAGTTCATTTCCATTACATGTCTGATCAGTGAGACATCATCTGTAATATTTCCATCTCCGTGGATCGTATGTTTTACCGCACTTGCCGCAACACCAAAGTTTACAATATCCTCAGGTGTATACGCATTCATCAGGCCATATATAATACCACTTACAAAAGCATCTCCGCCTCCGACTCTGTCAAGAATATGGAATGTCAGTCGTTTGCTTTCATAAATCTGTCCATTCAGCCAGATGTATGCCATGAGACTGTTTTCACTGCAGCTGTGTGCAAACCGTACATGTCTTGCGATGCATTTTATATTAGGATATCTGTTCACAAATGCCCGGAATACTTTTTCCTGCTGTTCACAGTCCGGCTGGAAAGGGATGTCATCCTTTACATCCCCGGCATCATGATCTTCTTCGTTTTTCCAGATATGATACGGTTCAATCCCAAAAAGAACATCTACATACGGAAGGCAGAGTGTACAGAAATCCCTTGCCTCTTCCCAGGTCCACAGGGTACTTCTGAAGTTTCCGTCAAAACTTACTGTCATTCCCAGTTCTTTTGCCGTCTTCAGACATTTAAGTATTAAATCCCGGCATTGTGTTCCCAGTGCCGGGGTAATGCCACTTAAGTGCAGCCATGTGCAGCCCTCCAGAAGTTTTTTTACATCTGTTTTGCTGAAATCATATTCAGAAAATGCACTGTGCTTTCTGTCGTAGACCACTTTGCTCGGGCGGATTCCATAACCCGTTTCCAGATAATAGGTTCCAAGGCGATGTGTCGGTGTCTCTTCTTCTGTAGAATAAATCACTCTGTCACAATTTACATCGTTGCTCCGCATCATACGCACTGCACTTTTTCCCAGGCTGTTTCCCGGAACTACGGTAAAAAATGAGGCATCCACTCCAAGATTTGCAAGGGAAAGAGCCACATTGGCCTCGCTCCCCCCGTATCTTGCTTCAAAAGTTGTTGCTGTTCTGATTTTTTCATAATCCGGTGGAGTCAGGCGCAGCATGATCTCACCAATTGTAATAAATTTATGTTCCATATTTAATACTCCAGATAAGCTCCCTTCATCGGGCTTGCAGCATGCTGGCTGAAAAGTCTCAGCACACCTTTTTTGTATTTTGGTTCTCTCGGTTTCCAGTTTTTACGTCTCTCTGCAAGGATCTGATCGATTTCTTCCATAGATTTACGTTCTCCTGCAATTCCGATGATGTTCAGTTTTCTTTCCATAACGTCAATTTCAATCAGATCGCCTTCCTCAACAAGTGCGATCGGGCCTCCATCAACAGCTTCCGGACTGCAGTGTCCGATCACCGGACCGGTAGATGCACCGGAAAAACGTCCATCTGTGATCAGTGCGATACTTTTTCCAAGTTCCTTGTCACTGCTGATCGCTTCAGAAGTATAGAACATCTCCGGCATTCCGCTTCCTTTCGGACCCTCATAACAGATGAATACTGCATCGCCTTTCTGAACTTTATGTTTCAGGACAGCATCTAAGCATTCTTCCTCACTGTCGAATGGTCTTGCACGAAGTACAGATTTGAACATTTCCTTCGGGCATGCAGTATGTTTGATCACAGCACCTTCCGGTGCAAGGTTTCCACGGAGAACAGCAATGCTTCCGTCTGTTCCGATCGCTTTGTCATGTGGACGGATGATATCTTCTTTTGTAAGATTTACATTGCAGCGTTTATTAAATTCCTGAAGCCATTTTTCACATTTTTCATAGAAGCCGTTTTTCTTCAGTTCTTCCAGATTCTCTCCCAGAGTCTTTCCTGTCACAGTCATGACATCCAGATGAAGCTGTTCTTTAATTTCTTCCATGATCGCCGGTACACCGCCTGCATAATAGAAGCACTCTGCAGGCCAGCGTCCTGCCGGACGCACATCCAGAAGATATCTTGCATTTCTGTGCAGTCTGTCAAAAGTATCCCCGGTAATTTCAATACCAAATTCATGTGCGATTGCCGGAAGATGAAGCAGACAGTTGGTGCTTCCGGAAATTGCAGCATGTACCAGGATCGCATTTTCAAAACTATCCATCGTCACAATGTCGGACGGACGCATATTTTCCATCTGTGCAATTCTTACTGCCTGTCTTCCTGCTTCTCTCGCAAACGCAAGAAGATCAGGACTTGTTGACGGCATCAGGGCTGTTCCCGGAAGTGCAAGACCAAGTGCCTCTGCCATGATCTGCATAGTGGAAGCAGTTCCGATAAAAGAACATGCTCCACAGCTCGGACATGCATTACATTTCGCCCAGTCAAGTTTCTCTTCATCAATTTCACCACGTTCAAATTTTGCGCTATACATTCCAAGCTGTTCGAGTGTCAACATCTCCGGTCCGGCATTCATTGTTCCACCCGGAACAAATACGGACGGAATATTCACTCTCGCAAGACCGATCAGATTCCCCGGTACACCTTTGTCACAGCTTGAAAGATATACACCTGCATCAAATGGTGTTGCATTTGCATGGATCTCGATCATATTGGCAATCATCTCACGGCTTGCCAGACTGTAGTTGATTCCGTCTGTTCCCTGGCTTTCGCCGTCGCAGATATCTGTGCAGTAGTAACGTGCACCGAATCCGCCTTCTTCTGCAATTCCTTTCCGTACTTCTTCAACAAGGATATTCAGATGTCCACTTCCCGGATGACTGTCACCATATGTACTTTCCACCATAACCTGAACTTTTCCAAGGTCTTCTTTGGTCCATCCTGTTCCCAGACGCAGCGGATCAAGCTCCGGTGCAAGTTTTCTCATTTCCTGACTTTTTAACTGCATGATTTTTTCCTCCATTTTCTATTTTCTGATCAGATTCAGACTTTCCAGTTTTTCTCTGATTTCCTGTTCTTCCTCTTCTTCTACTCCAAGTTCCACATTATGAAATGTCGGCAGACTGAATACTCCCAACATGGATTTTGCATCTACGATATATCTTCCGCATATCAGATCAACATTTTTTTGACAACCGGATGCCGCCTGTACCAGATGCTTTGCATCATACATATCTCTCAAATAAACCGGTATCTTTATCATTGATTTCTACCCCCTATGCAAAAACTGAAACAATAAAACTAACAACAAGTGCCGTAAAACCGATCAGTGTCTCCATGATCGTCCAGGACTTGAGTGTTGTCTTTTCATCAACCTCAAGGAAGGTGCTTACCAGCCAGAATCCCGCATCATTCACATGACTTAATGCTGTTGCCCCACCACAGATCGCACAGCACATAGCAGCTCTGTAAACCATACTTGTATCCATCACTGCCGGCATTGTTGCCATGATTCCTGACGCCATAGTCATAGCCACAATGGAACTTCCCACCGATGCCCTGACTAAAATTGCGATCAGAAAGGCAATCAGGATCAACGGAAGACCGCTTTTCTCCAGCACAGGCCCTATAATATTTCCAAGACCGGAATCCTGAAGCATCCACCGGATCACTCCACCGCTGGCAATAACCAGAAGTATCATGCCGACCGGTCTAAGTGAATGATCCAGTATTTTCTTTAACTGTGCTCCGGTAAATCCCCTGCGGATCCCCAGGAAATACATAGATGCCAGTGTCGCGATCGTCATTGCCAGAAATGGTTTGCCAAGAAATTCCAGTACCTTCTTCATGCTTTCCGGAATCGGCATATATTCGGACAGTGTACTGAGAAGTATCAGCACAAGCGGGATCAGTATCACACCTAATACCAGGCCAAATGGCGGCAGCTCTTTTCCATCATCCTTTATTTCTTCTACATTTGTTGGAAGTTCTGTGAAAATTTTATTTCCAACAAAGCCACCCCAGATAATTCCGGAAACCAGCATACAGATTAACGCTGTTGGAACTCCAACCATAATCATAGTTCCCAGATTCACACCAAGTGCATTTGCGACAAGCACAGATCCCGCAGATGGCGGAACAAAAGCATATCCACTGGCAAGACCGGCCAGAAGCGGAATTGCATAATACAGTGTGGATTTTTTCGTTTGCTTTGCAACGCTGAATGCTAACGGAATCAGCACTATAACACCGGCTTCAAAAAATACAGTCGTGCCTATCACAAGCCCGGTAAGTCCGAGAGCCCAGCCGGCTTTTTTCTGACCAAATCTGTCGATCAGCGTTTCTGCAATCCTCTGTGCGCCTCCGCTTACTTCAAGGATTCCACCAAACATAGAACCCAGTCCTACCAGAAGTGCAATTCCCTGCAACGTTTTTCCAACACCTTTTTCTACTGTGTCAGAAATCATTTCGAGCGGCATTCCTGCTCCGGCTCCGATGATAATAGCAGAAATCATCATGGACAAAACCGGATGAAGCTTAAACTTGATGATCAGCACCAGCAGAACGATGATGCCCACTGCCGCTGCAACCAGCAGGCGCATTGGATCAGCTGCAAAAGTTGTTTCTTCCATTTTTCTTTTAACCTCCTTGATTCATCTGATGTTTTTCTCATTTCCTTCAAATACATCTGACCTATTTTGTTGTTTTTCTCTTGTAATTACGTTTTTCGCTATTTATATCCAGTAATTCATCTGATGTATTCATCATATATTCACTTATTAAAAAATGCAATACTGGAATTTTATCTAAATTTTTGTATGTATTTTTGTGCAATTTAGCATTTTGACATTGGATTCAAAAGACATTATCATAAGAAGCAAGAATTGACAATCTGAGAAATGAGGTAAATCATATGACGAATTTATCATCGGAAGAAAAAAATCTTCCACAAAAAATATCGGAGGACATTATCGCACTTATTCTGGAAGAAAACCTGCAGCCCGGAGATAAGCTGCCTAACGAAACGATTCTGTCCGAACGTCTGAATGCCGGAAGGAGTTCCGTCCGTGAAGCCATGAAGCTTCTGGCTTCCAGAAATATTGTCACGATCCGGCAGGGTTCCGGCACTTATATTGCGTCTTCACCCGGAATGGTTGAAGATCCACTGGGATTCACCTTTATTGAAAACAAACAAAAGCTTATCAACGATCTGTTAGAGGTCCGTTTTCTTCTTGAGCCGGCTATTGCTGCAATGGCGGCCACTCATGCTGACAAAAAAGACATAAAAAAAATCACCGCACTCTGCGATGAAGTTGAAGCACTGTTAAAAAATCAAAAGGATCACACCCAAAAGGATATTGAATTCCATACTGCAATCGCTATGAGCAGCAAAAATGTTGTTGTTCCACGCCTGATTCCCATAATCAACAGTTCTATTCCTCTTTTTGTCGAAACAACAGGCGGCATTCTGCATGAAGAGACCATTGAGACGCACCGTGAAATTGCTGATGCCATTGCGTCTCATGATCCCCTTCGTGCTCAGGATGCCATGTATCTTCATCTGGTCTACAACCGAAAGAGAATACTGCTCAGTCGAAAAACAAACCTCCTGTGAAAGCAGCTTCTTTTCTATTATTCCCGTCCGAACTCGGAAAGTACCAGTCCCTCATTTCGGTCTAATACCATTCCAACACTCCAGGAGTTGACAAACAGTAACAGCGGGCGTCCCTTCAGATCCTGGATCTTCTTCATATCGGACGTTCCGACTAGCTTGTCCATATTGACATCCTCGTTCTCGATCCAGCGGATATGCTCGTAAGGAAGCTTGTCCATGCGGATCTCCACGTTGTATTCGTTCTCCAGACGGTATTTTAAGACGTCAAACTGCAGCACACCTACTACGCCGACGATCACTTCTTCCATACCCATATTGTATTCCTGGAAAATCTGGATCGCACCTTCCTGCGCGATCTGCTGCATGCCCTTCATGAACTGCTTTCTCTTCATTGTGTCGACCTGGCGCACTCTCGCGAAATGCTCCGGCGCGAACGTTGGGATTCCCTCGAACTGGAACGGTTTTGCTGTCGTGAGCGTATCTCCGATGGAGAAAATGCCCGGATCGAACACACCGATAATATCTCCCGCATATGCCTCATCGACAATGTGGCGCTCCTGTGCCATCATCTGCTGTGGCTGGGAAAGCTTGATCTTCTTATTGCCGCCCTGCACATGGGTCACTTCCATACCTGCCTCGAACTTGCCGGAACAGATTCTCATAAATGCGATACGGTCGCGGTGTGCCTTGTTCATATTCGCCTGAATCTTGAAGACAAAAGCAGAGAACTCTTCCTGGAACGGATCGATCATACCGATATCCGCTTTTCTCGGAAGCGGGGAATAAGTCATCTTCAGGAAATGCTGTAAAAAGGTCTCCACACCGAAGTTGGTCAGTGCAGAACCGAAAAATACAGGGGAGAGTTCACCCTTTGACACCAGCTCCATATCAAACTCTGCGCTGGCTCCGTCTAACAGTTCGATCTCCTCTAATAACTTCTCTTTTGCTGCTTCACCAATTTCTTCCACCAAAGCCGGATCGTCAATGTGGATATGCTTCTCGGTTCCCTCTTTCGTTCCCTTTAATGTGTCAGAGAACGTCATGACCTCTTTCGTGTTGCGGTCATAAACACCCTTAAAGCCCTTACCGGAACCGATCGGCCAGTTGATTGGACAGGTTGCGATCCCGAGCTCCTTCTCAATCTCGTCTAACAGGTCGAATGTATCGTTGGCATCGCGGTCCATCTTATTGATGAATGTAAAAATCGGGATGTGGCGCATGACACATACTTTAAAAAGCTTTCTTGTCTGCGCCTCGACACCCTTCGAACCGTCGATGACCATGACTGCGGAATCCGCTGCCATTAATGTACGGTATGTGTCCTCTGAGAAATCCTGATGTCCCGGTGTATCCAGAATATTGATACAGTATCCGCCGTAATTAAACTGTAATACAGACGAGGTTACGGAAATACCTCTCTCCTTCTCAATCTCCATCCAGTCGGACACCGCGTGTCTTGCCGTTGCCTTTCCTTTTACAGAGCCTGCCAGGTTGATGGCTCCTCCGTAAAGCAGGAACTTCTCCGTCAGTGTCGTCTTACCGGCATCCGGATGGGAAATGATCGCAAAGGTACGTCTTTTTTCTATTTCTTTTCTTAAATCAGCCAAAATATATCCTCCAAATAATAAAACCCAAAATATCAGCAATTACTAGGATATAACGTTCCTCTGCGAAAAGCAAGTAAAACTTCACTTTTCCCCGACCACGATCGGCGTGATAATAATCTGTTCAGCCGCAATGTTTGTTTTTCTTTTCACAATATCCTCCACCTGCGCCCGTTTTGCATCTGTCACCTCACCCATATCCAGCACGACATCGCAGCTCTCGTCCGTGATGCTCACAACCACATCCGTAAATCCCTTCGCTTCTAAAAGCATCTCTGCGGCGTTTTCCCGCTCCGCAATGTCTGTCATTGCAATCATTTTGTGGATGGCATCCTGCTTTAGTTCATCGGACACTGTTGCATTGTTGACGATCTCAAGCAGTGTCTCTTTGTTTTTCGAGCGGATCTGTTCACGGTTTAACTTCATCTCGGACGCATAGTCTAAGTTCGCCACTGTTGTCCCCGTGAGCACTGCCTCGCCCGGATTGTCAACGTTGTCTGCACCAGTCTCTCCATCTGCCACGTTCTCCGTATCCGAAGCCATTGCAGTCTCCTGCGCTGCCGCCGTATCGGTTCCTGCGGTCTCTGCATCAGACGGATCTTCCTCTGCGATAAAAATATCATCCACCGCCAATTCCTCATCCGAAATCTCATAATCTTCCTCTAACGCTCCTACATCTGCATCCTTTCCGGCTGTCTGTATGTCTGCATTGTTATTCATGTAGCTGAAATATCCTGCCACCGCGATCATGAAGGCAAGCGCTGTGATGACCAATTGATTTTTCCGAAAAATTCTCTTCACTGTTATTCCTCCCCGGGATTCATTTTCACTACTTTTATTTTATGTGCTTCCACCCTGAATAATGCCATGACCATGTCTGAAATATTTGAGATGACCGTTGGATTGTCCCCGCCCTCCGCAACGACAACCACGCCCTCCACCGTCGGCAGAATTTTACGGTTCACATAGGGGTAGCTGTCACTGCCATTTTCCACATAGACCGTCGTGCTCTCCTCCCTTTTTTCCGTGGTTGTCCTGCTCCCGCCGGATGCATCCTGTTCCCCCACTTCATTGTCCTGTCTGTTCGTGTCCTTCTCCACCACATTCTCCCCGGCATCTGCGAGCGTGACCATCACTTTTACTTTTCCGGCGCCGTCCATTTTCCCGAGAAGATTTGCAAGCTTTCTCTCCAGGTAAAGGGTATAGGCTTCCTCCGCCGTCTCCCCCTGCGCCTCTGCCACCTGTGTCACCGTATCTGTGGCTTTAGCGGCATCCGTGTTCTTTTTCTCCGAAACCGGCATTGCAAGGATCAGCAGCAGTACCCCGCCAAGCGCAAGCACGATCCAGTCGCTCTTTTTCATGTTTTTCCATTTTTTCTCCCGGAAAAAAGCATCCCATTTTGCCATGATCTCCTCCTGCCAGATATTATTTATCCCTGATACACGATATCAAGCTGTTCCTCTGACAGCTGGTAATACCGGATGAGCTGTTCCTTTAATTTCTGATAGGCATGCTCCTTCGTCTGTGTCTCCTTCTGCTCCTCCCCGTTCCACTCGATCTTCCCGATCACAATGTTTTCCTTCTCCGGGTCAGATAATGTCATTTCCACTCTGTCAATCTCATACTGTTTCGTCATAGTCACTGTAATCTCCTTCACTGCAAACTGATAACTTTCCGCCATCTGCGTCATGTCAAGCGCGATGGCATCCTCATACGTTTTCACATAATTGTCCTGATACGTGATCTTCTCCGCATCAAGTCTCGCCTCCTCCAACTGCTGCCAGAATGTCTCATATTCGATCTGCTGCTTTAACACATCCGTCTCTCCTGTCCAGTTCAAAATTGGATAGAGAAGCCCCAGCACCAGAAGCATCCGGGTGAAAAAAGAGATGTATTTCCGGTATTGTTCCCCTGCCGCCTCCGTCAGCACCATCAGGATAAAAAAGAGGATCAGATACCCCTTCATGTAATGCATAAGTGCTTGCACAAACCTCCCCCTCCTTTAATGGGCAAGCCCGGAGGACGCCACTGCCAGCGTGATGGTCAGTAAAAAAAGCAGGATTCCATAGCCTAGCAGCTTTCCATACAGCATGCCTCCCTCCGCCATCCCTTTTAAGCAGCCTGCGATCCGCCTGTCCGTGACCGGCTCCGTCACTGCCGCCGCCACCTTGCAGAAAAGGATCAGGACCGCCACCTTTATCATCGGGAACAGTCCGAGCAGAAAAAGGACGCACACACCTGCTGCCCCAATCCCGTTTTTTAACACCATTCCTGTTCCAAACATCAGTTCGATCGCACTGCTTACGGTATTGCCAATCCCCGGCACCGCCGCTGCCGTCTTTCCAAGAATCCCCTGTCCCAGTCTGTCTTTCGCCGGGGCAATCAGCCCCTGCACTACATTTAAGCCGATCACCGCCGCCCCGGAAATTTTCATGCCCCATCCGATGACATCGCGGAAGAGCTCCGTCAGATTTGAAAACTTTTCCTCCGGAAGCAGATGAACAAAGATTTCCAACAGAATATACACCTGTATCACAGGGAGGAACACATAGCAAAATACGCTCTCCACCAGATAGATCACCACGAACGCTAACTGATAAAACCCGATCGAGCTTGCCGTATCCGATGTAAAGACCATGCTGATGCAGAGCGTCGGCACAAAGGCACGCATGAAATCGATGCACTGCGTCAGGGCAGTCTCCACGGTCTCACGGAACACCAGAAACGATTTCAGCAGCAGCACCGCAATCACGCTATAAACCATCACAAAGCACAGGTTTCCCACATACGCTGCCTCGAAGGCTCCGGTAAAATTCTTGATGACCGAGAAGAGTACCGCTAACATCACCACCTCCGCTAACAACTTCCGGTTCTGTTCCATCCCGCCAAAAATCTGCGTCTTCACTTCCTCTAACAGAGTTTCCCACGTCTCCTGGAAGGAACCGCCGCTTAAAAGCAGCTTCACAATCTCTGTAAAAGACAGCGCCGTCTCCCCCTCCAAAGCCTGATCGGCCCCGGAAAAATCTGTCAGCCCGTACAGCTCTTCCAGATACGCTTCCGTCCCCTGACTCTGTCCCTTCTCTGTCACGGCATACGCGTTACACGGTATCAGGAAAAGCAAAATCAGAAATAACAGACCTGCCATTCTTTTTCCCTGCACACTCCTCATAACAGACTCCCGATCAGCTCAAGAAAGGCACTTAGCACCGGCAGGCTGAGTCCGAGAATTGAGAGCTTCGCAAAGTTCTCGATCTGCCCTGCGATCGCGGCATAACCCGCATCCCGGCACACATTCACCGCAAATTCTGCCACATATGTGATCCCCACCATTTTGATCACGAGCCGTATGTATCCGCTGTCCACTGCGGCAAGATTTTCTAACTTCTGTGTGAAATCCAGTATGACCTGTACTTTCGTGACCACCGCGGCAAAAATCAAAAGACCGGCTGCGATACTTATAAAGATGCTGTACTCCTTTTTCCACTGTCCAAGCAGGAGTGCAAGAAAAGCCGCCGCCACGCCAAAGATTCCTATTTTTACAATATCCATCGCCACCACCTCTACAATGCAAATAACGACTGCATGGTCTCAAACAGTTCATAAATATACGGAACAATCCAAAACAGCACGATGATAAGTCCTGCCAGGCTTAAGAGAAACGCATGCTCTTCCCGCCCACTGTGCTTTAACACCTGGCTTAAAATCGTCACCAGAATGCCCACTGCAGCAATTTTAAAAATCAGATTCACACTCATAAAGTTCCTGCCTTTCCACAGCGCCATTTACAGAAGCAGAAGAATTACAAACAGCCCGCACATAATGCTGATCGTCTGGTGCACCTTCTGTTTTTCCCACCGCTCCTCCCTCGCCCGGTTCGTCACATACCCGAGCCGTTCCATATAATGTGCATAGTTTTTTTCATTTTCCTCCAAGCTTTTCCCGAAGAAAGCGTTCCCCGCCTCCTCGAAAAGCTCCTGCTCCTCCTCTGTCAGCCCCAGCTCCCCCGCCGCATCGTGGACCACACTCTTCCAGATCCCGCTTCCGCTTCCCATCTCCCGTTTTCTTAAAAGACTTCCGGTCTGTGCGCAGATAGTTCCAAGTACTGACGGATATTTTCCTGCCATCTCCGTCAGGATCACCTCCATCGGTGCCATTGTATAGGAAGCTTCCGCCTCGATATCCGACAAAAGCTTCCGGATTTCATAGAGAAGCTTTACATGCTCCTTTAACTCCCTTCCGGTCTGCCACGCATACCCGATGCTGGCAAGCAGTACCAGAAGACATCCGAGAAGCTTCATTCTGTCTCTCCGATCTTTCTTCCTGTTTTGTCGTACACAGTCATCCTCCTTGTCCCATCTTTTTTCTTTTCCAGATGGAGAAAACGCTGGAAAATACCTTTTTCCATCCAGCCCTGTACCCCTTTTCGTTCTGAGAGTTCCTCCATGCTCCCTGCGTGGATCGTCGCGAGCACCTTACAGCCACAGTTTACCACCTCCTCCACCGCCGCAAAATCTGCCTCGTTTCCGAGCTCATCCACAGCAAGCACCTCCGGCGACATCGACCGTAAGAGCATCCGTATCCCGTCCGTCTTGCCACAGCCGCTCCATACATCCGTGACCGGGCCAAGATCTGTCTGCGGTACCCCGTGGTCTGCCGCCGCAATCTCACACCGTTCGTCGACCACTCCCGTCTTTTTACATACACCGCACAGTTCCCCGTCGGAGACAGCTCGGATCAGGTCTCTTAACATCGTCGTTTTACCGGCACCCGGTGCGGACAGAATCAGTGTATTGTATACCGTATCCCTCTCC
Organism: uncultured Roseburia sp.; assembly: GCA_934320555.1. Taxonomy (GTDB): domain Bacteria; phylum Bacillota; class Clostridia; order Lachnospirales; family Lachnospiraceae; genus Roseburia. The sequence continues at coordinate 32,613 of CAKRFH010000012.1, forward strand.
CTGATAAAACGCCATACCGCTTTGGTACTCCCCTTTCTCTCATGTGCAATGCGTATATTAAGGAACGTAACCGGGCAAATCCCGGTAACCCTTCCCCCGGACAGCACCGCCTGTCCGGCAACGCCGACCCGATGTCCGCCCGCAATCGTTAAGAACCCTTCCCGCAGCTCCTCCTGATACGCGTACAGCGAATATCTGCTGATATAGCTTAACATCTCCCGCACCATATCCCCGGTCGCGCGGTAACCGTCCTCTGCCACTGCTGGTTCCTTCTCCTTTACGAAATAAAAGTTTTCCCCTCTTTTGCACAGAAAATAACTCCGGTCCCCATACAGGAACTGAAACGGCTGTCCGGTCCGCACCCGGATCTCCTCTAAGTGCTGTTCGAATCCACGGTACTCCGCCAGCCACCCGCGCATTGCCACGGGAAAGATCAGAAAAAGCTGCATCACCTCTCCCTCCTTTTCGCATTTTTTGGAAAAAAATTAGCCACAGGATTTTCTCCCATGACTAATTTTATGACTTGTCTTTCTTTTTATGACTGTTATCCGCTTCTTACATTCTCTCCGGAGCAGAAAATCCCAGTACATCAATGCAGGTCTCGAGAACAGACTTTGTCAGCTCTAACAGACGGATGTATGACTTCTGGACTGCTTCGTTCTCCTCGGACATAATCTTGGTTCCGTGATAGAAGCTGTTGAATGCATTGGCAAGATCGTAAATATAGGAACAGATCTTGTGTGGTGCTGTCTCCTCGAATGCGTTCTCCATAACAGCATTGAACTTGGAGAGCTCTAACATCAGATCTTTCTCTCCTTTGGAATGTGCTGGCTCGATTGCCGCACCGCTCTCATCTTTTCCAAGTCCGTGATATTTATTTAAAATAGACTTAATACGAACGATCGTATACAGGATGTATGGGCCTGTGTTTCCCTCAAAGGAAGTGAAACGGTCGATATCAAAGATATAGTCCTTGCTGGCCTGATTGCTCAGATCGCCGTATTTAATTGCTGCAAGTGCAACTGTTTTGGCTGTGTTCTCTGCTTCCTCTGTGCTGATGCCGAGGTTCTCCTTTGTCTTCTGGTTCTCCTGGATCTTGGCAAGCATCTCCTCGTTGATTCCGGAGATTAAGTGCTCTAACCGCATGACACCGCCCTGACGGGTTTTAAATGGCTTTCCATCCTTGCCGTTCATCGTGCCAAAGCCTAAGAACTTTAACTCTGTTTCCGGTTTTACAATGCCGGTCTTTCTGGCACAGCGGAATACCTGTGTGAAGTATAACTCCTGACGCTTGTCAACCACATAAATTATCTCATCCGGGTTATAATCCTTCATTCTCCATACCATCGTGGCAAGGTCTGTCGTATTGTAAAGGGAAGCTCCGTCTGATTTTAAGATCATGCACGGCGGGATCTCCTTTGTATCGGTATCCTCTTTGACATCTACCACGAGGGCTCCATCGCTGATATAAGCGAAGCCGTCATCCTTCATCTTCTGCACCATATCCGGGATATACGGCTGTGCATCAGACTCTCCCTTCCATAACTCGAAGGAAACATTTAAGTTCGCATAATTTTTCTTTAAATCTGTCACAGATACATTTAAAATATGCTTTAACAGTGCCTGATAGCCGCGTCTGCCGTGCTGTAATTCGAATGTTGCCTGCATGGCAGCTTCCTTATATGCCTCATCCTCTTTGGACTTTCCGCTGGCTGTCGGGTAAATCTCCTCTAACTCAGAGATCGTAAACGGTGCTTCTTCCGGATATTCTCCGGTGTAGGCTTCATCAAAGTAAACGAGCTCCGGTTTTCTTGCTTTCAACTCTGTGATGATAAGACCCATCTGAAGTCCCCAGTCACCGAGATGTACGTCACCGATCACATTGTGCCCCATGAACTTGCCGATACGCTTCACACTCTCGCCGATGATGGCAGAACGCAGATGTCCGACATGGAGTGGTTTTGCAACGTTTGGTCCGCCGTAATCGATCATGATCGTCTTCGGGGCATCTGTCTTCTCACAACCGAAGCGTCCGTCATCCTCCTGCATTTTTGCAACGTAATCTGCAAGATAAGCCTCGTCGATTTTTAAATTTAAGAATCCCGGTTTTACGGATTCTGCCATTGCAAAGATTTTATTTGCAGCAAGCTTCTCTGCCACTTCGTCTGCGATCATAAACGGTGCTTTCTTATATTCCTTGGCTGCTGCCATGGCACCGTTACACTGATATTCACAAAGATCAGGTCTGTTGGACAAAGTAACCTTCGCATACTTTGCATCATAGCCGCACTCTGTGAATGCTTTCGTTACTTCGTCTGTGATCAAATCCAAGATTTTCTTCATAACTTCTTTCCTTTCATTTTCTGTTCTGTAACATGTCCGTCCCTTCTGCGGACAGACACCCTGCAACCGCCTGTTTTGGGAGATTACATACTAACTTACAATTTTATACATCCTTTCCGGAAATGTCAAATTATTTCACCAAAAAGTATGAAAACTGTGATCTTGTCAAGTTCATCATACGGGTCTAAAAAGCTGTGGTCTACTCACAGCGCACCGTCACCCGGTTCTTTCCATCCGCAGTGCAGGTAAAAAGGCTGAGCGGCCACCCGCCGCTTATCATATCCTCCACGCTCTGCGCTGTCAGTGCCTCGACCACTGCGACATGATATACAAATACGTTTCCGGCTGCATCAGTAAAACGTACCTCGCTTCCTTCCGAAAGCGTCCTGATCTTTCTGAAATGGGTTTTATAATTATGCGCAGCGATCACCAGATTCCCCTGATAGACACTGCCTGCATAACGGCAAGGGGCAAGCTTCAGCAGCGGATAGCTCCACTCGCTCATGACCGGCAGCGTGAGGTCTAACGACGGAATCTCCAGCGTCCCGATACATGCCGCACCATTTGCGCTCTCCAATGCGATCTCCGGCATCTCCATTTCCGGATCCAGCTGATAGTCTGGGATGTCTCCATCCACGGCACTGCCATCCTCTAAAATCTTCTGCTCTTCTTTTTCATACTCCTGCAAAATAACTTCCACGTTCTGTTCTGCGCGGCGGCTGTCCCATACATTATAAAAAAATAACAATAGCGCTGCTGACAAAAGCAGGATGCCAAGACAAGTCATGGCGCATCCTGCCCAATTTTTTTTCTTCTTCATTGCTCTTACTTTTCCTGATTTTCTTTCGAATGACGGAGCTTTCTTCCGGTCAGCAGACAACCTGCACCTGCCACCAAAAGCAGTGGAACCGGCCACCACAGCTGTCCGGTCTGCGGCAACTTCTGTGCAGTCACGGCATCAGGTTCCTGTACAGCCACTGTCGCTGTGTTCGTAAGGATCACCGTATTTCCTTCCCTCCCGGTGCTTTCCGTATATCCGGCCGGCACTTCCTTCTCTGTCACACTCCACTGTACCTGTGCGGAAAGATCCTCCCAGGTGTAGGACCACTGGTTATCCTTCTTCAATACCTGTCTGTCCACAACTGTTGTGTTTCCATTTGCATCCGTCCGGAGCAATTCGACTTCAATCGATGCCGGGCGGCTCTTTTCCGTATCCTGCTTCCACACCTTTAGCACATGAAGCTTCCTTTTCGTTCCGGTCTGCCATTCCTTCTTTTCGTATTTCAAAACTCCGGTCACCTGATAAGGATCTGTGCCAGATGCTGCATCCGGAAGTGCGATCAACGCAACCTGCGGCGTATAAAGAACGGTCTTTCCACCATCCTGGCTCTCCGTCTGCTGTCCACGCACCAGATACAGTCCGCGCGTCAGATCCGTAAAACAAACCGTCCCATCACTTCCTGCTTTTCCTGCGGCATCGGCACGGATATTGTCACGCCCGGCGCAGTCAGAAAGCGTATATGCCGCTCCCTGCCAGCCTTCCTGATCGTCCTGCTTTAAGGAAACCGCATACTTTGCAAAGCTCCCTGTCAGGGTAAAGCTGCCGTCTTCGTCATAATCTGCCACGCGATACAGCGAAAGCTCCATTCCTTCTACCGGGCAGACGATCGAAATGCTGCCCTTCGGAAGCGTTGCTGCCAAACTCTGTGTACTCTGCAAAATCCAGGAGAGGATCATGATAAATGTCAATATCCCTATTTTCTTCTTATGCTTCATTTCTCTTTCTCACTCTTCTTTCTTCCGGAATGTCTGTCTGTTACATCTACTACAATCAAACAGAGGATCAATAGCGGTACCGCAATGCACGCCGCTACAACGAGTGTACTTATTTTCGCTGCATCCGAGGTCACCCTTGTCTCTTCTCCTGAACGGTTTTCAATCCTGGTTCCGCGCACTAACAGTCTCTGTGTGTTAATTCCATACGGTGTACAGGTAAGAAGTGTGCACAGGTCCTTTCCTTCCTCGATCTCTAACAAACCATAATCCCCTGGCTCTACGATGCGGATCTGGTCGATCTCATAAGTAAATACCTGGTCATAAATATGCAAGAGGAAAATATCTCCCTCCTGCAGACGGTCAAGATCTGTAAAAAGCTTCGCACTCGGAAGTCCTCTGTGCCCCGACAGCACACAGTGTGTGCCGCTGCCGCCAACCGGCAATGATGTGCCTTCTAAATGTCCGACTCCAACCTGTAAAACCGAATCATCTATCCCATGATAAATCGCAAGCTTGCATTTAATCTCCGGGATCGTGATATATCCCATCATTCCGGTTCCATCGACATCTAACAGGCTCTCATACAGTTCCGTCTCCTCCTGTGACGGAGTAAAACGTCCTGCATCCGCAGCGATCGTCTCATTATATTCTTCTGCTTTTTCTAATTCCTTCTTTTTCTCGCTGTCCTCTAATTTCCCGATCTGTTCCGAATATTCTGCAACCGCCTGGGACTGATGCTTTGCATTCCAAAAATTACTGACGGTCGGGTACAGCAGTAAGGACAGTCCTGTAAGTAAAATGATCGCGGCAATGATTGTTGATAAATGCTTTCTCATATAAAATGCTCCATTCCCTTTATTTACAACGCTCTCCTTACTGCTATACATGGAAATGCAGCAGCCCTACTGCCGCATTTCCTGTACAACAAGGATGTTATTCTTTCATTCTTCTCTTTGTGATCAGTACTACGCTTGATCCAAGTACAAGCAATGCACCTAACACATAAAGGATTGTTGTTCCGCGTCCACCGGTGGTTGGAAGAAGGGAACCGGTGTTATTTAAAACTTCTACTTCATTAACCACTGTTGCATCAGTACCGACAGTAATAACTCCATTTTCATCAATTTCTACTTTTACTGACTCTTTCAGCTTGTTGTATCCGTCTGGTTGTTTTGTCTCGTGAAGATAGTATGTATCCGTATCAAGACCTTGGATTGTGAATTTACCGGAATCCGTAGTAGTGATTTCTGTAATTCCTAACTCACCTGTTTTTGCCACACGATAATAATCACCTGTTTTACCTGTCGGTGTATCAATCGATACAAGTTGAATTGGTGCAGCAGCAGAATTGCTGCTATCCTTATTTAGAACAAATTTTGCACCTGCAAGTCCTGTTTTCGTTCCATCGTTTTTTTCTGTATATTTGAATACTGGAAGTTCGAAGGTTTTTGTAGTTGTTGTGCTTTTTTCTGTCTCCTTATTATTTCCATAAGTAAGCTTTGTTTCGTTCGTGTTACCTGATGTTGCCCCAATACTAGCTTTTTCATTCAGTGTTGCAGTATAGGTAACGATGAGTTTGTCATTGGCTTTAAGATTATCACAGAAATCCTTTGTGAATTTAATTTCAAATGTACATTTTCCTGTTTCTTCTGTTCCTGGAGTCATTACTGTATAATCATTCGAGGCAGTAACGGTTCTCTGATCTTCTCCTGACTTATTCGTCCAGCTCACTGCTACTGAGTCAGCATCAAATGTCAACCCCTCACTCATCGTATCATGTAGCACATATTTCTCTGCTCCTAGTTGTGCTGTGATCGTAGTCTTGAAATAAACAGTCTGTCCAATATCAGCGGTATTAGTATCACCATATTCATCTGCTGCACCTGCTGTTTTAGAATCTTCCTGTACTTTCTTCTCTACAGAAGGAACTCCATTCTTCTCTGTGATACTTACCTGATTATTTGTTGTAGTTAAAGAACAGAGTGCACCTGTACTGGATTCTACAAGATAATAACCAAGG
>CAKRFH010000013.1:0-36476 GCA_934320555.1 uncultured Roseburia sp.
ACCCAGTTAATCCCTGGACCAACCGCACAGTTCCGTTGTTGTATTTATAAAGAAAGAGAGATTATCAGACAGAGAGTCAGACTTGCAGAGGGAAAGGCACCAGGACCGATCGATGATGGAAATGTGATCCAGGTTATCAGCTCTGCGTGCGAGGACTGCCCGATCTCCAGTTACACCGTAACAGAGAACTGCCAGAACTGTCTCGGAAAGGCATGTATCAATGCATGTAAATTCGGCGCGATCGAGCCGGGAAGACTTCGTTCCCACATTGACCCGCAGAAATGTAAGGAGTGCGGAAGATGTGCACAGGCCTGTCCTTACAATGCGATCGCACATCTGAAGAGACCATGTAAGTTCAGCTGCCCGGTCAATGCGATTACATACGATGAGTACGGTATTTCTGTTATTGATGAGAAGAAGTGTATCCGCTGTGGAAAATGTATCCATAGCTGTCCGTTCGGCGCAATCGGTTCTAAGACCTATATTGTAAAAGTCATTGAGGCGTTAAAGTCGGGCAAGAAAGTCTATGCGATGGCTGCACCTGCAACAGAGGGTCAGTTCGGAGCTGATATCACGATGAACAGCTGGAAGAAAGCAATGGAAAAAGTCGGCTTTGACGGTTTCTTCGAAGTGGGTCTCGGCGGAGACATGACAGCAGCTTACGAGGCAGAAGAGTGGGCAGAAGCCTATAAGGAAGGCAAGAAGAAAGTGACTTCCTGCTGCCCAGGTTTTGTCAATATGGTAAGAAGGCACTTCCCGGAGCTTGCAGACTGTATTTCCACAACGATCTCCCCGATGGCAGCGGTATCCCGCATGATCAAGGCAAAGGATCCGGAGGCAGTGACCGTATTTATCGGACCTTGTGTAGCAAAGAAGTCTGAGGTGGAGGATCAGAAGATCGAGGGAAATGCAGATTATGTATTAACCTACTCTGAGATCCGCGCGATCATGAAAGCGAAGAGTGTCACCTTAGAGCCAGATGAGAATGCTTATCAGGAGTCTTCTGTATACGGCAAGAGATTTGCCAATGCAGGCGGCGTAACCGCAGCTGTATTACAGAGCTTAAAGGAATCTGAGGATGAGATCGATGCGAAGGTATGCAAGTGTAATGGCGCAGCAGAGTGTAAGAAGGCACTTCTTCTGATGAAAGCGAAGAGACTGCCGGAAGACTTTATTGAAGGTATGGTATGCGAAGGTGGATGTGTCGGCGGACCAAGTGCATTCAACGATCAGATCTCTTCCAAGAAGAACCGGGATGCGCTGATTGGCAACGCAGATGCGCGTGGAATCCATGAGAACCTGAAGAATTACGACATGGAAAGCTTCTCCATGCACCGTGAATAGAAGATAATAAGAATCGTTTCTATATACAGAATCCGGATGGCAGTCCGGATTCTGTTTTGTGTTTCTGTGCTATGGAATTTATCAGGACACTGGTAGATGGTATCTTGCCAGAATGAAAAAGATATTATATAATCATAAATGGCATTTTAGGAAGCGAGGATGCCGGAAGTATAGAAGAAAGCAGGAAAAAGAAAATGAGCAAAGTAAGAACAAGATTTGCACCAAGTCCGACAGGAAGAATGCATGTCGGCAATTTACGTTCTGCATTATATGAGTTTTTAATTGCAAAGCATGAAGGCGGAGACTTTATGCTTCGTATTGAGGATACTGACCAGGAACGTTTTGTGGAAGGGGCAGTTGATATTATATACCGTACATTACAGGAGACAGGCCTCGTCCATGATGAGGGTCCGGACAAGGATGGCGGATATGGTCCGTATGTACAGAGTGAGCGTATGAAGACCGGAATCTACATGAAGTATGCCAAGGAACTTGTCGAGAAAGGCGAGGCATATTACTGCTTCTGCGACAAAGAGCGTCTCTCATCCTTAAAGACTGAGGTAGTAGAGGGCAAGGAGATCATGATCTATGACAAGCACTGTCTGTCCCTGTCAAAGGAGGAGGTAGAGGCGAACCTTGCGGCAGGCAAGCCATTCGTTATCCGTCAGAATATTCCAAACGAGGGAACCACAACATTCCATGATGAGTTATACGGAGATATTACCGTGGAGAACGCAGAGCTTGATGATATGATTTTAATCAAATCTGACGGATATCCGACTTATAATTTCGCCAACGTTGTAGATGACCATACGATGAATATCACCCATGTTGTCAGAGGAAATGAATACCTGTCATCCTCACCGAAGTATCAGAGACTTTACGATGCATTCGGTTGGAAGTCACCGGTATATATCCATCTGCCGCTGATCACAGACGAGAACCATAAGAAGCTTTCTAAGAGAAGCGGACATTCCTCTTTCGAAGACCTGATCGAACAGGGATTCCTCACAGAGGCAGTTGTGAACTATATCGCACTGCTTGGTTGGAGCCCGGAGGACAACCGTGAGATCTTTACTTTAGATGAACTCATCAAGGAATTTGATTATCACAGAATCAGCAAATCACCTGCTGTTTTTGATTATACAAAGTTAAAATGGATGAACGGCGAGTACATCAAAGCGATGGATTTTGATGCATTCTATGAGAGGGCACTTCCATATATCAAAGAAGTGATCTCCAAAGATCTTGATTTCAAGAAGATCGCAGCGATGGTTAAGACCAGAATTGAGGTTTTCCCGGATATCGCAGACCATATCGACTTCTTCGAGGCACTTCCGGAGTATGATGTGGCAATGTACACCCACAAGAAGATGAAGACGAATACACAGACATCCTTAGAGGTACTGACAGACCTGCTTCCGAGATTAGAGGCACAGGAAGATTACAGCAACGACGCCCTGTATGCAATGCTCTGTGAGTATGTGGCAGAGAAGGGGGTAAAGAACGGTTATGTTATGTGGCCGATCCGTACCGCTGTATCCGGCAAGCAGATGACACCTGGTGGAGCGACAGAGCTTATGGAGATCCTTGGCAAAGAGGAATCTATTGCCAGAATCAAAAAAGGAATTGAGATGCTTCAGGCAGCAGTTTAAAGCTGCGCTGTTCCGGTGCCCTGCACAGACAGGGACCGGAACAACAGCATTTTTACCATTACGAGGTTCTATGGAAAAAAGATATAATGATTCTCAGGTGAAAGCAATTCACCATTTTAAAGGTCCGTGTCTGACGTTGGCGGGTCCCGGTTCCGGGAAGACTGCTGTTCTGACAGAGCGCACACGGTATCTGATCAGAGAGCGTGGGGTCGATCCGGCGCAGATTTTAGTGATTACGTTCACGAAGGCTGCGGCAATGGAGATGAAGGAGCGCTTCTTAAAGCTGATGGGGGAGGAACACTGCCCGGTCACATTCGGAACATTTCATGCCGTTTATTTCAGTATTTTAAAACATGCCTATCACTATAATGCCAGTAACATTATCCGGGAAGAGCAAAAGTATGCGTTTATGCGGGAACTTGTGCAGAAAAAACAGTTGGAGTATGAAGATGAGGCAGAATTTATCACATCCATTCTCGGGGAAATCAGTACAGTAAAAAATACAGGAGTTTCCATCGAACATTACTATTCCACCAATTGTGCTGAAGATATCTTCCGGAAACTATACCAGGAGTATCAATCCTATCTGTATGGACAGAGGCTGATCGATTTCGACGATATGTTAGTCTATACTTATGAGCTGTTCCGGGAGCGGCAGGATATACTGGGGGCATGGCAGAGAAAGTTCCGTTATATTTTAATCGATGAATTTCAGGACATCAATAAGATTCAGTTCGATGTCATTAAGATGCTGGCAAAGCCGGAAAATAACCTGTTTGTGGTGGGGGATGACGACCAGTCTATTTACCGTTTCCGGGGAGCAAGGCCGGAGATTATGCTGCACTTTAGGGATGATTACCCGGATGCTGTACAGCTGCTTCTCGACACGAACTACCGGTCACAGAAAGAGATCGTGGATGCGTCGCTTTGTTTGATCGACCACAACAGGGAGCGGTTCCCGAAGAATATTCAGGCGGCGGTGCCGGCGGAGAGTGCGGTGGACTGCCAGATTTTTAAAAACCAGAGGGAAGAGATCGAGAGGATTATCTGGGAGATCCGCACCAAAGTGGAGCGTGGGGCACGGTATGAGGACTTTGCTGTTCTGTTCCGCACGAACACGCAGCCACAGCTTCTGACAGAAAAGCTGATGGAATACAATATTCCGTTTCGCATGAAAGACCGGATCCCGAACCTGTACGAACACTGGGTTGCAAAGGATATCTGTACGTATCTGAGGATAGCAGGCGGAAGCAGATACCGGAAAGATTTTCTTCAGATCATGAACCGGCCCAAAAGATATATCAGCAGGGATTCACTAGACAGCGAGATCGTCTCTTTTGATGTCTGGGAGTGGGCATTTGAGGAGAAACCGTGGGTTGCCGAGCGGATCCGTAAGTTGGAAGCGGACATTGAGATTCTGTCCGGATTAAGCCCTTATGCGGCGATAAACTATATCCGCAAAGGGATCGGATACGATGAATTCTGTGAGGAGTACGCAGATTACCGGAGGATGAATGTGGATGACCTCTATGAGATTTTAGATGAACTTATGGACAGCGCAAAGGGGTATCGCACGGCAGAGGAATGGTTTGACCATATGGAAGCCTACACGAAGGAGTTAGAGAAACTGTTCGCAGAGCAGAATGCGAACCAGGAGAGTGTGGCACTTGCAACGTTACATGCATCGAAAGGGTTAGAATACAGGGAAGTCTATATCATTGATGTCAACGAAGGCATCATGCCATACCGGAAGGCAGTCCTCGACAATGAGATTGAGGAGGAACGCCGGATGTTCTACGTCGGGATGACCCGGGCAAAAAAATATCTGCATCTGTATGCGGTGAAACAGATCAACCACAAAGATGCAGATATCTCAAGATTCATTTCAGAATCAAAGGGGCAGAAGACAGATTAGTCATCTAAATCTTCGAATTCTGCCTCGTCAAGAAGCTCGTCAAAACGGTCGGATACAACTTCGTATTCGTCATCGTCTTCAATATTCTCTAAGGAAGGATTGCCTTCTGCATCCTCAGAATAACGGTAGATGAATACTTCGCCATCCTCGTTGGTATCACCATTCTCATCAAGAGGGAGAAGTGCGATATAATCGCGTCCGTCTGCCTCGAAGATGGTGAGAATCTGACACTCAACGCTGCTTCCGTCGTCGAGGTCAAGTGTTACAAACATATCGTCGTCTTCTAAGTTGTTGATCTGATTTTTCTCTGCCATGGAGCACCTCATCTTTTCTTAATCATTCATGACAATGGAGTACCTGCGCGATGCAGGATTCCTCTGCCTGTGCTATAAGTATGAGCCGGGGAGGAGAAAAAAGTCAAGTGAATTTTGAAAAATATTTCGTCCTATACAAAACAGGTGGAAAACGCTATAATAAAAACAGGTATTTGGATGAAAAAAGGTAAAGGCTGGATAGAAAATGGATTACAAAGTGACAGAGGGCAATTACAACAAGTTTGGCGTGGAACAGACAGTGGAAGGACTGACATTTACATTTGTCTGTGAACCGGAAAATACCAGCGAACTTGTTATTTACAACGAGAAGCGGGAGATTACAGAGGAGATTGAAGTCCCGGCAGAATACACAAGGGGAAGCGTCCGGTCAGTCTGCCTGGCAGGACGGAAGATGACGCGGGTTTTTTATAACTATCGCATCAATGGCAAAATTCAGACGGATCCTTATGCGAAGCGGCTGATCGGCAGGGAGCGGTGGAATGACCTGGAGAGGATTCGGGGGACAGTGCCTCTCTGCGGCTGCTATGAGAAGGAACGTTATCCGTGGAAGGCGGTACAGCCGAAGCTTGCAAGAAATGAACTGATACTGTATAAGCTGCATGTGCGCGGTTTTTCCATGGATGCAGGAATAAGAGGACGGAAGAAGGGGACGTTCGCTGCGGCAGCGGAGCGGATCCCGTACTTAAAGGAACTGGGGATCACGGCGGTTGAGCTGATGCCGGTGTATGAGTTTGAGGAGATCGAACAGAAGGAGAAGCAGGAGCTTCCGGCATATTTAAAGAGCAGGCTTGCAGAGTACCCGGAGTCTGCACCGGCAGAAGAAAATGAGACGCGGCTGAATTACTGGGGTTACACGAAAGGCTTTTACTTTGCACCGAAGGCATCCTACAGTAAGGACGGGAAGGCAGCAGCTGAATTAAAGTCGTTCATCGACACCCTGCATGAGAATGGGATGGAGTGCGTGATGGAGCTGTACTTTGGCAGTGGAGAGAACCCGGCACTGATTTTAGATGCACTGCATGACTGGAGCAGTGTGTACCGGGTGGATGGATTCCATCTGATCGGGGAAGGTCTTCCGATCATGGAGATTGCAGCTGATGCGTATCTGTCCCGGACGAAGATTTTCCTGCCATATCTGCCACAGGAGATTTGGGAGCGGAAGGAACAGTATCCGCATCTGTTCCTTTATAATGACGAGTTTCTGTATGCAGGAAGGAAGCTTGTCAACCATCAGGGAGGCACGGCGGAGGAATTTTGCAATCAGCTGCGCAAACAGAATGAGACGGTCGGTTTTGTCAATTATTTCAGTAACCAGAATGGATTCACGCTTGCGGATGTCTTCTCCTATAATGAGAAGCACAATGAGGAGAACGGCGAGGAAAATACGGACGGCATGGCGTTCAACTTCAGCCAGAACTGTGGCACAGAAGGGCGGACGAACCGAGCGTATGTACGGGCACTTCGGAAGAAACGGATGTATCTGGCGCTTGCAATGACATTTCTGTCGCAGGCAGTACCGCTTCTGCTTGAAGGAGATGAGATTGCCAATTCCCAGAAGGGCAACAATAATGCCTATTGCCAGGACAATAAGACCGGCTGGGTGAACTGGCGGCGGAGAGAATACGGCGATGATTTTATTGCGTTTGTAAAGAACCTTGCCACGTTCCGTAAGGCGCATCCGGTGATCCGGATGGAGAAGCCGATGCATGGAAATGACTATAAGCATCTGGGAAGCCCGGATCTGTCGTTCCACTCACAGAATGCATGGGTGAGCAGCTTCCAGCCACAGGATGCCGCGTTTGGCGTGATGTACAACGGTGCCTATGCGAAGAAGGCAGATGGGGAAGCGGACGATATGGTCTACATCGGCTATAATTTTCATGAGGAGAACAGGGAACTGGCGCTGCCGAAGCTTTCGGATAAGAGAAAGTGGTACTGTGTGATGGACACAGGGGCAGACGGTGATCCGTTTGAGGGAACGGGTGAACCGGCAGCAAATCAGCAGAAAGTAACACTGGCTGCTCAGACGGCAGTGATTTTGATAGGGAAGTAAAGCAATGAACATTTGGAAACATTTTTGCACGATTAATCATCATAAAATGCTAGTGATGAAGGGCTGCTTTCAGGTCGGGTTGATCCGGCAGGGACTGTTGCATGACCTCTCGAAGTATAGCCCGACGGAATTTGTCGTGGGGTGCAAATATTATCAGGGAACCATGAGCCCGAATAATGCGGAGCGTGAAGCGGTAGGCTACTCTTCGGCATGGCTTCATCACAAAGGACGCAACAAGCATCATCTGGAATACTGGATTGATTATGGAATCCCGGATAAGGAAGGACCACATAAGGGAGAGCGCAAAGGACTTTGCGGGATGAAGATGCCGGTCAACTATGTCGTGGAGATGTACATTGACAGGGTGGCGGCTTCGAAGAACTACCAGAAGGATAAGTACCGGGAGGACAGCGCACTGCGCTATTATCTGAACGGAAAAGAGTTGCATATTTTACACGATGACACGCGGGAACTTTTGGAATTACTGCTTTATATGCTTGCAGATAGAGGGGAGAAGGAGACAAACACCTTTATCCGGGAACAGATCTTAAGCCACAGACTGCCTTATGAGAAGGCAGCCTTAAAGGAGTGGACAGACCGTTTCAGGGAAGAAGGACATCCGGAAAAAGGGCAAGCATGTCCGGCGGGAGAGGCGCGGTAAAGACAAGCGGCTTCCCGGTGATCGGGTGATGGAATGTAAGCCGGTAGGAATGGAGCGCCTGCCGGCTTATTTTTGTGAAATCAGGATAATACAGGAAATCCCCGATCAGAGGATGTCCGATATACTTCATATGGACACGGATCTGATGTGTCCTTCCGGTTTCTAAGACCAGATGGACAAGGGAAAGCCCGTCCTTGCAGGCGAGCCGCCTGTAGTGCGTGATAGCACGTTCCCCGTGCTCGAAGCTGACCACACGTTCGATCGTCGAACCCTCTTTCCGTGCAATCGGTGCATCGATGATGCCGGATTCCGGGACGGTGCCACAGACGATGGCAAGGTATTCCCGGTGGAGCTCTCTGCGGGACACCTGGTCATTTAAAATGGCAGAGCTGAGCAGATGCTTTGCGAGAACGGTCAGCCCGGTTGTATCCCGGTCAAGCCGGTTGGCACAGCGGAAGGTATAGGGAATTCCCTGAGCCGCATAGTAGTAAGCCACAGCGTTGGCAAGCGTGTGGTCGTAATGGTTCATGGACGGGTGGACCGGAGTGTTTTTGTCTTTATTTATGACAAGAATATCTTCGTCCTCATAGCAGATCTCAAGTGGGAGAGCGGCTGGGACAATATTCGGCGAGCCGTCCTGCTCAATTAAGTGCACGGTCAGCGTGTCCCCTGCTGCAAGACGGGTATTCATATAGTCCCAGATACCGTTTCTTAAGACACTCTCTTTTGTTTTCTTCAGATGTACAAGAACGGCGTGCGAATAGCCATTTTTTTTCAGATAATCATAAATTGTCATCCCGGCATCTGCCTTAGGGATGTGATAAGTAAAAGTTCTTTCCATATAGCAAACTTCCTGTTTTTTTCCAAGTATAACGTATTTTGCCTGGAAATGCAAAATGGAAAAGCACCAGAAGGCATCTCCTGTCATAAACTGTAACAACAAAGCATTTCAGGTGCGTGTTGAAAACTTTTTTATCTCCGTTGACACGGGAACAGGAAAACGAATATCTGCGACAGCTAAAAAATGGTGACCTTGCGGCAAGAAATGTGTTGATCGAACGCAATATGCGCCTGGTTGCACACATAGCGAAAAAATATCAGAGTGCGGGGGAGGACATGGACGATCTGATCTCGATCGGGACGATCGGGCTGATCAAAGCAGTGAAAACCTATAAGGGAGATTACGGGAGCAGGCTGGCAACCTACGCGGCAAGGTGTATTGACAATGAGCTGTTGATGTATTTCCGGGGAAAAAAGAAGCTTTCAAAAGAGGTTTCCCTTTACGAACCGATCGGGACAGACAAAGAGGGCAACCAGATCCAGCTGATGGATGTGGTGGTCTGTGAGGACGTGGATATTGTGGAGCAGATGGAACAGGCGCAGAACATGCAGTATCTGAACGAAATCATTTCCAGGGTGCTCACGGGGCGGGAGCTTTTTATTATGATCAACCGTTACGGGCTCTACGACAAGGAGATGATGACACAGCGTGAAATCGCAAGAAAGCTTGGCATTTCCAGATCGTATGTGTCCCGCATTGAAAAGCGGGCGATCGAGAAGCTAAAGCATGCTTTTGAAGAAAAACCAGGTTGAAAAACAGAAAAATTGTGTTATACTGAACGTATTCGACAGAGGTAGAGAGGCTTCTGTCGAATATTCCATATCTTTATCTTATTTTATAACAGTCGGAGGCAGGGTTCCCTGCAGCATCGCCAGAAGCAAAAAGAGAGGAAATTGAATTGTATAGTTTGGTAACAACGTCGATTATACAGGGAATTAAGAGCACGCCTGTGTATGTGGAGGCGGACGTCAGCAATGGAATGCCGGTATTTGAGATGGTGGGATTTCTTGCGTCGGAAGTAAAAGAGTCGAAGGAACGGGTGCGTACTGCATTAAAAAACAGCGGCATTCTGCTGCCTGCAAAGCGGATCACCATTAATTTTATCCCGGCGAATATCAGAAAGACAGGATCCGGGTTCGACCTGCCGATTGCCATCGCAGTCCTTGCAGCATTAGGACTTGTGCCCCAGGATGCGCTGGAAAACAGAATGATTATAGGGGAGATCAGCTTAAACGGGGACGTGAAGGCGGTGAACGGAATCCTTCCCATGGTTGCCGAGGCAAGGGAGCGCGGAATTACAGCCTGTATTGTGCCGCAGGACAACGGGCAGGAGGCAGAGCTTGTCAAAAATATAGAGATCTATGCCGTGCACGATATCAAAGAAGTACTTTATCTCTTAAATGGAGGCACCTATGAGAAAAAAGAAGAAAAAGAAGCGGAAACGGAACCACAGGCGGGTGTGGATTTTGCGGATATCCAGGGACAGAAGGCGCTAAAAAGAGCCTGCGAGGTGGCAGTCAGCGGGATGCACAACCTTCTTATGGTGGGACCGCCCGGTGCGGGAAAGACGATGACTGCCATGCGGATTCCGACGATCCTGCCGCCACTTACAGAGGAAGAGCAGTTAGAACTCTCCAAAATCTACAGTGTGTCCGGGATGTTTGGCGAGAGAGAGGGGCTGATGGAGGAACGCCCGTTCCGCTGTCCGCACCACACGGTCACAGCACAGGGTCTTGTGGGTGGTGGCAATGTGCCAAAGCCCGGGGAGATCTCGCTGGCGCATAAAGGGGTTCTGTTTTTAGACGAGCTCACAGAGTTCCAGCAGAGTACCATAGAGATCTTAAGACAGCCAATGGAAGAAAAACAGGTGCGTCTCGTGCGGGTGAACGGAACGTATGATTACCCGGCAGATTTCATGCTTGTCGCCGCGATGAACCCATGCAAATGCGGCTACTATCCGGACATGCAGCGCTGCCGCTGTACGGAAGCGGCGATCGAGCGCTATATCAATAAGATCAGTCAGCCATTGTTAGACCGCATCGACATCTGTGTGGAGGCACCGCAGGTGAAGTTTGAGGAGTTAAGCGGCAGGGAGAAAGAGGAGAACTCTGCCAAAATCCGGAACAGGGTAGAACAGGCACATAAGATCCAGCGGAAGCGGTATGAGAAAGAAAGTTTTTCCTATAACAGCCAGATCCCGGCAGCACGGGTAGCAGAATTTTGCAGCCTCAGTGAGGATCAGACTATATATATGGAAAGAATTTATAATAAATTGAATCTGACGGCACGTTCTTATCATAAAATATTAAAGGTGGCGCGGACACTTGCAGATATGGACGGGGAAGAAAAGATCCGGGATTCCCATTTAAACGAGGCTGTCTGCTACCGGAATATAGACAGGCAGTTCTGGAGGTGAAAAAGATTGAAATATCAGTATTGGCTGTCGAATATTCCGGGAGTCGGTAACAGGGCGATCACAAGACTTTTAGGGCAGGTGGGAAGCGCCAGGGAAGTCTATGAGATGAACAGGGAACAATTAGAGAACAGTTATGGGCTGTCAGAGGGGCAGATTGAGGCAATCTGTGAGCGGAAAAAAAACTGGGATCTCGAGGAACGCTATGCAGCGCTGATGGAAAGTGGAATAGACTTTATCTCCAGGGAGATGGAGCGGTATCCCGAACCGCTGAAAAATATTGCAGATCCGCCATACAGCATTTATGTGAAGGGGCGGCTGCCGGATTTCTCAAAGAGAAGGGCAGCAATTGTCGGGGCGAGGCGGTGCTCGGAATATGGCAGTGCCATGGCAAGGCGAATCGGGCAGAGGTTGTCTGAAAATGGGGTGGAGATCATCAGCGGATTAGCGAGCGGGATTGATTCCTGCGGACATGAGGGCGCACTTACGGCAGGCGGCAGAACTTACGCGGTCTTAGGCTGCGGCGTGAATGTCTGTTACCCGTGGTCGAACCGGAAACTTTATGAACAGATCTTAGAGACAGGTGGGATTATCTCCGAGTACCCACCACAGACAAGACCGCTCGCACAGCTCTTCCCGGCGAGGAACCGGATCATATCTGCTTTCAGTGACATGGTGATTGTCGTGGAGGCGAAAAAGAGGAGCGGATCCCTTATCACAGCAGATTTTGCTTTAGAGCAGGGCAGGGATGTCTATGCGGTTCCGGGACGTATCACAGACACTTTAAGCCAGGGCTGCAATGACCTCATCCGGCAGGGTGCAGGGATTATAAATGACATCGAAGACTTCTTAGAATCCGAACATTTGTGCGGTATCACAAAAGGCACTCAGGAAAATTTTCACAAATTATTACTTGAAAAAGATGAAAGCATGGTGTATGCTTGTTTGAGTTTACGACCGAAAAGCCTGGAAGAGCTGTTGCGGCAGACCGGATACACGATGCCGCAGCTCGCAGATATTTTGCAGAGGCTGATCCAGAAAGAAATGATTACCGAAAAGTTCAAGAATTATTATATACGAAAAATCTGATAATGTGAGGAAGGAGACGGGTGAATGGCAAAATACCTGGTTATCGTGGAGTCACCGGCCAAGGTGAAAACAATAAAGAAGTTTTTAGGAAAGAATTATGAGGTGGTTGCATCCAACGGGCATGTGAGAGATCTGCCGAAGAGCCAGCTTGGCGTGGATGTGGACCATGACTTTGAACCGAAATATATTACAATCCGCGGGAAAGGAGATATCCTTGCCATGCTTCGGAAAGAGGCGAAGAAGGCAGACAAGGTGTACCTCGCAACCGACCCTGACCGTGAGGGGGAAGCGATATCCTGGCATTTGAGCAAGGCACTGAAGTTAGAGGAAGATGATGTGAACCGTATCAGTTTCAATGAGATCACACAGAGTGCGGTGAAGGCATCCTTAAAGCAGCCGCGCAAGATCGACATGAATCTGGTGAATGCGCAGCAGGCGAGAAGAATCTTAGACAGAATGGTAGGTTACAAGATCAGCCCGCTGCTCTGGGCAAAGGTGAAGAGGGGATTGAGCGCCGGGCGTGTGCAGTCTGTTGCACTTCGCATTATCTGCGACAGGGAGGATGAGATCAATGCGTTTATCCCGGAAGAGTATTGGACGTTAGAGGCAGAGCTTAAGATCCCGGGCGAGAAGAAGCCGTTAATTGCAAAGTTCTACGGAGATGAGAAGAACCGTATCACGATCTCTTCGAAGGAGGAGATGGACCGCATCACAGCGGAAGTGGGAAAGGAAGAGTTTCAGGTTCTCGAAGTGAAGAAGGGGGAGAGGGTGAAGAAAGCACCGCTTCCGTTTACCACGAGTACACTGCAGCAGGAGGCGTCTAAGGCGCTGAATTTCCCAATCTCGAAGACGATGCGAATCGCCCAGCAGCTGTATGAAGGTGTTGACATCAAGGGACAGGGAACGGTCGGTCTGATCACATACCTGCGTACCGATTCCACCCGAATCTCCGAGGAGGCAGACGCACAGGCACACGATTATATCAACCGCGTGTACGGAGAGAACTATGCGGCAACACAGACAACTGTGAAAAAGAGTGGAGCCAAGATACAGGATGCACACGAGGCGATCCGCCCGTCCGATATTACCCGCACCCCTGTGATGGTGAAGGAATCCCTCTCAAGGGATCAGTTCCGCCTGTATCAGCTGATCTGGAAACGCTTTGCGGCAAGCCGGATGGCGTCTGCGGTCTACGAGACAACAAATGTGAAGATCGGTGCAGGAAAGTACCGTTTTACTGTCTCTGCATCCAAGATCGCATTTGACGGTTTTATGTCTGTCTACACAAGCGATGAGGATGAGAAAGCAGAAAATAATGTACTGTTAAAGTCCATCGATGAGTCGACAAAGCTGACACAGGAAAGCCTGGATGAGAAGCAGCATTTCACACAGCCGCCGGCACATTACACCGAGGCATCCCTCGTAAAGACGTTAGAGGAGCTTGGTATCGGACGTCCAAGTACGTATTCTCCAACGATCACGACAATCCTGTCGAGAAGATATATCGTCAAGGAGAATAAGAATATTTATGTGACGGAGCTTGGTGAGGTGGTCAACCAGATCATGAAGGAGTCGTTCCCGTCCATCGTGGATGAACATTTCACCGCGAATATGGAGAGCCTGCTCGACAGCGTTGGCGAGGGTACGGTCAACTGGAAGACGGTTGTCGAGAACTTCTACCCGGATCTGGAAAAAGCAGTGGAGGCAGCCGAGAAGGATCTTGAGAAGGTGAAGATCGAGGACGAGGTGACCGATGAGATATGTGACGTCTGCGGACGGAACATGGTGGTAAAATACGGCCCTCACGGCAAGTTCCTGGCATGCCCGGGCTTCCCGGAGTGCCGGAACACGAAGCCGTACCTTGAGAAGATAGATGTGAAGTGCCCGAAGTGTGGCAGGGAAATTGTTTTAAAGAAGACCAAGAAGGGCAGAAAGTATTACGGATGCGAGGACAATCCGAACTGTGATTTCATGAGCTGGTCAAGACCGGTGGAGCAGAAGTGCCCGAAATGCGGCGGATATATGGTTGTAAAGGGCAATAAAATTGTCTGTGCAGATGAGCAGTGCGGTTATGTAACGGAAAATACAGAAAAGAATTTGTAAAATATTCCGAATATATTGAATTTTCTGAATTAACATGCTAAAATACAAAGTATCATAAAAACTCACACAAATATACAGGAGGCTGTCCTATGAGCGTTCAATTATTAGATAAGACAAGAAAAATTAATAAACTGCTGCATAATAACAATTCTTCCAAAGTAGTTTTTAATGATATTTGTGATGTATTGAAAGAAATATTAGACTCCAATATACTTGTGATCAGTAAGAAGGGCAAGGTGCTAGGAACCGGTGTGGCGAAGGGGATCGATGAGATCCAGGAGCTGATCGTGGACGAGGTAGGAGGATTTATTGACCCGCTGCTTAACGAGAGGCTGCTTGGTATTCTCTCCACGAAGGAGAATGTCAACCTTGAGACACTTGGTTTTGTGAACGATATCCGTAAGTATACTGCGATCATCACTCCGATCGACATTGCGGGGGAGCGGCTTGGAACACTCTTTGTATACAGAGAGAACAGACAGTATGACATTGACGATATTATATTAAGCGAGTACGGTACAACGGTCGTAGGACTTGAGATGATGCGTTCCGTCAACGAGGAGAATGCAGAAGAGACAAGAAAAGTCCAGATTGTCCGTTCCGCGATCAGTACCTTATCGTTCTCGGAGTTAGAGGCGATCACCCACATCTTCGAGGAGATGGACGGCAAGGAAGGTATCCTTGTGGCGAGCAAGATCGCAGACCGCGTCGGTATTACAAGATCCGTTATCGTGAACGCACTGCGGAAGTTCGAGAGTGCGGGCGTTATTGAGTCCCGTTCCTCCGGCATGAAGGGAACTTACATCAAGGTGCTCAACGATGTCGTATTTGACGAGTTAGAGAAGATCAAGAAGCAGAACAATCTAAAATAATACAGAGTACCGGGACATCAGAGGGATTGTCCCGGTATTTTTCTGCAAAAAATAAAAGAAAACTGGAAAAAAGGCTTGCATCCGGGCAGAGGCTGTGTTACAATCTACAAGGCTCAACCCGGAGAAGAAGGATTTTCACGGGAAAAATCACATGTGCTGACTCACAGACCGGTGCCAGAACTGGTAGTCTGCGGGGATGATACACATGGAAGAAAACAAAACCATGGAGGTAAAAAAATGAGTGTTATTTCAATGAAACAGTTATTAGAAGCAGGTGTTCATTTCGGACATCAGACAAGAAGATGGAATCCTAAAATGGCTCCATACATCTACACAGAGAGAAATGGTATCTATATCATCGACTTACAGAAATCTGTAGGTAAAGTAGATGAAGCTTACAAAGCTATGTCTGATATCGCTGCTGAAGGTGGTACAATCCTTTTCGTAGGAACAAAGAAACAGGCTCAGGACGCTATCAAATCTGAGGCAGAGCGTTGCGGAATGTTCTATGTAAACGAGAGATGGTTAGGCGGTATGCTTACAAACTTCAAGACTATCCAGAGCCGTATCGCAAGATTAAAAGAGATCGAGACAATGGCAGCAGATGGTACTTTCGAAGTATTACCTAAGAAAGAAGTTATCGCTCTCAAGAAAGAATGGGAGAAGTTAGAGAAGAACCTTGGCGGTATCAAAGAGATGAAGAAGATCCCGGATGCTATCTTTATCGTAGATCCTAAGAAAGAGAGAATCTGTGTACAGGAAGCTCACACATTAGGAATCACATTAATCGGTATTGCTGATACCAACTGCGATCCAGAAGAATTAGATTACGTAATTCCTGGTAACGATGACGCTATCAGAGCCGTAAAATTAATCGTTTCCAAGATGGCAGATGCTGTTATTGAAGCAAATCAGGGTGCAGAAGCTTTAGAAGAAGTTGCAGAAGAAGTTGCAGCTGAGGAAGAAGCAGAAGCATAAGAAGTACCTACAATATACTGCCTGGCTAACCGGGCAGTATATTTTTTAAAAACATTTATTTTATTGGAGGATACGAAAATGGCTATTA
The DNA here is from genome assembly GCA_934320555.1 of uncultured Roseburia sp. Classification (GTDB taxonomy): domain Bacteria; phylum Bacillota; class Clostridia; order Lachnospirales; family Lachnospiraceae; genus Roseburia. The sequence goes on from CAKRFH010000013.1 coordinate 16,348, forward strand.
CAGCAGCTATGGTAAAGGAACTGCGTGAATTAACAGGCGCAGGAATGATGGATTGTAAGAAAGCTTTAAATGAGACAGACGGAAATATGGACGAGGCTGTTGAGTTCTTAAGAAAGAACGGACAGGCAAAAGCTGAGAAGAAAGCAAGCAGAATCGCAGCAGAAGGTCTCTGTACAGTTGTTATGAAGGATGACAAGACAGCAGCTGTTGTTGAGGTAAACTCTGAGACAGACTTCGTTGCAAAGAACGAGACATTCCAGCAGTTCGTTAAGGCAGTTGCAAATCAGGCAGTTGAGTCTGACGCAGCTGATATGGATGCATTCATGGAAGAGAAATGGAACGAGGATGCTACAAAGACTGTAAAAGAAGCATTAGTAGAGAAAGTTGCAGTAATCGGTGAGAACTTAAAGATCCGCAGATTTGAGAAAGTTGTTGCAGAGAACGGATGTGTTGTTTCTTACGTTCACGGCGGCGGAAGAATCGGTGTTATCGTAGAAGCTGAGACAGCTACAGTAAACGACACTGTAAAAGAAGCTATGACAAACATCGCTATGCAGATCGCAGCTTTAAATCCAAAATACGTTACTAGAAACGAAATCAGCCCAGAGTACATTGCACATGAGAAAGAGATCCTCTTAGCTCAGATCATGAACGATCCGAAAGAGTCCCAGAAGCCTGAGAAGGTAATCAACGGAATGATCGAAGGACGTGTAAGCAAAGAGTTAAAAGAGATCTGCTTAGTAGATCAGGTATATGTAAAAGCTGAAGATGGAAAGCAGACAGTTGCAAAATACTTAGAGGAAGTATCCAAAGCAGTTGGAACTCCTGTAAGTGTTAAGAGATTCGTTCGTTTCGAGACCGGAGAAGGTATCGAAAAGAAACAGGAAGACTTCGCAGCTGAAGTTGCAGCTCAGATGAACGCTTAATCTGTTTAGAAAAATATAACAAAATTAACGAAGGAAGTGGTTGCATACCACTTCCTTTTTGTAGTAATATATAGAATATAGTGGCTCCGTGAAGAAGGGGCGCACAGATGCTAAAATGTGAAAGGAAGTCTAAACATTCATGAAACGCGTTTTTTTGAAATTAAGCGGCGAAGCATTAGCCGGTGAGAAGCATACTGGTTTTGACGAGCCAACCGTTGTAGAAGTAGCAAAGCAGGTAAAACAGATTGCGGACAAAGAGATCCAGATTGGTATCGTCATCGGAGGCGGTAACTTCTGGCGTGGAAGAACAAGCGAGACGATCGACAGACCGAAGGCAGACCAGATCGGTATGCTTGCAACGATTATGAACTGTATCTATGTATCTGAGATTTTCCGGTCAGTCGGAATGGATACGGAGATTTTTACACCGTTCACATGCGGAAGTATGACAAAGCTCTTCTCAAAGGATGAAGCAAATAAGGCATTTGCAGAGGGAAAGATTGTATTTTTTGCAGGCGGTACCGGACATCCGTATTTCTCAACCGATACAGGAATTGTGCTTCGTGCAATTGAGATGGAAGCAGAGGGCATCTATCTTGCAAAGGCAATCGATGGTGTCTATGACAGCGATCCGAAGCTGAATCCGGCAGCAAAGAAATACGATGAGGTTTCGATTCAGGATGTCATCGACCAGAAGCTTGCAGTTGTCGATCTGACCGCATCGATTATGTGTATGGAGAACAAGATGCCAATGTACGTGTTCGGACTCAATGAGGAGAACAGTATTGTGAAGGCTATGAGCGGAGAATTCAATGGTACGAAAGTAACCGTATAGAGTTTCTTCGAAAAATAAGGAGGATTATATGAACGAGAGATTAGTGCAGTTTGATGAGAAAATGCAGAAAACAATGAATAACTTAGGCGAGGAGTTCGGAAGCATCCGTGCAGGACGTGCCAATCCGCATGTACTCGACAAGTTAAGAGTTGATTATTACGGAACACCAACACCAATCCAGCAGGTAGCGAACGTAAGCGTTCCGGAACCTAGAATGATCCAGATCCAGCCGTGGGAAGCTTCCATGGTAAAAGAGATTGAAAAAGCGATCATGACTTCTGATCTTGGAATTAATCCGACAAATGACGGAAGAATGATCCGCCTGTTATTCCCTGAGCTGACAGAGGAAAGACGTAAAGACCTTGCGAAGGAAGTTAAGAAAAAAGGTGAGAATGCCAAGGTTGCAATCCGTAATATCCGTCGTGATGCAAATGATTCCTTCAAAAAGCTTGCCAAGGAAGATGTCTCAGAGGATGAGATCAAGACTTTAGAGGAGAGCGCTCAGAAGATGACAGACAAGTATATTGCTGAGGTTGACAAGGCAGTAGAAGTCAAGACGAAAGAGATTATGACAGTATAAGGCAGCAATGCCGGGAAGGGTGGGGACATGAGTTATCGTGTCCTCATTTTCTGCTATTAGTTCAGGAAAAAGGAAGGTACATAAAGTATGAAGATACCGCAGCACGTTGCCATTATATTAGATGGAAATGGAAGATGGGCGAAGAGTAAGGGAATGCCGCGTAATTACGGTCATACCGTCGGTGCGAAGAATGTGGAGACAGTCTGCCAGGCAGCACATGATATGGGAATCAGATATCTGACGTTATATGCATTTTCCACAGAGAACTGGAACCGTCCGGACAGCGAAGTGAGTGCGCTGATGAAACTGTTAGAGAGCTATTTGAAGAACTGTATCAAGACAGCAGACAAGAATAATATGCGTGTCCGTGTGATCGGGGACAAGACGAAACTGAGTGAGAAGTTCCAGAACCAGATTAAAGAGCTAGAGGCAGCTTCCGCGCACAATGACGGTCTGAATCTGCAGATCGCAATCAATTATGGAAGCCGGGATGAGATGATCCGCGGCATGCGCCGGATGTGTGCAGATCTTCTGGATGGAACGATCACGGAGCAGGAGATTGACGAGGAGCATTTCGCCGGATATCTGGATACAAAGGGAATCCCGGATCCGGATCTTCTCATCCGCACGAGTGGGGAACAGCGGCTGTCGAACTATCTGCTCTGGCAGTTAGCGTACAGCGAATTTTATTTTACGGATGTCCCATGGCCGGATTTCCATAAGAAAGAATTAGAAGCGGCTGTGGAAGCATATAATAAACGTGACCGCAGGTTCGGTGCACTGTCAGAAGAGGATGGAGAGAAATAATGTTTAAAACAAGATTATTGAGTGGAATTGTACTTGTGATCGCAGCACTTGTGCTGATTATCACAGGTGGAGATCTGTTACTGGTATCAACCCTGATCATATCTTGGATTGGAATGTTTGAGTTGTATCGTATTTTTCATATTGAGAAGGATGCAGCGGGAATTGTCGGATATCTGTGCGCGGCGGTGCATTATGCGAATCTGCGCTTCGAATTTCTGCCGGATACGATGGTGTTTGTCCTCGGGACATTGATGGCGCTGATGTTCGTCTATGTGTTCACTTATCCGAAATATAAGACGGAGCAGATGTTAGCGGCATTCTTCGGTGTTTTCTATGTTGCTGTGATGCTGTCCTATGTCTACCAGACAAGAATGATCGAAGCCGGTGCTTATATCGTCTGGCTTGTATTCCTGTGCTCCTGGGGCTGTGATACCTGTGCTTACTGCGTAGGCATGCTGATCGGAAAACACAAGATGTCGCCGAAGTTAAGCCCGAAGAAATCCATGGAAGGTGCCGTCGGAGGCGTTTTGGGTGCTGCGCTGCTTACCATTTTATATGGCATGATTTTTAAGAATGCAATGGGCATTGACCAGACCCATGTCTGGATCATGGCAGGCATCAGTGCGGCAGGAGCTCTGATCTCTATGGTGGGAGACCTCACAGCATCTGCCATTAAGCGCAATTATGAGATTAAGGATTATGGCACACTGATTCCGGGACACGGTGGAATTTTAGACCGGTTTGACAGTGTGATTTTCACTGCCCCGCTTATTTATTTTCTTGCAGTGAACTTTATCAGACTATAGGAAGCAAAACGAGCATCAGAAAAACAGGAGAAGAATAAGATGAGGAAGAAAATTGCAATTTTAGGCTCTACCGGCTCCATTGGGACGCAGACACTCGATATCGTCAGGGAACAGGGAGACATTGATGTTGTTGCCATGGCAGCAGGAAGCAATATTAAGCTGCTTGAAGCACAGATGAGGGAGTTTCATCCGTCCTTAGTCAGCGTATGGGATGAGGAGAAAGCCAAGGAATTAAAGACGAACACGGCAGATCTTGGAATCAGGATCGTATCTGGCATGGAAGGATTGCTGGAAGTATCGGTGATGCCGGAAAGTGAGATCTTAGTCACTGCGATTGTCGGTATGCTTGGTATCCGTCCAACGATCGCGGCAATTAAGGCAGGAAAGAAGATTGCGCTGGCGAACAAGGAGACACTAGTCACGGCGGGACATATTATTATGCCACTTGCAAAAGAATATCAGGTTCCGATCCTGCCGGTGGACAGTGAGCACAGTGCGATCTTTCAGTCTTTGCAGGGAGCCGGGGATAACCGGATCCATAAAATTTTGTTGACGGCTTCCGGCGGACCGTTCCGCGGAAGGAAAGCAGAGGAACTTAAGAACATTCAGGTGGAAGATGCGTTAAAGCATCCAAACTGGAGCATGGGAAGAAAAATTACTATCGATTCCTCTACACTTGTGAATAAAGGGCTCGAAGTGATGGAAGCCAAATGGCTGTTCGGTGTGGAGCTTGACCAGATCCAGGTAGTGGTACATCCGCAGAGCGTGATCCATTCAGCAGTGGAATATGAGGACGGGGCCGTGATCGCGCAGCTTGGAACACCGGATATGAGACTGCCGATCCAGTACGCGTTATATTACCCGGAGAGAAGAAATCTGTCCGGCAAACGGTTAGACCTCTTTGAGATTGCAAACCTGACTTTCGAGAAGCCGGATACGGATACTTTCCGGGGACTTGCGCTCGCATATGAGGCGATGAAACAGGGCGGAAATATCCCGACCGCTTACAATGCGGCGAACGAGAAGGCAGTCAGCCTGTTTTTAGACAGAAAGATTGCCTATCCGCAGATCACAGAGTTCATTGAGGCGTGCATGGAAGAGGCACACTATATTGCAAATCCGAATGTGGATGAGATTTTGGGGACAGAAGCAGCTGCTTATGAGTTTATTGAGAGAAAGATGCAAACAAGATAAGACGGGGACAGTTGATAAAATAACATCAGGCAGAAAGGCTTTTTTACATGAAAATTATTATCGCATTATTGATATTCAGCATTATTATTCTATTCCATGAGCTGGGACATTTTCTGCTCGCAAAGGCGAACGGAATCCGGGTCAATGAGTTTTCGTTAGGACTCGGACCGACGTTATTCGGGATCCAGAAAGGGGAGACAAAGTATTCTATCAAGCTGCTGCCGTTCGGTGGGGCATGTATGATGGAGGGCGAGGACGGCGAGAGCTCGGACAATAAAGCCTTCAATAACAAATCCGTCTGGGCGAGGATCAGTGTGGTGGCTGCCGGACCGGTGTTTAACTTTATTATGGCACTTGTTTTTTCCTTTATCTTGGTCTGCTGCACCGGCTATGATCTTCCGGTCTTAGCGGATGTGAATGAAGGTTATGCGGCAGAAGAGGCAGGGCTTCAGGCAGGGGATACGATCGTAAAAATGGGCGGCAAACACATCCATTTTTACAGAGAGGTGAGTGCCTATTCGATGTATCATGCCGGGGAAACCGTAAAAGTAACCTACGAGCGTGATGGAAAGAAGTACACGACAGAGCTGACACCGAAATACGACGAGGAGACCGGAAGATATCTGTACGGTTTTATCGGAAGTCCGGCGCGGGATAAGACGACGAATAATGTATTCACGCTGGCAAAGTACAGTGCTTACGAGGTGGAATACTGGATTTACACGACACTGGGAAGCTTGAAGATGCTCTTCACAGGCGGTGTGTCTGTCAATGACATGAGCGGGCCGGTCGGTATTGTCAATGCAATTGGAAGCAGTTATGAGGAGAGCGTCTCCTATGGCTATTTCTACGCATTCCTGCAGATGCTCTATATCAGTATCCTGCTCTCTGCAAACCTCGGTGTCATGAACCTGCTTCCGCTCCCTGCATTAGACGGCGGAAGATTAGTGTTCCTGATCGTGGAAGCAGTCCGCGGGAAGAAAGTGGATCCGGAGAAAGAGGGAATGGTTCATTTTGTCGGAATCATGATCCTGTTTGTCCTCATGATCCTTATTATGTTTAACGATATCCGAAAGCTATTCCTGTAGGGAAAAGAATCGGAGAGAAGAAGGAGAAGACCTATGACAAAAACAGTACAGATAGGAAACCGTGTGATTGGCGGGGGCAATCCGATCCTGATCCAGTCCATGACAAATACAAAGACAGAAAACGTGGAGGCGACAGCCGCACAGATCAACCAGCTTGCGGCGGCAGGCTGTGACATTATCCGCTGTGCAGTCCCGACAATGGAGGCGGCACAGGCATTAAAGGAGATCAAAAAGAGAGTAGAGATCCCGGTAGTGGCAGATATTCATTTCGATTACCGCCTTGCGATCGCCGCGATGGAGAACGGCGCGGACAAGATCCGGATCAACCCGGGGAATATCGGAAGTGCAGAACGCGTGAAGGCAGTTGTCGATGTGGCAAAAGAACGGAATATCCCGATCCGTGTCGGTGTCAACAGCGGATCATTAGAGAAAGACCTCGTAGAAAAATATCACGGCGTGACCGCAGAAGGCATTGTGGAGAGCGCGCTTGACAAAGTGAAGCTGATCGAGGATATGGGCTATGATAATCTGGTCATCAGCATCAAGTCCTCAGATGTTATGATGTGCGTGAAAGCACATGAGCTGATCGCTTCCCAGACAGATCACCCGCTTCATGTCGGGATCACAGAGGCAGGCACGATCATCAGCGGAAATATTAAGTCTGCGATCGGCCTCGGCCTGATCCTGCATCAGGGCATCGGGGATACGATCCGCGTGTCCTTAACGGGGGATCCGTTAGAGGAGATCAAGTCCGCGAAGCTGATCTTAAAGACATTGGGGCTTCGCACCGGTGGTGTGGAGGTCGTATCCTGTCCGACCTGTGGAAGAACCCAGATCAATCTGATCCAGCTGGCAAACCAGGTGGAAAATATGGTTGCGGACATCCCGCTTGATATCAAAGTAGCCGTGATGGGCTGTGTGGTAAACGGACCGGGAGAGGCAAAGGAGGCAGATATCGGAATCGCCGGAGGAATCGGGGAAGGACTGATCATCAAGCACGGTGAGATCTTTAAGAAGGTGCCGGAGGCAGAGCTTTTAGATGCCCTGCGCTACGAACTGCTTCACTGGAATGAGTAGGAGTGTTCCATGGCAAAGCTTTTTTTTGATGTGTTCCCGACCTTGGAGGTGTCCGGGGACATAAAGAATTTACTGGCGGAGACCGAAGTGACGAAGGTCGGAATGAACCACGAGAAGGATCATATCCGTGTCTATCTGCTCGGCAGTCATCTGATTCATAAGAACCAGATTACAGGGATTGAGCGTTCGATCGAAGAACAGATTTTTAAGGGAAAGCAGATGCATGTGCGCATTATCGAGAAGTATCAGCTTTCTGAACAGTATACGGCAAAAAGTCTGATGGATCTGTATAAGGACAGTATTTTAGAGGAGTTGAAGGCGTACAGCCTCATGGAGTACAACCTGCTGCGCTCCTCGAAGATGGAGTTCACAGACGACAGTCATCTGCATCTGGTGTTGGAAAACACGATCATCGCCCAGACACGCGCTCACGAGATCGTGGAGTTTTTAGAGAAGGTCATCTGTGAACGCTGCGGGATGGACCTGATTGTAGATTTGGAATATGAGGAGCCGAAGGAGAGCAAGTATAAGAAGAACAGCGACCTTCAGATCCAGTTTGAGATCCGCAGCATTATGAAAAATATCAGCCTGAAAGAGGAAGACGGGGAAGTTGTGGCAGTGGCTGCCGGAAAGAGTGAGAAGCAGGCTAAGGCAGCAGAAAAATCAGGGGAAGAAACCTCACAGAAGAAAGCGGCACCTGCTGCACAAAAAGCTTCAGTGGAAACAAAAAAAACAGAGGCACCTGTTGCGCCTGCCCAAAAGAAGCCGTACGACGGACCACGCCGGGAATTCAAAAAGAGTTATGGCGGAGGCTTCGGTGGTGGTAAAAAATCCGACAACCCGGATGTGGTATACGGACGCGATATTGAGGACAGTGAGATTATCCCACTGGAAAAGATTATGGGTGAGATGGGCGAAGTCACAATCCGGTGTCAGGTGATGACCGTGGAGATGAGGGAGATCCGGAACGAGAAGACGATCATTATTATGTCTGTGACGGATTTTACCGACTCTATTGTCTTAAAGATCTTTACGAGAAATGAAGATCGTGATGAGCTGCTGACACATCTGAAAAAGGGTGCTTTCTTAAAGATCCGTGGTGTCACGACGATCGACAAGTTCGATAGCGAATTGACGATTGGATCAATCGTCGGAATCAAGAAGATTCCGGATTTTACGACGACTCGTATGGATACAAGCCCTGAGAAGCGTGTCGAGCTTCACTGCCATACGAAGATGAGCGATATGGATGGTGTCTCAGAGTGCAAAGACATTGTAAAACGTGCTATGAAGTGGGGGCATAAGGCGATCGCGATCACAGACCACGGCGATGTGCAGGCGTTCCCGGATGCGAACCATGCGATCAGCCCGGATGATGATTTTAAGGTGATCTATGGGGTGGAGGCCTATCTGGTCGATGACTTAAAGGATATTATCACAGATTCCAAAGGGCAGAGCTTAGAGGAGACGTATGTGGTCTTTGACCTTGAGACAACAGGCTTCAGTCCGGATAAGAATAAGATCATTGAGATCGGTGCAGTGAAGGTTGAGAACGGCGCGATCACAGACCGTTTCTCCACGTTTGTCAACCCGGAAGTTCCGATTCCGTTCCGGATCGAGGAGCTGACTTCGATTAAGGACGATATGGTCATAGATGCACCGAAGATTGAGGAGATACTGCCGGAGTTCATGCAGTTTTGCGAGGGTGCGATCATGGTCGCACACAATGCAGACTTTGATATGAGCTTCATCAAGAAGAACTGTAAAGATCAGGGGATGGAGAGGGAGTTCACCATTATTGATACGGTTGCGCTTGCAAGGATCCTGCTGCCGAACCTGAACCGGTTTAAGCTTGACACGGTCGCAAAGGCATTGAATGTATCCTTAGAAAACCACCACAGGGCGGTGGATGATGCGGCATGCACGGCGGAGATCTTTGTGAAGTTCCTTGCAATGTTGAAGGAACGCGGCATGGAGAACTTAGACGACGTCAACCAGATGGTATCGACATCCCCGGAGATGGTGATGAAGATGCCGACCTATCATGCCATTATCCTCGCAACGAATGATATCGGACGCATCAACCTGTATCGGCTCGTATCTTTGTCCCACCTGACTTATTATAATAAGAGACCGAGGGTGCCCAAGAGTGAATTTGTCCGGTACCGGGAGGGACTGCTTTTAGGATCTGCCTGTGAAGCGGGCGAGCTGTACCGCGCGATTGCCGGAGGAAGACCGCAGGAAGAGATTATAAGGCTTGTCAAGTTTTATGATTATCTGGAAATCCAGCCGCTCGGCAACAATGAGTTCATGCTCCGCAGCGACAAGGAACCGGTCAATACGATGGAGGAATTACAGGATATTAACCGGAGAATCTGTAAACTCGGGGAGGAATTCAACAAGCTTGTGGTGGCAACCTGTGACGTCCATTTTCTCGATCCGGAGGATGAGATCTACCGCAGGATCATTATGGCGGGCAAAGGCTTTAAGGATGCGGATGAGCAGGCACCGCTTTATCTGCGCACGACAGACGAGATGCTGAAAGAATTCGAGTATCTTGGCAGTGCGAAGGCGGAGGAAGTTGTCATTACGAATCCGAACAAGATCGCGGATATGTGCGAGAAGATCGCACCGGTACGCCCGGACAAGTGTCCGCCGTTTATCGAGAATTCTGATCAGATGCTGCGTGATATCTGCTATACGAAAGCGCACAGCATGTATGGGGAGGAACTGCCTCCGATTGTAAAGGAACGTTTAGACAGGGAGCTGAACTCCATTATCTCGAACGGTTACGCGGTTATGTATATTATCGCGCAGAAGCTTGTGTGGAAGTCGAATGAGGACGGTTATCTGGTGGGATCGCGAGGTTCGGTAGGATCATCGTTTGCGGCGACCATGTCCGGTATCACGGAGGTAAACCCACTGCAGGCACATTACCGTTGTGAGTATTGCAAATACAGTGACTTTGATTCTCCGGAAGTGAAGGCATTTTCGGGACGGAGCGGCTGTGACATGCCGGATAAGATCTGCCCGGTGTGCGGAAAGAAGCTTGTCAAGGACGGCTTCGATATCCCATTTGAGACATTCCTGGGATTTAAGGGAAACAAAGAGCCGGATATCGACTTAAACTTCTCCGGTGAATACCAGAGTAAGGCACATGCGTACTGTGAGGTTATTTTCGGATATGGACAGACGTTCCGTGCCGGAACGATCGGCACCCTTGCAGATAAGACGGCATTTGGATACATAAAAAACTATTATGAAGAACGTGGAATCCATAAGAGAAACTGTGAGATCGACCGTATCGTACAGGGCTGCGTCGGTGTCAGACGTACAACCGGACAGCATCCGGGTGGTATTGTTGTACTTCCGGTCGGCGAGGAGATCAACACCTTCACTCCGGTACAGCATCCGGCGAACGATATGACGACGGCGACGGTTACGACGCATTTCGATTACCATTCCATTGACCACAACCTGTTAAAGCTTGACATTCTCGGACACGACGATCCGACCATGATCCGTATGCTTCAGGATCTGACAGGATTAGATCCGCAGACCATCCCATTAGACGACCAGACGGTCATGTCGCTGTTTATGAATACTTCCGCGCTCGGTGTGGAGCCGGAGGACATCAATGGCATTCCGCTTGGATGTTTAGGTATCCCGGAGTTTGGAACAGACTTTGCGATGCAGATGGTTATGGATGCGAAGCCGAAGGAATTTTCGGATCTGATCCGGATTTCCGGGCTGTCGCACGGTACGGATGTATGGTTGGGAAATGCACAGACGCTCATTGAACAGGGGATTGCAACAATTTCCACTGCGATCTGTACTCGAGATGATATTATGATTTACTTGATCGGCATGGGGCTCGACAGTGAGCAGTCGTTCACAATCATGGAGTCTGTCCGGAAAGGAAAGGGCTTAAAGGAAGAATGGAAAGAGGAGATGCGTGCGCACAACGTGCCGGAGTGGTACATTGATTCGTGCTTAAAGATCAAGTACATGTTCCCGAAAGCGCATGCGGCGGCATATGTTATGATGGCATGGCGCATTGCCTATTGTAAGGTGTTTTATCCGCTTGCCTATTACGCGGCTTATTTTTCCATCCGTGCGACCGGTTTCAACTATGAGATCATGTGCCAGGGAAAAGACAGACTGGAATATTTCTATAAAGATTATACCAGAAGAAAAGATTCTCTCTCCAAGAAGGAGCAGGATGTCTACCGCGATATGAGGATCGCGCAGGAGATGTATGCGAGGGGCTTCGATTTCACCCCGATTGACATTTACCGCGCACTGCCGGACCGTTTCCAGATTATTGACGGCAAGCTGATGCCGGCGTTAAATACGATCGAGGGAATGGGCGACAACGCTGCCATCGCGGTGGCGGAGGCGGCAAAGGACGGCAAGTTCCTCTCGAAAGACGATTTCCGACAGCGTACCAAGGTGACGAAGTCGACGATCGACCTGATGGCAGACCTCGGGCTGCTCGGAGATATGCCGGAATCGAACCAGTTATCGTTATTTGATTTTGCATAATGTGTAAGATGGGCTGATAAGCAGGGGAAGCATCCTTTGTTTATCAGCTTTTTTTCTTGCAACAAACCGGTGAATGTACTATATTATAAAATAGAATTTTATATGCAGAGAAAGGCTAACATACAGATGAGAGATTTATCGGAATTAAGGGAAGAGATTGACCAGATCGACAGCGAGATCGTGCGGTTATATGAGCGCAGGATGGGGGTTGCCGAGGAGGTTGCCGCCTATAAGATATCCGTCGGAAAACAGGTGTTTGACAAGGCAAGGGAGGAATCAAAGTTACAGACGCTAAGCGGAAAGGGATCTACCACTTTTTTAAAGTTAGGAATCCGGGAGCTGTTCGAACAGATTATGTCCGTGAGCAGGAAGAGACAGTACCAGCTTCTGACAGAGGCAGGGCAGCAGGAGACAACAGACTTTGTGGAGGTTGACCATTTTGATTATAAGAATGCCAGAATCGTATTCCAGGGTGTGGACGGTGCCTACGCGCAGCTTGCCTTAAAGCAGTATTTCGGGGAAAATGCCAACAGCTATCACGTTGATACATGGCGGGATGCCATGGAAGCAATCGCAAACCATGAGGCAGATTATGCAGTGCTTCCTATCGAGAACTCCTCCGCTGGAATCGTCTCGGAGAATTATGACCTTATGGTGGAATATGACAATTATATTGTGGGGGAACAGATTATCCGCATCGACCATGCACTGCTCGGACTGCCGGAAGCAGAGCTCTCCGATATCACGGATATTTACTCCCATCCACAGGCACTCATGCAGTGTTCGAAGTACATAGAGGGACACCGGGACTGGGAGACACACAGTCTGACGAACACTGCCATGTCAGCGCAGAAGGTGAAGGAAGATGCTAAGATCAACAAGGCTGCGATTGCAAGCACACTGACCGCTGAGATTTACGGGCTCAAGATCTTAGATGAGGCGATCCAGAACAATCAGGACAATTATACGAAGTTTATCATCGTGTCCAACCGCAGGGTATATGAGAAGAATGCAAACAAGATCAGCCTTTCTTTTGAGGTACCGCATGAGAGCGGTTCCCTTTACCAGAAGCTGTCCCATTTTATTTACAATGGGATCAACATGAATAAGATTGAGTCAAGGCCGGTACAGGGAAAGGCATGGGAATACCGGTTTTTCGTAGATATTGAGGGCAATTTACAGGATGCCGCTGTGATCAATGCACTGCGTGGCTTAAAAGAGGAGACAATCCGCCTGAAAGTTCTGGGAAATTATGTGAGTGAACAGTCATAAATATACCAAGACAGAGAAGAAAGAAGGATACACAACAATGAAAAGTCCAAAGAATCTGATTTTATATAAAGATTTTGAGAATGGAAAGTTATTTTATAACTTTACCTGGATCATGGAAAATTACAAAAATGACTATTACAACAAAGAGGATGTCCAGTCGTTGCTCTATGAGTGCATGAACCAGCTGACGGAGCTTGCGGTGAGCCATGGCTTTGAGGGAAACTTGTGGCACTGCTTCCTCGCATTTATCCTTGTCAACAATGAAAATGCATACAGCAAAGCCTGTGAGATCCGCGGTGAGGTGGAGGGATCCATCAACCAGATTGTCAGCCATGATTTTGCTATCATGAAGGAACTTTTTGATTTTGACTTAGAGGAGTTCGGCACTTATTTTGAGATTGACTGTATGAGTGCAGTGACCGATTATCAGGGTATGAGCGGCAGCGGCAAGGTGTTTAACAGCCGGATCAAGGCGAGAATCAACCAGCTAAAAGACCGTTTGGAGGCTGCAAAAAGCGTGGAGGAGTTCAAAAAGGATGTGACAGAGTTCTACAAGGACTTCGGTGTTGGAAAGCTTGGTCTCCACAAGGCATTCCGTATCCAGCACAGGGCAGAGGACGTTGAGATTATCCCAATTACGAATATCGCCCATGTGAAGCTTGACGATCTGGTTGGCTATGAGCTTGCCAAGCAGAAGTTAATTGACAATACGGAGGCTTTTGTGAGGGGAAAAGAAGCAAATAACTGTCTTCTTTACGGCGATGCCGGAACTGGAAAGTCCACCAGCATAAAGGCGATTGCCAACCAATATTATGACAGGGGACTGCGTCTGATCGAGGTGTACAAACACCAGTTCTGTGACTTGAACGATGTGATTGCACAGATCAAGAACCGGAATTATAAGTTCATTATTTACATGGATGACCTCTCCTTCGAGGAGTTCGAGATTGAATACAAATATCTGAAGGCAGTGATCGAGGGCGGTCTGGAGAAGAAACCGGACAATGTATTGATCTACGCAACCTCGAACCGCAGACATCTGATCCGCGAGAACTTCTCAGATAAAGAGGAGGTGCGCGAGGATATGCACACTTCGGATACCGTACAGGAGAAGCTGTCCCTATACGCAAGATTCGGCGTTTCCATCTATTTCGGCGCACCGACCCCGAAGGAGTTCCAGAACATTGTCAAAGTACTGGCAAAGAAATATGAGATCCCGATGGACGAGACGACACTGCTTGCAGAGGCGAATAAGTGGGAACTGTCCCACGGCGGACTTTCCGGAAGAACCGCACAGCAGTTCATCAATTATCTGCTTGGAAAAGAATAAAGAAAACAAGGGGGGAACTATGAAGATCTGTACATTTGCAGCAATTTATATTGGTTCGTATGAGGTGAGCGTTAAGATTTTTGAGATCTCCGGAAAGAGAAAGATCCGGGAGATCGACTACATCCGCAGCAGGATCGAGCTGGGAAGAGATGCATATTCCAAGGGAAGCATCGGTTATGAGCTGGTGGAGGCACTCTGTGAGACGCTAGGGGAGTATAAGCAGATCATGGACGGCTACCGGGTGGACAGTTATCAGGCTTATGCGGCAGCAGCGCTCCGCGACGCTGAGAACGAGCTGTTTATCTTAGATCAGATCCGGATTCGGACAGGACTTGAGGTGAGCGTCTTAAGCAACTCGGAACACCGGTTCATCAGCTACAAATCTGTAGCCATGCAGGACTCCTTCGAGCAGATGATCCAGAAGGGAGCAGCGGTTGTGGATGCAGGTGGCGGCGGCATGCAGATCACCGTTTTTGCAAAGGGACAGGTTGTGACCACACAGCATCTCGCGCTTGGAACGATGCGCATCCGGGAACAGCTTGCGCGTAAGAGCCGCAATCTCGCCCAGTATGAGCTGCAGATCGAGGAGCTTGTGGAGAAAGAGCTCGAGGTGTTCAAATCCATGTATCTCGATAAGATCGACATCAAATACCTGATTATTATGGGCGATTATATTTCCGAAATTTCCAGAAAGATCGAGAAGAACGGGGAAGACAACACGATGGAGGTCTCACAGTTCTTAAAGTATATCCGCAAGCTGGATAAGAAGTCGTTAGAGGAGATTGCAGAGGAATTAAACCTCTCGAATGACAGCGATGCACTTGTCATTCCATATATGATGATTTTTAAATGCATGGCGGAGAGTATCGGGGCAGAGAGCCTGTGGGCACCTGGAGTCAGCGTCAGTGACGGTATTGCCTGGGATTATGCGCAGAAACACAATCTCTTAAAGGCAGAACACGATTTTGATGCAGATGTCTTATCGGCTGCGAGAAATCTTTCCGAGCGTTACATGAGCTATACGCCGCATATTGACGCGCTGGCCCAGATGGCAACGCTTATCTTTGATACCATGAAGAAGGTGCACGGTCTTGGAAAGCGGGAGCGGCTGCTGCTTCAGGTTGCGGCAATCCTGCACGACTGCGGAAAATATATCAGTTTTGCGAACGGTCCGTCCTGCTCCTATGATATTATCATGGCATCCGAGATCATCGGACTGACCCATTTAGAGCGTGAGATGATCGCCAACACCGTTTTATATAATACCTGGCAGCTTCCGCCTTACGAGGAACTGCGGGAGAGCTTAGATCACGACAGTTATCTGACGGTTGCCAAGTTATCCGCCATCCTCCGTGTGTCGAATGCAATGGACCGCAGCCACAAGCAGAAGTTTAAGAATGTGAAAGCCGTCCTGCGTGGAAGGGAGCTTGTGATCACCATTGAGACGCTCGATGATATCGCGCTTGAGAAGGCTCTTTTCAATGCCAAGACCGCATATTTTGAAAATATATTCAGTATTAAGCCTGTCATCAAAGAAAAACGGGTATATGGCTAGTGCAGGAAAGGATAAGGGAGACTATGGAAAAACAGCAGGATTTTACAAAGCCGGAATATTACGAGAACAGGGAGTTGAGCTGGCTGAAATTCAACCACCGTGTATTAAATGAGGCGCGGGACAAATCACTGCCTCTTTTGGAGCGGCTGAAGTTTGTCAGCATCACTTCCTCGAACTTAGATGAGTTCTTTATGGTGCGCGTGGCATCGTTAAAGGATATGGTGCATGCAAATTATAAAAAGCGGGATATCGCCGGGATGACAGCGACAGAGCAGCTAGATGCGATCAATGAGCGGACGAGGGAGTTAGTAAGTTTACAGTACAATACTTACAACCGTTCACTGGTTCCGTTAATGAACCAGAATGGAATCTATATCGTGGATGCCTATGAAGAACTGACCGAGGCGCAGAGTGAGTATGTGGACCGCTATTTTGAGGATAACGTTTACCCGGTGCTTACCCCGATGGCAGTGGATGCATCGAGACCGTTTCCACTGATCCGCAATAAGACATTAAACATTGCGGCACTCCTCTCAAAAAAGAAGGAAAAGAGCGGCAAGGAGCAGATCGAATTTGCAACGGTGCAGGTGCCTGGAGTATTGCCGCGGTTTATCCAGATCCCGGGCGAACAGGAGGAGGATAAAGTATTTGTCCTCTTAGAGCAGGTGATCGAGAAGAATATCGCGAAGCTGTTCTTAAATTATGAGGTCGTATGCGCGTATCCGTACCGTGTCATGCGCAACGCCGATCTTTCCATTGACGAGGATGAGGCATCTGACCTTTTGAAAGAGATCCAGAAACAGTTGAAGATGCGCCAGTGGGGCGAGGTCATCCGTCTTGAAGTGGAAGATGGCATCAACAAAAAGCTCTTGAATTTCTTAAAGGCAGAGTTAAAAGTGGCAGATCAGGATGTCTTCCAGATTAACGGACCGATTGATCTGACCTTTTTGATGAAGATGTATGGACTGAAGGGATGTGACCATCTGCGCAATGAGCCGTATGTGCCGCAGAGAGTGCCGGAGATTGCACCGGGAGAAAATATTTTCGATGCGATCCGCAAAGGGGATATTTTATTACACCATCCATACCAGACGTTTGACCCTGTTGTGGACTTTATCCGTCAGGCTTCTGTGGATCCTGATGTTCTCGCAATTAAGCAGACCTTATACCGTGTCAGCGGCAATTCGCCGATCATTGCATCCTTGGCACAGGCAGCGGAAAATGGCAAACAGGTATCTGTACTTGTGGAGTTGAAGGCGAGATTTGATGAGGAAAATAATATTGTCTGGGCGAAGAAGCTGGAACAGGCAGGCTGCCATGTCATATATGGATTAGTCGGACTGAAGACACACAGCAAGATTGCACTGGTAGTCAGAAGGGAAGAGGATGGTATCAGACGATATGTACACCTTGGAACAGGAAATTATAATGATTCCACTGCCAAATTGTATACAGACTGCGGAATCTTTACCTGCAACGGGGCGATCGGAGAGGATGCGACGGCAGTATTTAACATGCTTTCCGGATATTCGGAGCCGTTGTCGTGGAACGAGCTCGCTGTAGCACCGATCTGGCTGCGCGGCAGGTTCTTAAAGCTGATCCGCCGGGAGGCAAAGCATGCAAGAGAGGGAAAACCGGCAAAGATTATCGCCAAGATGAATTCGCTCTGCGATCCGGGCATTATTGAAGCACTGTACGAGGCTTCGGCAGCAGGAGTGCAGATTGAACTGATCGTCCGCGGTATCTGTTGCTTAAAGGTTGGAATCCCAGGTGTCAGTGAACATATCCAGGTGCGTTCCATTGTCGGCAACTTCTTAGAGCACAGCCGTATCTTCTATTTCCTCAACGACGGGGAGGAAGAGCTGTACATGGGAAGTGCGGACTGGATGCCAAGAAATTTAGACCGTCGTGTCGAGATTCTCTTCCCGGTATTAGACGAGGAGTTGAAGAAACGTGTGAAACATATTCTGGATGTGGAGCTTGCGGATAACCTGAAAGCGCATGTACTGCAGACGGACGGAAGCTACGAGAAGATCGACCGGAGAGGAAAAGTACTGATCGGCTCACAGGCAGCGTTCTGTGAGGAGGCAATTGCAGCTGTACCGAAACCGGCACATGTCTATCAGGAACGTGTGTTTATTCCGGCACAGCCTGCAGAGTAAAAGAGATCAGTGTTTCGCTGTGCGGGCTTCTTTGATCGCAGCTAAAACAGAATAAGGAATATAGAGACTGCCACGACCGGTGCCAAGCCGGATATCCGGTTTGTTGGCACCGTGGAAGTCGGAACCGCCGCTAAGTAACAGATGATGCTTTGCGGCGGTTCTTTTTATCTGCAGCTCATCCTGTCTTGTGTAAGTGGAGTAAAGTGCCTCGATACCGTCTAACCCGGCAGCGGTTAAGTCTGTGACCAGCTTTTCGAGGGCAGTATCCCCAAGTCCGTATAAGATGGGATGGGCAAGAACTGCCGTGCCGCCTGCAGCATGGATCAGTGCGATGGCATCTGTGGATGCAACCTTAAACCGGCCGACATAGCATTTACAGTGGTCGCCGATATAGCGGTCGAAAGCTTCCTTCACACTGTTCACCTGCCCATGTTCATACAGAAACCTGGCGATGTTCGCGCGCGTGATGACACAATCCGGGTTTTCTGCCTCTAAGGCTTCCATGGTGATCGAGAGCCCTTCCCCCTGTAATGCCTCCACAATCCTGGCATTGCGCGTGCTGCGGCATTTTTGATATTCCATTGTCTTGGAGAGGAGGAGCTCATTATGCGGATCGACATATAACCCGACAATGTGAACTTCTTTTCCATGGTAATCCGTGGACAGCTCAATTCCGGGAATAAGTTCGATTCCGGCATCCCTGGCGGCGTCCTGTGCCTTCGGGACACCCGAGCAGGTGTCGTGGTCCGTCAGGGCAAATGCGAAAAGCCCTGCCTCCTTTGCGGCTGTTACAAGCTCTTCCGGGGTGAGTGTCCCGTCCGATTCTGTGGAGTGGACATGTAAATCAATGCGTTCAGTATTCATAAAGTATCCTTTCTTTTCCTGTTTCCGGAAGGTTTTCCTGTCATGCATTATACGTCTTTCCTGAAAAAATAACAAGAAAAGCAGGGAAAAGATCTATAAAATTGATTGACAAATGTAATTACTACAAATATAATAAAACTATATTTCATTCTACTTCCTTTGGAGAATTTGCCGACGGGCTTCGACAAATTGCCACAGCAGAAATTAGTATGCTTGTGATAAATGCTACAAGGAAAACAGCAGGAGGCATAACATGGAGAAATTAAACATAGCAATCGCAGATGATAACGAGAGAATGTTAAGATTATTGGCGGATATTGTTGAAAGTGATGAGGAACTGAGTGTCGTTGGGACTGCAAGAGATGGAGAAGAAGCATATCAGGTGATCCGGGAGAAAGAGCCGGATGTCGTATTATTGGATATTGTGATGCCGAAGCTGGACGGGCTTGGTGTGTTAGAGAGAATTAACCACGACAGAACATTGAAGAAGCATCCGGCTTTTATCATGATCAGTGCAATCGGGCAGGAACGGATTACGGAGAATGCGTTTGACCTGGGTGCAGACTACTACATTATGAAGCCGTTTGATAATGACATGGTCATTAACCGGATCAAGAAAGTGAAGAACCGTACGTTTGGGGTGAAGGGACTTGAAAACCGCAAGGTGAACGCTTATGAGAAGCTGGAGGAAGAAGAGGAACCGAACCTCGAAGCCGATGTGACAGAGATTATCCATGAGATCGGCGTCCCGGCACATATCAAGGGCTATCAGTACTTAAGGGATGCCATCATCATGTCGGTAAACGATATGGACATGCTCAATTCCATCACAAAGATTCTGTATCCGACGATCGCGAAGAAGTACCAGACAACATCAAGCCGTGTGGAGCGTGCCATCCGGCATGCAATTGAGGTTGCATGGAGCCGTGGCAAGATGGATACCATCGACGAGATGTTTGGCTACACGATACATAACGGTAAGGGAAAACCGACCAATTCCGAATTCATCGCACTGATCACAGACAGGATCAGACTGAATTACAAAATTCACTAAATCGCTTTTCAGAAGCAGAAAACGGCGTTATAAT
>CAKRFH010000014.1:0-35283 GCA_934320555.1 uncultured Roseburia sp.
AGAAAGTTTGTGGGTTGCTGCTTTAGCCATCATACTTTCAAAAATCAGGTGCATTTGCTGCTCTAAATTATCGTTTATCCTCTTATTATTTTCAATTTTTCTTGTTATTCCATGAATAACTTTTACTATACGATTTTGCGGTCCAATTGTTGGCAATTCAACCTCAATATTCCCTAATATTTCTTGATTCAAATTACTAATACTTGTTTGTTGTATGTTTGAAAAGAGCTTCCTAAACAAAGGTGACTTGAATAAATAAAGCATATATAATGGGTTTACATTATTATTAGTTATTCTAAATCTGATGCAAAAACCTGAAAAAGTCACTTTTTCTTTAATCTTTTCAATAAGCATAGCTCGTCCAACAAGATTTTTGTTTCCATTAGAACGAACAAACAGTATATCATTATCCTGCAATAAATAATCCGTGCTTACTATATCCTCGTCAACCTCTTTTAATCCGTCCAATTTTGCCAAATAATTATCTCCAAAATCTGGAACACCTATCATTTTACAACCAGACAATACTCTCTCTGCCGAAAAATTCAGTCCATTTTTAAATGTACCTATTTCTGATAACTTTACCTTACTCATACTTTACCTTCTTTAACTGTTCCATAATTTCTGTTTTCAGTTTATCGCCCTCTGCAAAATATTCCTGTAACTTTTCTGCATAAGCACTCATACGAGCATTAAACTCGTCCTGGGACAATTCAGCATATTCGATTTTTACATCAAAATATTGTCCAGCCGCAAGTGAATATTTCTTTTCTTTGATTTCATCATAGGTAACAGCAACGGAAAAATCATCAACAGCTTCTTTATTAAGGAATGTATCAACAATTTTATCAATCTCAAAATCACGAAGTCTGCGTTTCTGATTATTACCGTCCTTATATTCTTCTCCCAGTTTTGAAGCATCTATCAGTACAACCTTATCTGTTTTTCTTGAATTATCGAAAAATAATACTGATACATTCGTTCCGGTATTAGCAAATACATTTGACGGCATACTAATACAGCCATAAACAATATGTTCGTCTACAATATGTTGTAGTATCTTCTTTTCTACCCCCGACTTTGCAGTTATAAATCCGGTAGGAACTACAATCGCACCTTTTCCGGTTGATTTCAATGAATTAAGAACGTGCTGAATGAACAACGTATAAATTGCCATACTCTCTTTCTTCTTGGCAGGTACTTTCGGAACTCCCGCCCAAAAACGAACAGGCATCGCTGCTATACGCTCTCTTGTATCTGAGAAATCCATCTTAAAAGGCGGATTTGAAACTACATAATCAAAAGTTCTTAATTCCTGTCCATTATCACTCTTGTGATACGGAGCAATCAGTGTATCTCCTTGAATTGCGTGGTCAAGAGAAGATACCAGACTGTTCAGGATAAGATTAAGTTTCAACATTTTATTGCTTCGCTGTGAAATATCCTGAGCAAAAATTGTACACTTATCTTCGCCGATTCTGTGGGCAAGCGCCATCAAAAGCGTTCCAGTTCCGGCAGATGGGTCGTAACACTCAATACTGTGTAAATCAGTTGCATTGCCAACAAGCAATCTTGCCATAATCGTTGCAATAGCGTGAGGAGTATAATACTCTGCATACTTACCACCGCCTGCGGTATTGTAGTCCTTTATCAGATATTCAAATATATCAGCAAAGAAATCATAGTGCTTCTCAAATGCTTCTTCAAAAGAGAAATTTACCAACTTGTCAACCAACGCACGGGCAAAAGGTGCTCTTGCTGTATCGTCCGTTACATACTGTGTCAACTTTTCAAAAAGTGGTATTTTAGTATTCTGAGCAGTCTGAGTTGAAAATATATCAATGTTTTTATCTGCTATATCTGTCATCGTGCTGTCAAAGATTAAATCAAACTCGCCTTTTGCCTGCTGATTCCATAAGTTGGCAATAAGATGTTCCGGGTTAAGTAATGGAATATCTGACGGTAAACTATCAAAAATATCCAATCGGTCATCTTCCGACATTTCTGCGTAAACCAGTTCCCATTTTTCAGCATCTCTAAGAGCCGGACTGACTTTTTTTACTTCATATCCGAACTTATCATTAAGGAACTTATAAAGGAAAACCTGTGTGATAATTTTATATTCATTACCATCGTTTCCCATACCGTAGGTCTGACAAGTTGCTTTTAAGGCATCTATCAACTCTATAGTTTTTTCTTTTATCGTCTTTGTTTCTTCCATTGTGCTCTCCCTTATGCCACTGAATAAGTCTGGTTGTACTGGTCAAGATACTGTTTTGTAATCCTGCTCTGTATAAATACTCTATCCTCACGAGTACTCGCTACTCCCAACTTATCAATGCCTGCTTTTATTTGTGTCATAACCGTTCTCTCAAAATATGCGTCTTTCTTCAATATATCATTTCTGTCATACACTTTCTGGTCAATATCAGACTTAATAGAAAGCAAAACATTCATAATAGACATATCATACTCTGAAACAATCGGCTGTTTATTTGCTGCTTTTCGAGCAAGATTTTCTTCCCTGATTCTTTTATGAACCCTTGCGAATTTCGCATCGCCATTATATTTTCTCAGCAGAACCGTGTTTTTCTTCTGCAATTCATCAAGCTTTTTCAGAATATCTTCCAGTTCTTTTCCTTGTTCCTCAATCTCAGATACACTCTTAGGTTCAAAACCGTGTTGCTTGAAGCGAAGCAAAAATGCTTCCTGCAAAGTAATAAACTCAGGGTCATCAGGGTCGATATTCTGTGTAAAAGCACGAACAGTCTTTTTATACTTTTCTGTTACTGCGTCTTTACCACCGACGATTTTCAATTCTTCTTCACTGATTTTGCTGAAATTAAATGTAATATCCTCCATTGCTTCATTTACAAGCAATTTCGTGGTATCATCACTTGCAAAAAGTTCTTTCTGATTTATGTTATCAATATGATGTTGCACCTCTGAAATCAATGAAGGCAACTTTGTTAATTCCATTTTTGCAAATGTTTCCTTCAACTCATCATCGCCAAAGGTTCTTACCAAATTACAACAATCACGAGCAGCAATAAGAATTTTTTTAAGTTTAAGCAATTCCTGCTTATCCTCAATCGTAGATATTTCCGAACTAAATTCTTCTGCATTATCTGTGGTGTAGTTAAAAAGAACCTGCTGCACTTCCTGCATTTGTTTAATGAGTTCTGCCGGGTCTTCAATAACCTGTTTGAATGTATCTGTTTCATTTCCCGCACCAACTTCATTCGGGTCATTAAAACGGTTCAGCTCTTTGAGGTATGCTTCATTTGTTTCATCAAAGTTCCTTTTTATATTTGCAAAATCAATGACATAACCATAATGGTTTTCTTTATACGGTCTGTTGACTCTTGTAATTGCCTGCAACAAATTATGGTCTTTCAATTTTCGACCAAAATACAGACGTTTCAATCTTGGTGCATCAAATCCGGTAAGAAGCATATTGAAAACGATAAGAATATCAACTGTCATATTATTTTTGAAGTCATCAATAATCTTATCTCTTGTATCTTTGTCATCACTATCGTGAAGTATAAGTCCAGCTCGCAAATGACTTTTCATAGAAGCATCTTTATTAAGTTCCGCTTGAATTTCATCAAAATATGCAAACAGTTTCCTTGCCTGCTCACTTGTTTCACAAATGACCATACCTCCGAGTGTATTATCTCCCTGAATTTGTCTAAATCTCTTTAAATCAGAAATAATATATCTAAGCAGTTCTTTGACATAGTTATCGTGTTCAACAATCTGACTTTTCTTTACATCTTTCTTTTCTACCAAGGTTTCAAGTTTTTCGTAAATTTCAGAAAGTCGCTCTTTATACTGAGTTTCTATATCCTCTCGAATAATTTTCAGCGTATATCCATCTAAAATTGATTTATCATAATAGTATGTATGAATATAATTACCAAAAACTCTCCAAGATTCTCTTTCTTCTTTCAAAAGCGGTGTTCCTGTCAGCGCAATCTTAATCGCATTTTTATCTGCGTCAAGAAGATTAGCCAAGAATGAACCCTCCGGTTTATATCCTCTATGTGCTTCATCAATAATAAATACTCTCTGCAAATTCGTTGCATACGCAGGAAGGTCAACTTTTGACCTATCTTCAGCAAAACGCTGTATATTTACAACTGTAATTTCAGGTTTTCCCGTATTTCCCTCTTGTGCTTGATTGTTACGAAACTGCTCCATAAGTTCAGCACGAGAACTTGCTGTTTTTACAGCCAATCCACGAGCTTCAAATTCTTCTGAAGCCTGTTTCAGCAAATCAAGACGGTCAACAATGAAATAAAACTTTGCAACTTTATTTTGCTTGCTGAAATAGTCAGAAAGAACATAAGTAAGATAATAAGAAAGAGCTGTCTTTCCACTACCTTGAGTATGCCATATAACACCTGAATTAACACCTTCATCAATCTTGCTTCTTACTGTTAAGGCAGCAAACATCTGTTGATAACGCATTATATGTTTCTGCTCAATAAACTCTATCTTACCATTTATTTCTTTATGAAAACGGACATAGGCAATTCCATATTTCAATATAAATAACAATCTTTCAGGACTGCACATAGATGTCAATACTCGATTGGTCGGTGTATAGGTATCTAAATTTGTTTGATATTCCGGAGAAGTATGAATAACCTGACAATTAAAGTCAGTTAAAATCTTCTTTTCAACAATCGGGTCAATGTCCTTATATGGAAAATCTGCATTATAAGGTGCAATATCCAAATTAGTAGGATTTTCTTCTCTGAAACAGTTGAACGGCGCAGACTGTTTTGCCGTCGTACAGTAGAATGCACCCTGAACCGGAACAATACCGCCCATAGTGTCATACTCCATATTATTAGAAAAAATCATCAGCTGCGTAATGTTCAAAAATCTCCTGAATTTTTTGTTAGGAAATCTGTTTTTGTTCATTCTCTTGCTTTCTGCAACCATTCCGCCGTGATTATTTGGCTTCTTCACTTCAACAAATGCAAGTGGCAGTCCATTCACAAACAATGTAATATCCGGTCTAAATTCGTCTTGATCGCGCTTACATGTGAACTCGGCAGTAAAATGATATGTATTATTCTTTGGATTTTCAAAATCCACCAATCTAACAGGTGAAACAGATGATAAACGCTCGTAAAAACTGCGTCCTATATCATCATTATCTAATTCCTGCCTAATAGTTTTCAATGTCTGCTCCGCTTCTCCTGCGTGAGTAGGATTTAAACGTGCAAACTGTTCCTTGAAAACGTCAATTAAGGTATTCGTATCAGGATCATACACTGTGCCAGCCATAGCTTCCGTTATTTTTCCAAAATAAGTATAACCTATTCGTGTTAAGTGAACCATTGCCGGCATTTGAACACGAGTTGCCTCATTAAACATATTTTTCTTACCACCTGCCACTATCTTCACCCCCTCGTATCATTCATCTAATATGACTTCACATACATCGCCAATATCACAATGAAATACTGTGCAAATTTTCATAAGCACATCAAGAGATACTATTTCATTCTTATTTAACTTTGTTGCAACAGACGAAGAAATCTCCGCTGCACGCATCAAATCTTGTCTTTTCATTTGATTGTCAATCATAAGTTTTTGAAGCTTATTATAGCTTATTCTCATCTATAACACCCCTTTATACATCTTTGCTTCCTCAATTGCAACTACTCAATTATCAACATACCATAAATAATCTATTTTTACAAGATATAAGCACTTTTTCGCACTTTTTCATTTATTAGGTGTCTCTTTTTTTTGACACCTAATTATTATTCATTTAAAAAAAGAGAAACGCTACCGTCCTTATAAACGACGATACCGTTCCTCTGCCATTTCTTCTATTATCTTACTCAGTCTGGCTCTCCCCGCCATCTGACTGTACTTCCGGCTGCTGCACCGGAAGTCCGATTCCAGGTTCCTCCGGTGTGACAACTGTGTCACCCGGTGTCTGGTTTGCGGCGCTTCCGTTCTTCAATGCTGCCAGAGCTGCCTGTGCATCCACTAACGTCTGGTAGTTTGTCACATTTGCCTTCACGTCATCTGACAGTGCATCATAGAGCGCCTGTGCACTGTTGATCGCGGTCTCGCTCTCTAAAGTCACCGGACCGATCGCATTGATCGCGTTGACCACCTCTGTGGCTTCCTTCTGTTTGACTGCGCTGCTCTCCGTTCCCGGCAGATTGTATACCAGGACACAATACCCCTTGTCGATTGTCTCGTAGATCTTCTTTGCTGCCGCATACGGCAGGTTGATGCATCCGTGGGAACCATTCTTCTTATAAATATCGCCGCCGAATGCTTTTCTGGACGTCAGGTCGTGCATACCGATGTCCCCGTTGAACGGCATCCAGTAAGTAACCGGTGTCTCATAGTCCGGTCCACGAAGCACGGCGTTCATTGTCTTATAGGTTAAAAGGAACGCACCGCCCGGTGTCGTATGACCTTTTGCCACATTTCCGGACACAAGGTCGGACTCTGTCACCAGCTCTCCGTCCTTATAAAGGAACAGATGCTGTGCGGTCAGGTTGATCTCCACGTAAGAATCCCCGTAATCATTCTCTCCATGGCTGTTCGCTCTCTGGGAGTAGACCGGCTCACGCTCCACCTCTTTGCCCTCTTTGATCTCCTCTAAGATCTGCGCTATTTCCTCGCTGTTATTGATCTTCCAGCCATACGGTCCGTTGTTGATCGTCACGGTAGAACCGTAAGATGTCTTTAATGTCTTCGGTTTGTAGCAGGTATTATATTTTCCTGCAAGCTCTTTTACATAAGCGCTGACTGCTTCCTCATCCACGGATACATGGAAACCATCATCCACAGACAGCCATCCGGAGATTGTCTCCCCATCTACGACTTCCTTTGTCACATCAAAATCATATGTAATCTTCGTCTTCACATAACTGTTGAGCTCATCGATTGCGGCAAGAAGCTTCGTATTGTCATCCTCGATCTCCGGCTTCACATAGCAGTCTTCCTCGTCAAGATCCACCTCTTCTGCCAGCACAAGAACCGCATTTTTTATCGTCTCTTTCACTGCTTTTTCATCTAATGTAGTTCCGTACTCTGCCGGTACAAGCTCATAGCCGCTTCCCGTATAATCGGAAATCGCCGCATCCACCGGAGCTTTCTGGTTTGCGCTCTGCATGCAGGAAAGTGCTCCGATCGTCTGTGCAAAAGCAGCCTCATCGTAATCAACCGCCGCCTGAAGTTCAAGTGCCGGCTTCTTTATCGCTGTCACGATCCATGCAAATCCGTTCTGCTCCTTTAGCATTTCCTCGAGCTCCCCATTAAAAACAGGTCGGATTCCAATATCCGTTCCCACAATCGTCTCTGTCTCATCCCCGCGTTCCTTAACCGTAAGCTTGTACCGGTCGATCTCCTGTGTGATCAGCGCTTCCACTTCTTCTGCGGTCTTTCCACCGACCTTAATCCCGTCGACTGTCGTACCGAAACCGAACCGTTTCTGAAAGAAAATGCCAAATCCGATGTAAACCACCACAAGCACCACTAACAATACACATACCACATATAATGCCATCGGTCTGAGTGTCACTTTTTTCTTCTTTTTCATCCCTTATTCCTTTCATTCTTTTGTAATTCCCATCTTTTCAAAACCGCAGTTTCTTCTGTATACGAATTACTCTATTCCTTATTTATTCCAAATGCCCTCTGTTATGAATCCTTTTTGACCCAAAATCATACTCTATTATAAAAGTAAAAAAGGCTTTGTCAACAAAATACCGGAATCGTAATAAATCCGTAAAAATTATGTCGGATTCTGTCCTTTGTAACGTTGCACAAAAACAGGAACGAATACTTAAGAAAAGCTTAAATATTCAATAATCTTTCTTAAAAAAGGAGAAAGTCAATTGTTTCCGGAAAATGTCTATGCTATAATCCCTGTCGTAAAGAACAGAACTATGCAGTAAGGATGGTGAACGTTTTGAAAACCAAATTCAGCCAGTACAAACACGGGCTCTTACTTTTATACTTTTTCCTTTATTTTCCATGGTTCGGTTACCTGGAAAAAACAGTGACCACACATTTCCATGTGATCCATGTCGCATTAGATGATTATATTCCGTTCTGCGAATATTTTATCATCCCTTATCTGGCATGGTTTGGCTATGTGGCATTTGGTGTCTGCTATTTCTTCTTTAAAAATAAGGAAGAATATTACCGGTTATGCACGACACTTTTTACCGGAATGACGATTTTCCTGATCGTCTCCACATTATACCCGAACGGACATTATCTCCGTCCAACCTACTTTGACCATAATAATATCTGCATCCAGCTGGTAAAATGGCTCTACTCCACAGATACCCCGACGAATCTGTTCCCGAGCATCCATGTTTACAATTCCATCTGCGTCAATGCAGCGATCTGGCACAGTGAAGATTTTAAGAAACATAAGGCAGTCCGCTATGGCTCCGCTGTCCTGATGGTGTTAATCATCCTGTCCACCATGTTCTTGAAACAGCATTCCGTTTTCGATGTTGTGACAGGAACCGTACTCGCCGTCTTCCTGTACTCCGTTGTATACAACCCGAACGCGTCCCTCGTCCCGGCACGCCGCCCGGTTCGGAAGCCTCGGAGGATCTAATTTATATTGCAGATATTTACAGAACGCACATTCATTATGTAACATCTAAGAATGCAAAAGAGCACCCCACTATGAGGTGCTCTTTTCATTAATAACTAAGGTTTATCATGCGAAACTCCTAGAAAACGTATATGGATTGTGCCCAATGACCGAAAACATAAGAAGACACGCTCTCGCTACGTGTCTTCGTTGTTTTTGGTCGTTGGGCACAATCGCCACAACCAAAACCGGAGTTTCGCCCCCATTACTTACCAAAGCTTAAGTATCTGAATCCCTTTCTTCATAATCTTATACTTCCAGTTCTCCAGCTCCCCAGCCGCAAGCTTCAATTCCTTCCGGATCTCAATATGCTGCGGACAATGCTTCTCACATTTTCCACACGAAATACACTGGGAGGCACTGCTCGTATCCTTCCGGAATGCCGTGCACTGTAAGTAGTCTCTTCTGCCGGACTTCTTCCCTTCGGAATACATCGCATTATAACAGCGGAAGGTCCCCGGGATATCCACGCCCCTCGGGCATGGCATACAATATCCACAGCCGGTGCAGCCGACTTTCACCGATTTCCGTATTTCTTCTTTCACCTGTTCGATCAGTGTCCGGTCAGAATCCGTAAGACACCCCGGATAAGCTTCCTTTGCAGTCTTCACATTCTGCTCCACCATCTCCATCGAATTCATTCCGGAGAGCACACAGGTCACCTCCGGCTGGTCATAAAGCCACTTCAACGCCAGCTCTGCCGGGGTTCTGTGCTCTGGATCTTTCCGGAACAGCTCTTTCGCAGACTCCGGTAAAAGATTGACAAGCCGCCCTCCGCGGAGCGGTTCCATGATAATGACCGGGATTCCCTTCTTTGCTGCATAGCGAAGCCCGGTCACACCTGCCTGTGAATGCTCATCCATATAATTATACTGAATCTGGCAGAAATCCCAGTCATAGGCATCAAGCAGTCTACAGAACATCTCCGAATTACCGTGATAGGAAAATCCGATCTGCCGGATCTGTCCGGATGCCTTTTTTTCCCGGATCCAGTCTTCCATACCAAGCTTCTTTAACTTCTCCCACGTTGGAATATCCGTCAGCATATGCATCAGGTAGTAATCTATATAATCCGTCTGAAGCCTTTTTAATTCCTCCTCAAACATCCGCTCCACGCCGTCCATCGACTTGATCAGATAATGTGGCAGCTTTGTTGCGATATGAACCTGCTCCCTGCATCCGAGCCGCTTAAAAATCGTGCCGACCGCTGCCTCATTCCCTGCATACACATACGCAGTATCAAAATAGTTGACCCCGGCTTCCACAGCAGCCTTTATCTCGCGCTCTGCCTTGTCTAAGTCCGCGTTCCCGCCACTTTTTGTGAACCGCATACAGCCGTAACCTAACGCAGAGAGTTCCTTTCCATATTTATCTTTCCGATATTGCATCTTTTTCCTTCCTTTATGCAAGCTGGCAGCAGACTTTTCCCAATCTGCTGCCAGCATTCTCCGTTATTTACAATTCTTCTAACTCTTCCATCCAGATACGCGCACTCGCGTCAGACGGCATACGCAGATCCCCTCTCGGAGATACCGCAACACTTCCGACCTTCGGTCCGTCCGGCAGGCAGGAACGTTTGAACTGCTGGCTGAAAAATCTCCGATAGAACGTTTTCAGCCATTTCAGAATTGTCTCCTCATCATAAGTATCTGCGAACGCGATCTTAGCCAGCCGGTAAATCTTCGCCGGGGCATAGCCAAGACGCAGCATATGGTACAAGTAAAAATCATGCAGTTCGTAAGGACCTACCAGATCTTCCGTCTTCTGGGAAATCTTTCCGTCCTCCGGCGGTAACAGCTCCGGCGATACCGGGGTGTCTAACACATCTAAAAGCACTGCCTCTAACTTCTCATCGCCACAGGTGTCCGCATAGTAGCGCACCAGATGACGTACTAACGTTTTTGGCACGGAGGCGTTCACCGCATACATGGACATGTGGTCGCCGTTGTAGGTAGCCCAGCCTAACGCAAGCTCGGAGAGATCTCCGGTTCCGATGACCATGCCGCCTGTCTTATTGGCGATATCCATCAGGATCTGGGTACGCTCCCTCGCTTGTCCGTTCTCATACGTCACATCATGGACAGACGGATCCTGCCCGATATCGCGGAAATGGATATTGACGGCATCTTTGATGCTGACTTCCATAAAATCTGCATGCAGACAACGGATCAGGCTCACCGCATTGTCATAGGTACGATCTGTCGTACCAAAGCCCGGCATCGTCACTGCCTTGATATTCTTATGATCCATGCCGAGCAGATCGAACGCACGCACCGTCACAAGCAGCGCCAGCGTGGAGTCTAAGCCTCCTGAGATACCAATCACTGCGGACTGACAGTGTGTGTGCTCAAGTCTCTTCTTCAATCCCATCGCCTGAATGGAAAGGATCTCATCGCATCTTCTCTCGCGGTCCATCCTGCTGCCCGGAACGAATGGCATCGGATCAATATATCTTGTCAGCGCAGTCTCCTCCACTTTCAACGTAAAAGGAATCTCCCGGTAGCCGTCGTTCTCCGTCTCGAAGGTTGTCATTCTGCGGCGTTCTGCATTCAGCCTCTTCACATCGATCTCGGAGTACACAGTCTCATTGGCAAAACGCTTCGCTTTCGCAAGGATCCTGCCGTTCTCTGCGATCAGGTTGTGTGCGGAGTAAACGACATCCTGCGTGGACTCCCCGTCCCCGGCACTCGCATAAATATAACCGCAGAGCAGACGCGCAGACTGCCCCGAGACCAGTGCCTCACGGTACAGGTCTTTTCCGGTCGTCTCATCGGACGCGGAGAGGTTTGCGATCACATTCGCCCCGTTTAATGCATGGCGGATACTCGGCGGCTCCGGTGTCCACAAATCCTCACAGAGTTCCACACCGATCTTTAACTCCGGCATGGAGGTACAGGAAAAGAGCAGCTTCTTTCCCATTGGTACAGCAGTCTGTTCATCTAGCTGTACCATCACCGGCTCCTCCATTCCTCTTGTGAAATGTCTGGCCTCATAAAATTCATTATAGTTCGGCAGATAGGTCTTCGGTACCAATCCCAGAATCTTCCCATTGCACACGGCTGCTGCCACGTTATAAAGCTTTCCATTGTATTCCAGCGGAAGTCCCACAAATACAATACAGTCCCAGGCAAAAGCAGCGGAAGCGATCTCAAATAATGCCTGCTTCGCCTCCCTCAGCATCTTCTCCTGTAAAAACAGATCGCTGCATGTGTAACCTGTGATCACAAGCTCCGGCAGTACGATCACTTTTGCTCCCTGCTTCATTGCCTCTTTGATCGACTCACAGATCACCTTCGTATTCGCTTTCGTATCTGCTACAGTAATCTTCGGGGTGACTGCCGCTACTTTTACAAATCCCTGTTTCATTACTTTCTCATCTCCTTCAGCTCATCGACATCGAAATGGTACGCCTTATTGCAGAACTGACATTTTACCTCGATTGCTTCCCCATCTTTAATAATATCGTCCAGATCTTTCTTACTTAAAGTGGCAATCGCCCTCGCCACACGCTCCTTCGAGCAGTCACACTGGAATGCTGCAGGGATTGTATCCGTGAATTCCAGTCCGAAGTCCCCTAAGATACGCTCTAAGATCTGTTCCGGTGTCAGCCCTTCCTCTAGCATCTGTGTGACAGACGGGATCTCACTGATCCGCTTCTCCAACGCATCCACCACCTCATCCGGTGTGAACGGCATCAGCTGAATGATAAATCCGCCGGCCTGTCTGACCGTGCAGTCCTTATCCACAAGCACCCCAAGTCCGACAGCTGATGGAATCTGCTCGGATGTTGCAAAATAGTAAGTCAGATCCTCTGCGATCTCACCGGTCTGCAAAGCGATCTGTCCGACATACGGCTCCTTTAAGCCCATATCCTTAATCACGCTCATCACGCCAAGTCCAAGTGCGCCTCCAACGTCTAACTTGCCCAATGCATTTGGAGGCAGCTCCACAACTGGAACCCTTGGAAAGCCCTTCACGTGTCCGGCAGAATCTGCGGTCACAGTAAGTCCCTGCGCCGGTCCCTGGCACTGGATCTGGATGGTCAGAAGATCTTTCTCCCCTTTCATCATTGTTCCCATCATTGCCGCTCCGCTTAAGAGTCTTCCGAGTGCCGCTGTGATGACCGGACTTGTGTCATGGTCTTTTCTTGCTTCCTCCACCATATTCTTCGATGTGATGGCAAACGCGCGGATGGAACTGTCTGCCGCTGTTGCCCTTACAATATAGTCATTCATTTTTGTCTGTCCTTTCCTTCTGTATGATAATGTTACTTTTGATATTTTATACTGTTTTTCCATGCTCCCTTGCGATAATATAGATTCTCTCGCTGTCCTTACGGACCGGATCATGGGTAAACGCATCATATGCCGCCACGAATTCCATTCCGGCTTCCTCTAACAGCCGCTTCACGGTCTCTAACTCATACGCCTTCTGATAGTGAATCTCCTCATATTTCCGGTATAGATCGCCCTGCTCCCGGATAAAAAGCGTCAGGTCATACTCGTTGACCATCTCATCCTCATAGAAGTAATTGTCCCAGATAAAGCTGCTCTCCTCGCGGCTCTCACTGATTGTGTTCTCCCCGAGAAGCTCGCGGTACTTGTACACCGTATTAAGATCAAAAATAAAAATGCCCTTCGGATCCAGATAGTTGTTTACCAGTTCAAACACCCGTCTTAAATCAGCTTCCTCCAGAATATAGTTGATCGAATCGCAGATGCTGACCACGCCGCGCACCGTTCCGTACAGCTCGAATTCCCGCATATCCTGCAACAGGTAAAGGATCTCATTCTCCCTGCCCTCTTCCTCATGTTCCCTTGCGATTTCAAGCATCTCCTCGGAATTGTCTACGCCGATCATATCATAACCGGACGCCGCCAAAAGCCTCGTCAGCTTTCCCGTACCACAGCCAAGATCCAATAAAAGCCCGTCCTCGATCCCGTATTCTGTCAGCAATCCTTTTATATAGTTACACCACTCTTCGTATGGCACATTATCCATGAACAGATCATATACCTGCGAAAAACTGCTATATGCTTCCAAATTCAATTTCTTCCTTTCCCGGGCGCATCTGCATGACGCACGCCCCATATCGTAACTACTTTACCAAGTTTTATCCGGAAAAGCAAGTCCGACACATCTTGATTATTTGCTGCAAACCCTTTATACTTAACGGTAACGGTTCGAAGCTATTTCCGCAGCTTCGAAATGTATGGAAATGAGGTTTTTTATGATTGAAAATTATGACCACTATATCTCCAGGAATATCAAGGCACTCTATAAAAGGAGACTGTTTTCTCCGATCATCTACCTGATTATCCTTGGCATCATCTGGCATGTTTTTTCCCTGACAGACCTGCTCTTTCCGGTTCCGCTGTCCGATGATGTTTCCCTGGAAACTTTTTACAAAGAAGATGCCACGAACGTCTCGACCACATTGCACGACTTAAAGTTCACCGGGTACACCCGCAGCAACTTTACCGGGACATCTGGCTATTATTATTACACGGTCCGGGATGACGAATGCATCATTGTCCTCCTCTCACCGTCTACCTGTGAGGAGGGACTTCCTTCTATTGAAGATGTGACGTTCACCGGAAAGATCAAGAAAGCGACCCCTTCCTTAGAAACATTGTTAGCAAAGCTTGCCACCGACTTAAACTGGACTGAAAACGGTATCCGCGGCAAAGTTTCCCGCTATTTTCTCAGTGAACCGGACTACAACAGCCCGCTCAATGTGTTTCTGTTTGTGATTCTCTTTGCAACCGGGTTCTATGCAATCCTGTCGGTTATTGTCTACGCGCTTTACATTGCCTTCCCTGTGCTCGCGCCTTGCTGCCAGGATCTCGCCCTCTTTGGCAATCCGAAGAAGCTCTTAGCGCAGGCGGAGGAGGAGCTTGCAACACTGCCACAGCTTGCAACCGAGGATATGTTTATCACGGAACATTTTTTTATTGAGACCTCCATCTATGGAAATGCGATTGTGCCGATCGACCAGATCATATGGATTTACAAATATTCCACACTCCACAAGTTCTTCTGGTATCATTTCAGCATTTCCTACACGCTGCATATCAGTGCCAATAAGCACCTGTATATCCGGTGTCCGAAGAACCTGAAGTCTGATATCGACGGTATTATGGACTACCTCGCTGAGGCAAACCACAACATTCTCGTTGGCTTCAATGAGGAAAACCGCCTCGCCGTCCAGAAGATCCAGGGCACACCGATGAACTTTGAGAAGTTTATCGCATTCCTGAAAAAAAGAATCTGAAAAAGTTCTGAAAAGAGCGCCAGAACCGGTATCATACTGTGCCGGTCCCAGCGCTCCTTATTCATGACAATACTTGACAAGTGCGTTCTATTGTTTTTCCTGCTTCCACAAAATCACTTTCTGTTCTATGATCTTCCGAATAATCCCTTAAAGAAATTTCCAATCGCACTGAAAATACTTCCGATTGCATTTCCAATCGTAGAAAGAATTCCGGAAGAAGTGCTTCCTCCGTTCTTAAACGAATTATATAAGGAAGATGCATAATCGACCAGACCGTTCAAATCGATGCCGAGGGACGTGATCTTAAGCAGCAGGTCTACGATCTTCTGGCGCTCTGCGTCATCTAAGGTTACTCCGTATTTCTTACATGCATCGTCAATCGCCTGATTGATGCTGCTCTCATCGGTCAGGCCTTTCTCTGCAATGACAGATTTGATATAGGCGATAAATTCCTCGACTTCCTCATTGCTGAGACCATCAATCGCATCCTCTAACTGACCGGTCACCACAAGCTCATTGAGTGCTGCATCCACAACGTTATCCTGTACCTTTTCCCCGGACATCTCCTCGTATGCCTTGAAAATACCAACCAGGGCGGCCGTACCGGAAATCGGCTTCGGTCCTGCCACAATAATATCCGCATCGGTGATGCCTGCGGTTGTCAGCGCATTTTTATACATACCGACCGTACAGTACGTGATATTCTTGGTGGAAATATTTAAGCCATTTCCCTTATCCCTTTTTACGATCACCACGGAAGACCAGGATTTGCTGCCGATCTTCGATGATTCCACATAAGAGTCCAGGTACTGGTGCTCCTCGGAATTATTCACATACACAACGTCATAATTATTGAGCCCTGCCGCATCAATCCCCATCAGGGAAAGCACCGTATTCCTCTGCTCCTCCGACAGATCTGCACCGAGTGCCAGATACGGTCTGTCGCTCTTCTTAATCTCGACCTTGTCATTGTTCTCATCCACGATCACATCTGCTGTCACATCAGATGCTGCTGCGGAATCATCTGCGCTGTCTGACACTTCTCCGGTCACATCAGAGCTTCCCCCATCCGTCGTCTGCTGCGCTGCACTTCCTTCATTTTCCACTGCGGCATCCGCATTGTCTTCTGCCTGCACGTCCTGCCCTTCATCCGTTGTCTGCACTTTGGCATCTGTCTGGCTTCCTGCCTCCGTCTGGCTTCCTGCCTCCGTCGCATACGTCACAACATTGGAAGTCATCAGCATCGCCGCCGCAACAATCAGTGCAGCCGTACGCTTCGCCTTCATTCTCATTTTCTTCTTCATATTCTATTCCTCTCTTTTTCTTATCTATATCAAGCACCATGCCTAATATCTTTTTATATCGTATTGATTTCTCTATTTTTTGTACCTTCCCGGTCCGCCAAGCGAAACTCCATGACAACCTTCAAGAGATTGCCGGGAAGATGCAGCGGCCACGTAAGACCTTGAGGAGCCGCCGGTACTTAGGTCGCAGACATGGTTATCAGGTCATGGCTTGCCAGGATCCTGATAGCCGTGGCTGCAACCTTAGTACCGCTGCGAGCGACGCGGAACGGGAGTGTGTCTTACGCGGCCGCTGTATCTTCCCGGCAATCCCCACAACCCCGGTGGAGTTTCGCCCCCCTAAGCCAAAAAAATCTACGTATCAATACGCACCTTCATCCACGCAAGCAGATCCGCAAACACTTTGTCACGGTCTGTCTCGTTTAAGATCTCATGCCTGTCATTGTCATACAGCTGATAGGTAATATCAAGCAGTCCCGCCTCTTTATACATATCGTATACTTTCTTTACTCCGGCTCCATTATCCCCGACCGGATCATCTTTTCCGGATACGAGAAACAGTGGCAGCTTCTTCGGCACCTTCTTCACATTTTCCATCTGATTGTCATAGAAAACAGCCTCCATCAGACCCAGATACCCATTTAAGGTGAACTTGAACGTGCACCGCGGCTCGTTATAATAGGACTTCACGATTTCCTCGTCCTTCGTCAGCCAGCTGTTCGCCGGGTTCTTTCCGGTGAGGTCATACTTTTTATAAGGTCCGCCGAAGGAAATCGCCTCCACAAGCCTGCTTCTGTGATGCCAGCCATAAATCTTAGCCAGTATGCGGCACACCGTCATGCCAAGCTTTGTCAGCGAATCCGGCACACATCCGGTTCCCATAATAATCGCACCGCGCAGACTGTCATTGTGGATCGTTAAGTACTTCCGCAGCATATACGACCCCATACTGTGTCCCAGCATAAAATACGGTGTGGACGGGTTCTCTTCCTGGATCATCGTCCGGAGCTTATGCATATCTGCAATCAGCGTGTCGCTCGGGTTCTCATCTGCAAAATATCCCCAGTCTTCCTTCGACTGCACGGAACCGCCGTGTCCGAGATGGTCATGTCCCACCACCAGAAAGCCATGCTCTGTCAGATATTCTGCAAATGGCTTATAGCGCTCCACAAACTCGATCATGCCGTGCGTGATCTGTAAAATAGCGCTGTATGTGCCGTCTTCCGGCATCCATTTCACTGCCTGGATCTGTGTTTTCCCATCGGATGATAAAAATGTAAATCGTTCTTCTTTTGCCATAGTTTTTCCCCTTTTCCTGCGCTTATACCGCCGTTACATTCCCTGCCTGCACTTAACAGTAATTCTTTATCACAGCCTGTACGTTCTCTGTGCCATTATATACATTGATCTCCGGATAGTACACAATCTGCATCCGGATTCGGTTCACCCTGCCGCAGAACGCCTTCTCCACTTCCTCTGTGCCGAATTTTCCGGCATAGTAATCTTTAAAAGCCTCAATATCCCCGAAATAAATACCGGACACACTCACACCGTCCGCCGTCATCAGATTCAGCCGCAGGACATTCTGGTTCTTACCAAGCACCATCGCCCGCGTGATGGACAGATTCTTATCCGCAAACTGCGGCTTCACATTCGCCTTGCCAAAAGGCTCCAATACCGAAAACTCCCGGATCAGCCCCGCATCCGCATAGCCTGCCGGCATCGGGATATCAATCTTCACCTTCGGGATCAGATCCTCCTCAGTCAGTGTCGCACAGGCGTTGATCTTCTCGCGGAAGCGCTCCACGTTTTCCTCCGGAAGTGAAAGTCCCGCCGCCATCGGATGTCCTCCGAACTTCGTGAAAAGCTCACTGCATTTGCACAGCTCCTCATACATCGAGTATTCCTCAATGGAACGCCCGGAACCTTTCACACCGTCCTCCGCCTTCGTCAGCACAAAAACCGGTTTGTGATACGTCTCGCGTACTCTCCCGGCGATAATCCCCGCCAGGCTCTCGTGCACATCCGGCAGATAGATCACTAACACCCGATCCTTCCTATAGTGCGCTTCCACCTCTGCCTTTGCTTCCTCCACGCCGTCTGCGGTCATGTCCTTTCTCTGCTGGTTCAGCTCCACTAACGTCCTCGCGATCTGTGCCGCCTTCTCCTGATTCTGCTCCGTAAAAAGACTTAATGAAATCCTCGCTGTGTCCAATCTTCCACTCGCGTTGATACACGGTCCTAACACAAATCCAAAATGATAGGCATTCACCTGCTCCATCTCCAGCTTGTTCTGTAAAATCAGCACCCGCATCCCGACGTTTGTGGTCCTGTGAATCCGCTTTAAGCCCTCTTTCACAAGAATCCGGTTCTCATCGGTGAGATCCATCACATCCCCGACTGTTGCAAACGCCACGTTTTCCAGAAATTCGTAAGTGTCTTCTGCCTGAAATCCCATCTTCTCATAAAGTACCTGTAAGACTTTCCACGCAACTGCCGCCCCGCAGAGACTCTTAAACGGATACGGACACTCCTGCTGTTTCGGATTCACGATCGCATCTGCAAGGCTTCTCTTATAAGTCCGCACTCCCGCCTCCTCGCTGTAAGGAACCTCATGGTGATCCGTCACAAGAACCGTCATCCCAAGCTCCTTGGCATGTGCGATCTCATCAATTGCCGCAATCCCGTTATCACAGGTGATAATCGTGTCCATCCCGTCTGCCTTCGCCTGATCGATCAGGCTCTCATTAATCCCGTATCCATCCTTCATGCGATCCGGGATCTGTGTGGAGACATCTGCGCCGCATTTTCGTAGCCCCTCATATAATATGTACGTCGACATGACACCATCAATGTCATAATCCCCGATAATGCGGATCGTCTTTTTCTCCTCTATCTTCTGCTTCAACAGATCCGTGAGCAGCCCTGCGTCCTTCAGCAGATGTGGATCATACAGATCCTGTAACGATCCGTGCAGATACTTTTCAAACGCTTCCTCCCCGATCACATCCCGGTTCCGGATCAGACGCGCCGTCACCGGACTGATTCCAAACCGTTTTCCAAGTCCGGCAAAGTCAGCGCCTTTTTGTATTACAAACCATTTTTCCATGTTACCTATTCCTGATTTTTATCCTTGTATTCTATTTTTTTCGTATATTTTCCTATGTATTTTCTCATACATGGCTGACATTCCTGCCCCATTTTTTTTCAGTTTGGTTGTGCTTCAAAATATCTTCTATACCCTGAAATACCAGTTATTCATATTCTACACGCATCAGGGTAAGTCCCTGCGCCGGAGCTGTGTAGCCGGCACATTCCCGGTTTTTCCGCTCTAAGATGCCAGGGATCTCTTCCGGCTTCCTCCTCCCGTCACCGACCTCGATCAGTGTTCCGGTCAGAATTCGAACCATATTCTGCAAAAATCCATTTCCCCGGTAATCAAAGAAAATCTCTGTTCCCTGCTCTGTTATCGTAATCGAATAGATCGTACGCACCGCAGATTTCTTCATCTTCTTATTACCGCAAAACGAAGTGAAATCATATGTCCCGGTCAGGTACGCAGCCGCTTTCCGCATCTGTGCCACATCCAGTGGCTTCTCATATGGATACTCGTATTTCCTGCCGAAGACATCCGGAATGTTTCCCGTATGAATGTGATAGCGGTAAGTCTTCGCCTTTGCCGCATACCGGCTGTGGAAACGTGCATCCACTTCCTCGATTGCGGTCACTGCAATATCCTCCGGGAGATAGGTATTCAAATAGGATAGAATCTCTTCTTTCCCATAAGAATCTTCCACCTTAAAATTCGCGACCTGCCCTCTGGCATGCACTCCGGCATCTGTCCTGCCGGAACCTGTAATCTCAACCGCATGCCCATACAATCTTGCGAGCACCGCTTCGATCTTGCCCTGTATCGTCTGGTCGGTACTGTTCTGTCCCTGCCAGCCTTTATATCTTGTCCCGTCATACGCGACGGTGATCTTGTAATTCTTCATATATTTCTCTTTTCTGTCTGCTCATGGCTTCCCGGCAGGTAATCTGTTTTTGCTTTCTCCTGCGGCAGCTTTGATTGTACCATTTTTTCATGAGAACTTTCTACAGAATAGCGCAGAATTCATAAAATTTTAATGAACACACCCTTATACATCAAAAAAGACTGACCTCTCAACTCCAAAGATGTTCTGTCTCCTCTGCGTCTTTCTGCTGTAAATAAAAAATAGCTTTCTGTGTTTCTATCTCTTCACGAAGCTCTTCTTCTGTCGGCAGATACAACTTATACTTACTTGCAAATAACTGCTCATTTCCATGTAAAATAGAATATCTTGCAATGTCTTCATCTGTTTCCGAACACAAAACGATTCCCAATGTCGGGTTATCATCCGAAGATTTTTTTAATTCATCATACATGCGAATATACATATCCATCTGTCCTACATCCTGATGTGTAATACGTTCCGTTTTCAAATCTATAAGCACAAAACATTTCAAGATGTAATTATAAAAAACCTAATCTATATAATAATCCTGCTTTTCTGTATGAATATGTTGTTGTCTAGCTACAAAAGCATATCCTTTTCCCATCTCCATAAGGAATTTCTGTAAATTTGTTATAATACTTGTCTCTAGTTTTGTCTCATTAAAAGATGCATCTGGCGTCAACCCCAGGAACTCGACTACTACAGGATTTTTTATAAACTCAAGCTTATCATTCTGATAGGAAGATGTCTTTTCTCTCATTTCATTCTCTACAGCTTTTTTATCCTGTGATTTCAATAATCGGTAGTAATATTGCGTATCAATATTCCGCTGTAATGTACGCACACTCCAAGTCTGCTCATAGGCTTCTTTTTCATACCATTTACGAGCTGTCTCATCGTGTACTTGTAATAACGTTCTGTAATGTGACCATGATAAATACATATTAGATTTTCCACACGCTGTGTGGAAAATCTCTGGAAAGCATTTATAAAAGCGGTAAAAACTATAAAGATTTGTTTTTGTAAACCCCTTTCCATATTTTGCTGTAAGTTCTTTTGACAACTTTTTAATAACTTCAGCACCATATTCTGCACGCTGCTCACTTATTAATTCTTCCTCTGCGATTCGATAACCAATCAACCAATTTCTTTGTGTTAATATCCTATTTACAGTGCGATATGCCTCTTTTTGAGATACTTCTATAATATTTTGAACATCATTTAGTATATTATCCGTTTTTTGAAAACTATCCATAATAATAGTATTTGTACTATTTATAACCTCATTCATCTGCCTATCCCTTCTCTTTTTGAACTATATTATGCATAATATGTATATTCGTTTTTTAGCATATTATTTATAACCAAATTTTACGATGCTGTTCATACATAAATATTATATTCTTTTATTAGAATAATAACAACACAAAAACACCGATCACAATAGCAATTTTATGCCATTTTAACCGGTGCCTTTAACTTCACATCCAATTATTTTTTATCCCAGCTCCGCGATCCGCGTCACCGCCACATAAATCTCCGAAATCTTATACCACGTCCTGTAATCGACCACACCTGTCACCGGAAGCCCGAACACGGACTGGAATTTCTCGACCGCCGCCCTTGTCGCTGCGCCGTAGATGCCGTCCGGTGTCACACTCGGAATTGCCGGATAGGCCTGCGAGATTCTCGCAAGCTGTTCCTGGATCTGACGCACCTTATCGCCGGTGGAACCGATCTCTAAGTTGTAACGTGGCCAGGAGGCCGGAATTCCCGATATCTCCTGTGCGGAATTGATGTACATGTTGTCTCCATAATAATAGCGCAGGATCTCGATTGTCTCATATCCCTGATCTCCCAAATACTTGCTTCCCCACTGGCTCAGCCAGTTGCTGCACGTCACCCGCTGTCCATCACAGTACTGTGTTAAAATTGGCTGCTTTACATTCGGCCGCGACAGGTAATTTTCAAACATTTCATCCACGACGTCCGAAATGCTTTGAAAAATATTCCTACCATATACAAATTTCTGATCGTAAGCGGTCGAAGTCGTGATGGTAAAGCCATATCCTTTGTTCCGGTACCATTCCGTGTATACACGGTTTAACGTAAACGACATAATCGCAAGAATATTCGCCCGGAGCGTGCTGTCCGGCCATGTGCTGTAGATCTCGCTCGATGCCACATTTTTGATATAATCGCGGTAGCGCACATAGTAGTCAGCAGCATTGACATCTCCCGGCGGTCCGTCGTGCACAATAACAAATTCCGGGATTACCACCTTGCTTAAGACAATCTCCCCGGATTCCGTGACCGGCTTAATCTCGGACTCTGCGATTTTCGGTGGGAAATCCCCGTAAAGCGTATTCACCGGGATCACAATGTTGTCTACCTGGCTTTGCGATTCTTCCTCCGCCAACATCTGCACCTGCTGCCAAGCGAGCTGCTCGGAAAAAATCTGAACGCCCGACACGCTGACCGGACGATATCCGGGTGCGGTAACTTTGACGGTATACTGTGAAAATGGCTGATTCTCTGACGGCTCCATCGAGTATTCAAGCGGAGGCGCATCCAGCACAAGTTCCTCTGACATTCCCGAAGCATCTGCCTTTACCTCCTCCACTCTGCTGTCCGGATCCCCGGAATAAGAGATTGCGATCTGGGCTCCCTCGATGGGTCTTCTCACCCTTCCTGTCACAACCTCCACTTTGAGGCTTCCCTTATCCACTGCCTCTGTCTGCATATATCTGATCTCTGACATGAACAACCTCTTGTTCGGATTCCCTATATCATATGCGTCATTCCTGCATTTGTTGCCTGTATACCTATTTTCCGGGCATTTTTCCCCGCCTTTTGATAATGAGCTCAATTGTCAGGCATTTTCCCATGAAATAAAAAATCCGGCCTCCATATCCCGAATTTTCTCTCAGAATACAGAAGCCGGACCTGCTTTTTATACATTTATTTTGTTATTTATTCTTCTACTTCCACATGAAGCTTCGGCAGATGCCAGATATCATCCACATATTCCTGAATGGTTCTGTCGGAAGAGAACTTGCCTGCATGCGCGATATTTAAGATGGCGCTCTTTGCCCAGGATTTCTGGTCTTTGTAGTATTCCATCACTCTCTTCTGTGCTTCCGCATAGGAACGGAAATCTGCCAGGATAAAGTACGTATCTGCATACTGTGTGCTGTGTGTATTTAACAGTGAGTTGTAAATCTCACGGAACAGCTCGGTATCGTTCGGGGAATAGAATCCGTTTACAAGCTGATTTACGACCTTGCGGATATCTGCATCATTGTTGTAAATCTGCATCGGATCATAATCTCTGTTATGTTCATGGGCGATGACTTCATCAGAGCTCATACCGAAGATGAACATATTGTCTGCACCGACTTCCTCACACATCTCCACGTTTGCTCCGTCCATGGTTCCAAGTGTTAAGGCACCGTTTAACATGAACTTCATATTACCGGTACCGGATGCCTCTTTACTTGCTGTGGAGATCTGCTCGCTGACATCTGCTGCCGCGAAGATCCACTCTGCATTGGATACCTTATAATCCTCAATGAAGACAACCTTGATCTTGCCACCGATGCTCTTATCGTTGTTAATAACTTCTGCCACACTATTGATGAGCTTGATCGTAGATTTTGCGATGCGGTATCCGGCTGCTGCCTTTGCACCGAAAATGAAGGTTCTCGGAACAAATTCCATATCCGGATGCTCTTTCAGCTCGTTGTACAGATACATGACATGTAAAATATTTAACAGCTGACGTTTGTACTCATGCAGACGTTTTACCTGTACATCGAAAATAGAATTCGGATCAACGTCAATGCCGTTGTGATCTTTGATATATTTTGCCAGACGGATCTTGTTCTGTTTCTTGATCTGTAAAAATTCCTGCTGAGCCTTCGCACTGTCTGCATAGCTTGCAAGCTTTCCGATCTGGGAGAGGTCTGTCACCCAATCCGGTCCCACATGGTCGGTTACCCAGTCTGCAAGTAACGGGTTCGCATGTGCTAGGAAACGTCTCTGTGTGATACCGTTTGTCTTATTGTTGAACTTCTGCGGCATCATCTCGTAGAAATCTTTCAACTGCTCTTTCTTTAAGATCTCAGTGTGAAGTCTTGCAACACCGTTGACTGAATAACCTGCCACGATCGCAAGGTTTGCCATCTTCACCTGTCCATCGTAAAGAATTGCCATCTTCTTAACCTTCTCCTGGTTGCCCGGATACTGCTCCTCGATCTGTAAAACGAAGCGGCGGTTGATC
This sequence comes from uncultured Roseburia sp., assembly GCA_934320555.1. Lineage (GTDB taxonomy): Bacteria > Bacillota > Clostridia > Lachnospirales > Lachnospiraceae > Roseburia. Next base: position 24,500 of record CAKRFH010000014.1, read on the forward strand.
TCCTCCACGATCTGGTATACACGTGGGAGAAGTCTCTGGAAGATCTCGATCGGCCATTTCTCAAGCGCTTCTGCCATGATGGTATGGTTTGTGTATGCCACACAGTGTGTGGTAATATCCCATGCCTCATCCCAGCCTAAGCCTTCCTCGTCTAATAAGATACGCATCAGCTCTGCAACTGCGACGGTCGGATGGGTATCGTTCATCTGGAACACTGCTTTCTCCGGCAGCTTATGGATATCATCATGATGCTTCTTGAAACGCTCGATCGCTCTCTGTAAGCTTGCGGATACAAAGAAATACTGCTGTTTCAGGCGGAGCTCTTTTCCTTTGATGTGGTTATCATTCGGATACAATACCTCTACCAGGTTACGTGCCAGGTTCTCCTGCTCAACTGCCTTGTCATACTCACCCTTGTCAAAAGAATCCAGACCGAACTCATCCTTCGGCTCTGCATCCCAGATCATTAAGCTGTTGACAACATGATTGCCATAGCCCACGATCGGCATATCGTATGGGATCGCCATGACGGACTGATAACCCTCATGGATGAACTTTGTGTTGCCGTTTCCGGCATCCTCGGTGCGCACATAGCCACCGAACTTGATCTCATAAGAGTATTCCGGTCTGCGCAGCTCGAACGGGTAGCCGTTCTTTAACCAGTTGTCCGGTACTTCTACCTGGAAACCATCGGAGATCTTCTGCTTAAACATTCCGTAACGGTAACGGATACCGCAGCCGTAAGCTGCGTATCCGAGTGTGGCAAGAGACTCCATGAAGCAGGCTGCCAGTCGTCCGAGACCACCGTTTCCAAGCGCCGGATCCGGCTCCTGATCCTCGATCACGTCAAGGTTTAAACCGATCTCTTCGAGTGCTTCCTTCACTTCATTGTATGCCTTTAAGTTGATCAGGTTGTTGCCGAGTGCACGTCCCATTAAGAATTCCATGGACATGTAATAGACAATCTTCGGATCCTGTTTGTCAAATGCCTGCTGAGTGGCAAGCCAATCGTCAATGATAACATCCTTTACGACATAAGATACCGCCTGAAAAATCTCCTGCTGGGTAGCTTCCTCTAACTGTTTGCGGTATAAGTAACGGACGGTCTCCTTCACTTCCTTCACAAACTGCTTTTTATCGTCAAAAATTGTTTTTCCCATTAGTTTTCTCCTTTTTTCACACCAAGAAGCACGTTCTCACCGTTGATGTTCCATTCCTTCTGGTATCCGTCTACCGTACCGGCTACGATAGCAAGACCTAAGACGTCTCCCTTGATCTCCTCGCCATATTTTGTGAAAACCTCTGCGACCTTCTCATCTGCCTGGTAAGAGATCACAATCTTGTCCATAACCTCAAAGCCTGCTTCTTTTCTCATAGTCTGGATCTTGCTGATGATCTCACGCACAAATCCTTCCTCCACAAGTTCCGGTGTCAGGTTGGTATCTAATACAACGGTAACGGTGTTATCGCCCTCTGTCACATAGCCTTCCATCTGGGTCATGGTGATCAGAAGATCTTCCTCTGCAAGCTTCACATCCTCGCTTACTTCCGGGAGGGTAAGCACACCATTTGCCTTCAGCTCTGCCATCGCTTTATTTCCGTCAAGGCCTGCGAGTGCTTTCTGGATCTGTCCGAGGTATTTGCCGTATTTTGGTCCTACGGTACGCAGCTGTGGCTTGAAGGTGTAGCTTGTGTAGGAGCTTACGTCGTCTGTGAAGGATACGTTCTTCACATTTAACTCATCCTCGATGATTTCTTTGTAGAACTCGGAAAGCGCAAACGGTGCTTTCACAAACATATTTCCGATCGGCTGACGGTTCTTGATGTTGGCTGCGTTACGGCATGCACGTCCCATCACAACGATCTTTAATACCTCATCCATGTTCTTCTCGAGCTCTTTATCGATATGGGCTTCGTTTACAGTCGGGAAGTCACATAAATGGATACTTTCCGGAGCGGTCTTATCGATGCTTCTGACAAGGTTCTGGTAAATCTCCTCTGTCATGAACGGAACCATCGGAGCTGCACACTTGCTGATCTCAACAAGGGCGGTATACAGTGTCATGTATGCATTGATCTTATCCTGCTCCATTCCCTTTGCCCAGAAACGTTCACGGGAGCGTCTTACATACCAGTTACTCATATCGTCCACGAACTCGTCTAAGGCTCTTGCTGCCTCCGGGATCCTGTAATTTCCAAGGTTGTCATCCACTGCCTGGATCACCGTATTTAACTTAGACAGTAACCACTTGTCCATAACGGATAATTTGTCATAATCCAGTGTATATTTTGTTGCATCAAACTCATCAATGTTCGCATACAATACGAAGAATGCATAGGTGTTCCATAAGGTGCTTAAGAACTTGCGCTGTCCTTCCTGTACAGCCTTACCATGGAAACGGTTCGGAAGCCATGGAGCGCTGTTGATGTAGAAATACCAGCGGATCGCATCTGCACCGTAAGTCTCTAATGCATCGAACGGATCAACAGCATTTCCTTTGGATTTGGACATCTTCTGTCCGTTCTCATCCTGTACATGTCCCAGTACGATAACGTTCTCGTATGGAGCCTTGTTAAATAACAGGGTGGACTCTGCCATCAGGGAATAGAACCATCCACGGGTCTGGTCTACTGCCTCGGAAATGAACTGAGCCGGGAACTGCTGTTCAAACAAGTCTTTATTTTCAAATGGATAATGGTGCTGTGCAAAAGGCATTGCTCCTGAGTCGAACCAGCAGTCGATAACCTCCGGCACTCTGTGCATCGTCTTGCCACAGTCCGGGCAGGTGAATGTCACTGCATCAATATACGGTCTGTGAAGCTCTACTTTGGCTGCATCCGGGTTGCCGCTTCTCTCTGCGAGCTCTGCACGGCTTCCGATACATTCCTGATGTCCGCACCCTTCACACTCCCATACATTTAACGGAGTTCCCCAGTAACGGTTACGGGAAATACCCCAATCCTGAATATTCTCAAGCCAGTCACCGAAACGTCCTTTTCCGATGGATTCCGGAATCCAGTTGACGGTGTTGTTGTTGCGGATGAGGTCATCCTTCACCTCTGTCATCTTAATGAACCAGGACTCTCTTGCGTAGTAAATAAGAGGGGTGTCACATCTCCAGCAATGTGGGTAATCATGCTCGAACTTCGGTGCGTCGAACAGCTTGCCCTGTGCATCTAAGTCTTTTAATACTTCCGGGTCTGCCTTCTTGACAAATAATCCGGCGTATGGAGTCTCCTCTGTCATCTCACCTTTTCCGTTTACAAACTGTACAAACGGAAGGTCATATTTACGTCCGACTTTCGCATCATCCTCACCGAAAGCAGGTGCGATATGAACGATACCGGTACCATCTGACATCGTTACGTAACTGTCGCATGTAACAAAATGTCCTTTTTTGTGCTGCTTTGCTGCTACTTCTGCTGCACATGCATATAATGGCTCATACTCCTTGTACTCAAGGTCTTTTCCGGTGTAAGTCTCTAATACTTCATAAGCCTTCACACCTTCCTCCTCGTTACCAAGCTTGCCGAGTACTTTGTCAAGAAGTGCCTCTGCCATATAGTAGGTGTATCCGTCTGCTGCTTTTACCTTGCAGTATGTCTCATCCGGGTTCACACAGAGTGCCACGTTTGACGGCAGTGTCCATGGTGTTGTGGTCCATGCGAGGAAATAGGCATCCTCTCCGACTACTTTGAAACGTACCACTGCGGAACGCTCTTTTACGGTCTTATATCCCTGTGCCACTTCCTGGGAAGAAAGCGGTGTACCACAGCGAGGGCAGTAAGGTACGATCTTAAATCCCTTGTATAATAACTTTTTGTCCCAGATCTGCTTTAAAGCCCACCATTCAGATTCAATAAAGTTGTCATCATAAGTGACATATGGATTCTCCATATCAGCCCAGAAACCAACGGTTCCGGAGAAATCTTCCCACATTCCCTTGTATTTCCATACGGATTCCTTACATTTCTTAATGAAAGGCTCCATACCGTACTCTTCGATCTGCTCTTTTCCATTTAAACCGAGCATCTTCTCCACTTCAAGCTCAACCGGCAGACCGTGTGTATCCCATCCGGCTTTACGCGGAACGTATTTGCCCTTCATGGTCTGGTATCTTGGAATCATATCCTTGATAACACGGGTCAGTACGTGACCAATATGCGGCTTGCCGTTTGCAGTTGGAGGTCCGTCATAGAATGTGTAGGTCTCGCCCTGCTTGCGCTGTTCCATGGATTTTTTGAAAATGTCATTGTCTTCCCAGAACTTCTCTGTCTGTTTCTCTCTGTCAACGAAGTTCATGTTTGTTTCCACTTTGTTGTACATAAAATCCTCCTTAAAAAATAGGTTGTTTTCTGATCGTCAGTCCGCCCGCCGTGCCGCTCGAGAGCTGAAGCACTCTCGCTCACGGGCTTCGCCCTATGTCTGCAAAATGAGAAACAGACTTGTCTGCAAGCAGCCAGTCTGCTTCCCACTTTGCAGCCGCACGGCTCATTGCCAACGTGCAAAGAAAGGCTCCCATCCTGTAAATAGGACGAGAGCCTTAAAATCGTTTATACCACCTAATTACAATGTACGCGAATCTCCGTAAACCATCCAGAAATCCGGATACCTGTTCCCTGTAACGTAGGAAAAACGTCAGTATCTACTCTGCAGCTAAGGCTCCCTTCGGATCCCTTCTGCATTTGGGACTGCGACTGGGAAGTGATGTTCATGCAAAAGCTACTTGTACCGGCTTCCACCTGCTCCGGCTCTCTGGATCGTTTGCTCTTCCACTACTGTCTTCGTCATAGTCTTTTCTTTTAACCTTTTGTGATTATACTTAGTTTTTCCCGAAAAGTCAAGGCTTTCGCCGGATCTTGCCAATTACATTGATAAATCTTTCACGGATATCCTGCACGAGCAGATCCTCCTCGCGCTCTGTCCCGTGGAATGGGACAAAACCGCCTGCCATTGTGGCGTGTCCACCACCGCTTCCGATTCCTTTTAGCGCCTTACTTATAATCTTTCCGGCGTCTAACGTCGGGCGCTCACTGCGCACGGAGATCTTGATGCCTTCCTCTTTTCTCGAATAGACAACCGAGAACGTCACCTCCACAAGTGCTAACATAAAGTCCGAAACACTCGCGATCAACGCCTCCGGGCAGTTCTCACCGGTATCTGCGAAGCTGATCGTCTCAAACACCTCAATGCTTGAAATTGCCCTCGAATACGCCAGCAGATCCTCGAAATAAAGGTTGCTGTTCTCAAGCAGATGGATAATATCCTGGTCGCAGTCATCAAACATCCGGTAGAGCATCTCGATATCTAACTTTGCCACGCCTCTTGAGAGCTTCTGCGTATCCATGCGGATGCCAAACGTCAGCGCCGTGGCGATCGCCTTGGTCATCGGAATCCCATTTTCAAAAAAATACTGGGCGATGATCGTCGAGCACGCTCCGATCCCCGGACGGATATCTGAAAAACGGTACTCATACTTCTCATAAGTCGGGTGATGGTCAATACAGATGATCTCATCTCCGGTCATATTGATGATGTTCGAGTTGCCCTTCTGTGCATCCACTAAAATAACCTCGTCCTCATCCGTCAGAAAATGTTCGAGATCTTCAATATTTTCCAGTGTGATATTTAAAATTTTTCTTAATTTGTCCGTACTGTACCGGTCAATTTTGCCTTTATAACAGATCGTCGATGCAATCCCTCTGCTCTTTAACAGCTCCTGCAGCCCATACGCACTCGCAATGGCGTCCGGATCCGGAAAGTTGTGTGTCTGGATATAGACATGCTTCCGGTTAATCTGCTGTATAATCTCGTCTAATCTTGTCATGCCATTCTTTCTCCTGAGAACCTTTCGTCCCGCTTTACATATTCCTTCCTGCTTTTCCAAAATATGCTTCTGCCACTTCCGGAAGCTCCTCGAACTTCAAAATCTTCGGAACCTCTGCCGCAATAGTTCCAAAACCGTAGGCTGCATGGATAAATCCCACTCCCGCCTGACAGCTTGCATCATAATCTCCCTGAATGTCGCCGACATAGACAGCCTGTTCCAAATTGTTTCTGTCAGCAAGCAGTCTGATATTTTCCCCTTTCTGCTTCAGGTTATTGCCGTAGCATTCAATATCAGAAAAATACTTTGCAAATCCATAGTGATCTAAAAAAGCTTCGATATAGCCTGCCTGACAATTGCTCACTATATATAATGCATACTTTTTCTGTAACGTTCCAAGTGTCTCCTCAAGCTTTGGATACAGCACACCACCATGCTCCCGCAGGTAGTCATTCTCCACCTCACAGCACGCCGCAAGAAGCTCTCTTCTCGGTTTCTCCTCCACATCCGGGAAGAGTACATCCGCGATCACATCCATCGTCTTTCCCATGACGCCCTTGATATCTGCCTCTGTCAGATGCCTGTCCGTCAGTCTGCTTTTTTCTATCGCCACATTCCAGGACTCTGCCACATTCGCAGCGGAATCCCAGAGTGTTCCGTCCATATCAAAAATAATTCCCTGTTTCACAATTCTCTCCATTCCTGGTTCTCCCTGCGCTCTTCTCCTCATTGAAAAGCAACAGGCATTCCGTCAGTTTTATCTTTACAACTTATAAATCTCTTTGTATTTATTCTCAAAATAATGAATCAGAGGCTCTGCGGACACTTCCCTGCCGCACACGTTCTCAATCACTTCCTTCGGCTCTCTTGTGGAACCATACCAGTGAATCTTCTCATTCAACCACTTTGTGATCTCCCCGATTCGTCCGGCTGCCAAAAGCTCATCCACAGAACCAAGCTCTGCTTCAAGCGCCTCTAAATACATGCCATCGTAAATGCTGCCCAGCAGATAAGACGGGAAATAACCGAATGATCCGTCAGACCAGTGCATATCCTGTAAAATTCCCTCCGCATCATTTGCCGGTGTGATCTGCAAATACTCCTGCATCTTCGCATTCCAGAGTGCCGGAAGCTCCTCCACCTTCACATGATCCCTGAAAATCGCTTTCTCGATCTCGTACCGGATAATAATATGGAAGCAATAGGTCAGCTCATCCGCCTCCGTACGGATAAAACTGTTGCGCACATGGTTGATCTCCCGGTAAAATTCTTCCAGGGAAACATTCTGTAACGGAAGCAGCTTCTGCTGTACCTGTTCATAAACCGGAACCCAGAAGTTCTTATTTCTTCCCAATATATTCTCATAGAATCTTGACTGGCTCTCGTGGATGCCCATATAGTTGCAGCTTCCTGCCACGGTACCGTCGTACGCCGGATTCACATTCTGCTCAAAGATCGCGTGTCCACCCTCGTGGATGGCAGAATACATGGCGCTCAACGGGTCATGCTCATAAAAATGATTCGTCACACGCACATCTTTGGAAGAAAAGTTCAGTGTAAACGGGTGTGTAGACTCCCCGACAGTTCCCCTGTTCCAGTCAAATCCGATATAAGATAACAGCAGGCGTTCCACTTCCTTCTGCGCATTTTTCTCATAAGTGACACGGAACTTCGCATCATCCGGCTGCTCTGCCGCGAGGACACTCTGTACAAGCGGCATCAGCTTCTCCTTCAGCTCTGTGAAAAGCCCATCGATTGTCGCAGAATCCATGCCCTTCTCGTACTGGTCTAACAGTGCCTCGTACACCTCCACTCCCGGATCGGTGTAGGCGGTCATCTGCTCTGTCATCTCGATCATCTTCTGCAGATGCGGTGCAAAAATGGAAAAATCGGAAGCTTCCTTCGCCTCCTCCCACGCATTCTCCGATTCATTCTGCGCCTGCACGAAGCTCTCATAGAATTTCTTCGGAACGCGGCTTCTCTTGTCGAGATCCTTCTTCATCTTCGTCACAACGAACTTCCACATCTCATCTAACGGCTCATATTCATCCGGCTGTGCTAACGTATCCAACAGCTCCTTTAACTCCGGTGCTGTCGACATGGCGAATTCCTCTGTGGAAAAATGGGTCAGCGCCCAGCTGTGTCCCTCGAAGCCCTCCTTCGGGGTATTCGTGCGCATATCCCAATATAATAATGTATTGACATGACCGAACTGGTTCATCCGGTCTAAATAATTCTTCAATTTCTCGAATGTTTCACTCATTGTTTTCTTCTCCTTTTTCCTGTCCGTTCACCAATCATCCGAACTTCTGTCTCATTTTAGCACATCTCTCTGTTGCTGTAAATTGTTACATTTTTCTTCGCACTAACGATTGAAAACACGCTTCGCGAACATTTCATTGTCATAAAAAAAAGAGGATGCAAATCACATCCTCTGAAAATACTCTGTCAGAACGAAGATCCATTTCCTCTGCCCAAGAAAGGAATCTCTCCTGTTCTGTCATCCATATTTTTTCACAATAAAATCATTCATACATTTTAAGAACCATCAGACCACAACTTTCTGCTTCCGTAAAATCCCCCAGCTGATCCCGGCTAAAATCACAGTCACTGCGGAAACCGCTGTCCAGATACCGGCTGCTGTCAGGTGTCCGCCAAGAGCTAATCCCAGTCTGTTCCACAACACGGAAAGCCTGCCGTTATCCAAAAGCCTCGGGAGCAGGACTGCTGCCAGCATCCAGACTGCCCACAATACCCAGAACGCCTTCATGCCGAATCGCAGCAACACCGCACCGCAAAAAATCTCTGCCACCATCATCACCGCCGCAATGGCAAGCAGATACCCCGGCTTCATGTACGCGGTCAGGTCGAACCGAAGCTCTCCCTGCGGCATCATCCTTGCCAACACGGCTTTCTCCGCCATGCCAGACAGCACTAAAACGATCTCTAACAATAAAATCTGTACAAACAGAAACAGCGCATAACTTCTGACCAGTTCCTTTCTTGTCGCTCCCATGGAGATTCCCATATTGAATTCCCCAAGGAAGGAAAACACACTTCCCAGGAAATGGATAAACGCTGCAAAAATAGCTGCCACCAGCGTTCCAAGTGTCACATACTCTCCCTCTCCCCGCAAAAGAAAGAAACACAATACCAGACCAAGCAGATATCCTGCCAGAAGGATGGCTCCGTATTGCAGGAACTCTGTTCTTCCCATTTTCATCTTAATGATAAATGTTCTCATTTGCTTTTCCTCCTAAGCCTTCACTTCATAGGTGCGGACGATGTGGAGCAATATGCGCACACTGATCAGATATAAGATCAGGGAAATCATCGCCCCGGCTAATGCTGCCATCCAGAGAGTCGTGCTGTTGATGCCCTGAATCCATGCTGCAATCTGTTCCAAATATCCGACTCCTGCAGCGATTCCTGCAATCAGTCCGCCCACTGCAACGATCACGCTGACCACGATTCCTTTCACGCCGAACCGGATCTGTAAGATCAATAAATACTGTCCAAACCCGGTCATGAAAAAAAGTCCGATGGCAATCGCCACGTAAACAAGCGCTCCCTGCGGATGTCCTGACAGGACACTCGCTGCCAGAATGACGAGATACATCATCACATCTGACAGAAAATGCTGGATCTGTGCGCCGAGCACTGCTTCTCGCCTTCCCGATCCAAAGGAGAGCACCAGCGGAAGGTAAACTCCCGTATAAGCAAACGGCTCCATCCATGCAAACATCATACCGATCAGTACCGCGTAGAAAAATCCGCTTGAAAAGAACGCTTCACCCCCGGTAAAGCTGAACAAAATTCCGTATCCAACAGTGAAACCGATTAAGAGCTCCACCATCTGTAATGCATATTTTCCCCAGAAAAGAAAATTTCTTTTCCAGATTGCTTTCTTCCATGTCTGTCCCATACTCCCTGCCTCCTATTCATCCATGCCGCAGAGCGCTACAAACAGTTTTTCCAGGCTGACCGGCTGAACGGTCACATCATACCCCTGCGGCGGCTTCTGTCCATCCTTTAACAGGATCGTAACGCCTTTGCTTCGTCCCATCCGCTCTTCATGGTGCTTCTCATAGCCTGTTACAGCCTGATCCACGGTCTCTGCCAGGCCGCTCACACAGTAAGCACGCTCTAACAGTTCCTGCGTATTCTCTTTCAAGAGCACTTTTCCGTCCTTTATCATAATGACCTCTTCCATGAGGTCTGCCGCCTCCTCAATGATATGCGTGGAAATCACGAAAGTTCTACCTGTCTCGGTATACTCCTCTAACAGCTTCCGGTAAAAATAATCCCGCATCACCACATCAAGTCCTGCTACCGGCTCATCTAAGAATGTATACTCCGCTTTGCTTGCAAGCGCCACGATGATCGTCACCATGGAAAGCATTCCCTTAGACAGCTTATTGATCCGTTTTTTCGTGTCGAGTTCAAATTTCTGAATTAATTCATCGGCGTATGCCTGATCCCAGTTCTCATAATAATAAGATGCATTTTTCAGATATTCCTTCACTTTCATACTGCTCACGCCGCTGCCGTAGAGATTGATGGAAAGCTCTCTGGAAAAGCAGATCTTAGACAGCGCTTCGTGGTTCTCCCAGACAGGTTTTCCATCTATAGTGACTGTTCCGGAGGTTGCCGGATTCTGTGCGGTGATGATGGATAAAAGTGTCGTCTTTCCGGCACCGTTCCTGCCGATCAGACCGTAGATTTTGCCTTTTTCCAGTGTCAGGTTGATATCGGTTAAAACCTGTTTTTTGCCATATATCTTGCAGACGTTGCTGCATTTAATTTCTGCCATGATTTTATCTCCTTTTTTCTCTTCTTATCTCGCATATAGTTTTGCAGTCACTCCGTCGTCTACTCACCGGTCTGGATCAGCCGGACAACTTCGTCCCGATCAAGTCCGATGCTGGCAGCTTCCTCTAATAATTTCTTCACGTA
>CAKRFH010000015.1:0-34666 GCA_934320555.1 uncultured Roseburia sp.
GAGGCGGAGAATATCAGAAAGACAATACAGGATCTGTTCCGGCAGACGTGTATTTTACAGGTGAAATGTGATCCGGTGACGCTGATTCAGAGAGATAACCCGCGCTATCAGATCTGTTCAAGACACCGGGAATTTATAGCGGATTATCTGTCCGTGTTAGACTGCGAACTGATCCACGACCCGCAGGAGCACATTTTCCGCATTGCGGGGGAGGGAGTGCTGACGGAGCGGATGAGCTTAATGACAACAAAGCTTGTCCTTCTGGTCAAAATGATTTACCGCGACAAAATCATGGGAGAAGGCTTGAATGCCACAACGACGAACCTCACAGAGATCCGTGAGTACGGCAAAAACACCAACCTCATCACAAGAAAACTCACGCAGCAGGAATGGCAGGAAGCTTTAGTCCTCATGAAAACCCACCAGATCTTAGAGCTTCCAAGTGCCATAGCAAACCTCGAGGACAACACCCCAATCTACATCTACAGCACCATCAACCTCTTCTGCTCCGCCCTGGACATCAATGAACTCGTCCGCGAGTACCAGAACGAATTGGACCAGGCAGACAGTATGGAAGAAGAATTCGAACTGGACGTAGAAATTACAGAAGAATAATAAATGAAAATATAAAAAGTATAGTTTAGATAATGAAATGGAATAAATCTTCCACTTCGTATAAAATACGATCTTATCCAATTTACATAAACTATAATCAATTCGCCACAACTACCAGCGAAGTTGAGAGAAGCGACATAAAAATTTAATAAATACCCAGCAAAACCCGTCGTAAACCTGAAGAGGGATTGGGCGGGATGGGGACAAACTAAGAAAGACATTGAGGAGCGGCCGGTCCTTAGAGCGCAGGAGCGGCAGAAGATGCCCGGTTAGCCGGGAAGAATCAACCGCTCCTGCACTCTTAGTACCGCTGCCAGCGACGCATAGCGAAAGCGTGTCTTTCTTAGTTTGTCCCCATCCCGCCCAATCCAGCACAGCCTAACGTAAGGTTTTGCGTCCCACAGAAAAAAGGAGCAAACGAAATTGAGCAACACAAAGAAGATCTTCACCCGCATGTGCTTAAACAACTGGGGTGGAATTAACCATAAAATATTAGAATTCAACGAGTACGTGAACCTCTTCAGCGGCAAGAGCGGTTCCGGAAAATCGACCGTCATGGATGCCATCCAGGTCATCCTCTACGGAAGTTTCAGCCCAAGCTTTTTGAATAAGGCGGCGGACGATGCGAAGAACCGCCGAAGTGTTTTGAGCTACTTAAGAGGGGAGCAGAAAGACGGTTCCGCGAACCGCGGCGGGCGGGATTTCTCTTCCGTGATCGCATTGGAGATCAAGGATCTTGGAACCGGTACTACAACCTGTATCGGGATTGCCTTTGAGGTGCGGAAGAACGATTCCGAACTGAAAAAGTTTGTCTACTTCAGCCATTCCGGGGAGATGCCGGAGGACGGATATATCACAGAGGACGGGTATTGCTATTCGAATCAGAATATCCGAAAGCTCATCAACCAGAGGGCACAGTCGGATACAAACCGCGGAAGAGGGGATGTGAACCGGATTTACGCTTCCAAGGAGGCTTATCTTGGAACTGTCTACGAAGTGATTTTAGGACATATCGACCAGAACCGCTTCATCACGATGGAAAAAAGTGCGATCGCACTGAAAATGACGAACGGAACCGGACAGTTTATCAGAGACTACATGTTTCCGAAGAACACTTCGGATACAATCGAGACGATCAGTGAGCAGCTGGATGCCTACCGTCAGATCAAAGAGAAGATTGAGGATATGCGGAAACGAATCGAACTTCTGACCGAGGTGAAAGAGTGCGGTAGGGAGCTTGTGACGATCCAGACCGATCTTGTCCGTGCGGAGGCGATGATCCGGTGTATTGATATAGAAGATTTAAAGGCGAAGATCGCAGCGGCGGAGGAAGACATGGCGCGCAGCGAGGCAGAGCAGAAGCTTTTGCAGGAGAAAGCAGAGGAGCTTGCAGGCACGAAAGCGGAGGTGGAACAGGAGCTCATCCGTGTCAGCGCCGACTTAAAGGCAAGTGACCTCGGAAGCAAACAGCAGCAGCGTGACGAATTAGAGGCCAGAAGTCTTATGCTCACCAACGACAGCAGACAGTGGCGCAGGGTGTTAGACGGGCTTAAAAACTGGGAGGAAGACGAGGTCATCACCGATTATGTCAGCAACCCGGTTTTAAATCTGATCGAGGCATTAGAAAAGGGAACCGTCACAGAGGAAAAATGCCAGGAACTGCATCTTAAGATCGAATCTGTGAAACAGAATATTGAAAATGAGATAGAAGACTACAGTGAGCAGGAACGGACTGTCAGCAAAGAGTTAAAGGAAAAGAAAAAACTTGTCGATGACATGAAGAACAACCGGAAATCCTATAGCGACAATCTGCGGTCGGCAAGAAGCGCATTAGAGCGGAAGCTGAGTGACCGTTACGGACGCAGCGTGAAAGTACAGATTCTGGCGGATCTGTTCGAAGTTGTGGAGGAGGAATGGAAAAATGCGGTGGAAGGCAGGATGGGAAGGTTAAAGTTTTCCCTTGTGACAGAGCCGCAGTATGCGCATGATGCTGCTGTGCTGTTCCGCGAGATGAAACAGTTCGAGGAAGTGGATCTGATCAATACGAAGGCAATCGCGGACAGCAATCCGAAGACAATGGATGATTCACTCTATGAGGCAGTGCAGACCGGGGAGAAATACGTGGATGCCTGCTTAAGAAGATACCTCGGACACATCATCAAGTGCCGCTCTGTGGAGGAATTAGAGCAGGTGCGGGACGGTGTGACACCGGACTGTTACTCTTACAGCAACTTTATTTTCCGCCATCTGAAGAAAAAAGATTATACTACAAATGCCTGCATTGGAGAAAAAGTGTCCAAGGCAAGGCTTGCCGAATATGAAGCGGATGTGGAACACCTTGGAAAGGAAGAACATGAGCTGACTATTTTATTAAACAGATTAAAAGCCGCCCGTGATTTTGAATGCCTGAAAGGAGATCCATCTTATTTTGTGAACCTTGCAAAGGCAGAAAAGGAGCTTGCAAAGGTTAATAAGAAGAAACAGGAATTAGAGGAAGCGATCCGCGTTTTAAAAGAGGGCACTTATAAAGTTTTACAGGAAAAAGAGGAACAGCTGCAGCAGCAGAGGAAAGAGCTTGACGATGCAATCAGTGATAAGCAGAAGCTTTTAAACGAGCAGATCCGCAAACATGAGAACATCTCCGGTGCAAATGAACAGCGAAGAGAGCAGTTAGCGGTCATGTCTGAAGGCTATGTGGCAAATGAAGCGCTCGAGCAGGAGGTACAGGAGCTCTTAAAGAAGCGTTCCGGAGGAGCCATCAAGAGTGCGAAGAACGCAGAGATTGCAGACCTTACGGTAAAAGAGCAGGAGAAGGCGGAGACGCTCCGCGCATCGAGAAACCGTTACATTTTTGCTTACCCGTCCAGCCAGTTCAACGGTTCGGAGAAGTCAAACGAAGCGTATGAAAAGCTGTTAGAGGAGTACCAGACAGACTATGAACCGGCATATGAGGCAGAGTTCGAGAAGCAGTGTGATTTCATCTATAAGAGTCTCAGGGAAAATGTGATCGCTACCATCCACGGGGATATTAAGGCAGCCAGACGGCATGCACATGAGATCAACCGGCTGCTTAGGGAGACGAATTTCTCCGACAGTACTTATCAGATCAAGATTGAACCGGCGAAAAATGAGAATGGACAGTTCTTTGAGATGCTGATGGCGGAGGAGTTAGACAGCAAGAACTTAGACAATGGAGGTTTTGACGGTCAGATCAGTTTCGGAGAGGATTCTTTCTATCAGAAATATGAGCAGAAGATAAAACTTCTGACGGACAAGTTTATGCCGCCGAAAGATGAGGATGAGCAGATACGTGCCGAAAAACGCAGGGAGATGGAGCAGTACGCGGATTACCGGAATTACCTGTCTTTCAGCATGTTTGAGCAGGTGACGGACGAAGCGGGCAATGTGATCCGAGAGAACTTCGTCGACGATATGGCGGGAAGAGACTCCGGTGGTGAGGGACAGAACCCGAAATACGTGGCGCTTTTAGCCGGGTTTGCGATGCTTTACATGCAGCAGAGCAAGCGCGACTCGAAGATCAAGCTGGTGCTGCTTGACGAGGCATTTTCCAAGATGGATCAGGAGCGAAGCGCGGTCTGCTTAAAATATGCGAGAAAAATGGATTTACAGCTTATCGTCTGTGTGCCGGATGAACGTTTGCAGTCACTGATCCGGAATGTGGACTGTGTCTACGGATTCAGGCGCTATCAGAACCAGATTTCCATGATGCATATCGACAAGGGAGCTTACTTAAAGCTGATGGAAGGCGAAGAGGAACAGGCAGAAGACGAAGCAGAGCAGAATGGGGAGATTTCTTCCAGAGAGGGGCAACCCTGATTACGAGAAAAACGGATGGAAACGAGGAGGTGTCCATGGTTCCGCTCGGTGCGGCAGTGTCGACGCGCGTCAGAGGGGAAAAGCAGCGCAATTGTAAAATACAAATATAATTTGTGCAAAATATGTAAAAAACGAAAAAATTCTTTCTTTATTATGGTAAATTTGATAGAATAAATAGTGTCTACAGACACTGTGGAAGCCCGATATTTTCACAGAATCAAAACGAGATGTGGGTGAAAGCAGGAAGGCGAAAGAATGAGGGGGTTTTTACATGAAGCTTAATTACAAACGGACTTTTTTTGTCGGAATGGCATTTTTGTCGATCAGCGCATTCTGGCAGATGTATGACAACATCATACCACTGATTTTACAGAACACATTTCATCTGAATGAGACAATCATAGGTGCGATTATGGCGATGGATAATGTCCTTGCCGTGTTCTTGTTACCATTAATTGGAACACTGTCCGATAAAGTGGATACGAAGATGGGAAAGCGGACGCCGTTTATCGTTGGTGGAACCTTTGCAGCAGCCGTCTGTATGATGCTCCTGCCGCTTGCAGACCATTATAAGATGTTAGGACTCTTCATTGTGGCTCTGGCGCTTACACTGATCGCGATGGCAATGTACCGGTCACCGGCGGTGGCACTGATGCCGGATCTGACACCGAAGCCGCTGCGTTCGAGTGCGAATGCAGTCATTAACCTGATGGGAGCAGTCGGTGCGATCTATGCATTGATTTTGATCAGGCTTCTTGTGAAGAAAGAGGAACATCCGAGTTACCTTCCGGTATTTCTCGGCGTAGTTGGAATTATGGTTTTGGCGGTTATTATTCTTGTGGCAACGATCAATGAGAAGAAGATTGCGGCAAAGATCGCAGAGGAATACCCGGAGGAAGCTAAGGAGGAGAAGGAAAAGGAAGAACATGGTCTTCCGGCTCCGGTAAAGAGAAGCCTTGTGTTGATTTTGGTTTCCATTTTCTTATGGTTTACCGCCTACAACGCAGTCACAACGGCATTTTCCAGATATGCCGTGACAGTCTGGGGTATGGAAGGCGGCGGATTTGCAAGCTGCCTGATGGTAGCGATGGTGGCAGCCATCATCAGCTATATTCCGATCGGAATCATCTCTTCTAAAATAGGAAGAAAGAAGTCCATCCTGATCGGTCTGGTGATGATGTTTATCAGCTATACCTCCGTATTTTTTTACCCGACTTACAATGTGACGGCGAACATTTTCTTCGCGATTATCGGAATCGGCTGGGCAGCCATCAGCGTCAATTCCCTGCCGATGGTAGTGGAGATGAGCAAGGGCAGCGATATCGGAAAATATACCGGACTTTATTATACTTTTTCTATGACGGCACAGATCTTCACACCGATCGTGTCCGGGGCACTGCTTCAGTATGTGTCTTACAGCACGCTGTTCCCGTATGCGATGTTCTTCACCGCCTGCGCATTCGTGACGATGACGATGGTGAAGCACGGGGATTCGAAGCCGATGAAGAAAGAGAACGTCTTAGAGAACTTTGATGTGGAAGACTAAAGAAGATGCAGTGGCAGAGAGTGTCTGTGCACAGAAGTGTTTCGAAGAGACAAAAAAGAAATTGCAGCAAATAGAATGATACAGAAGAAAAGAGGGAAAGAAAATGACGGCAGTTTTGATCATTCTTTGTATTTTACTTGTGGCATATCTGATTGCGATTATGCCGCGCATGATGGGAAGACCGGATTATGCACCGCTGATGGGACATTATTATGCGCACCGTGGACTGCATGACAATGAGACCGACGCGCCGGAGAATTCCATGGCAGCCTTCCGAAAAGCGGTGGATGCCGGACATGGGATTGAGCTTGACGTGCAGTTGACAAAGGACCGGATCCCGGTCGTGTTTCATGACGAATCGTTAAAGCGTGTGTGCGGGGTAAAAGGAAATGTGAGGGATTACACATTTGAAGAGCTGCAGCAGTTCCACCTGTGCAAATCAAAGGAGAGGATCCCGTTGTTTTCCGATTTCCTGAAGTTAGTGGATGGAAAAGTACCGCTCATTATTGAGATTAAGATCCATGAGGATTATAAGACGGTGTGTTCCATCGCAGACAAACTGATCCGGGAATACAAGGGTGTTTACTGTATCGAATCCTTCAATCCGCATGCGGTGAAGTGGTATAAGGAGCACAGACCGGATGTCATAAGAGGGCAGCTTTCCTCAAGGCTTGCACCGAAAGGGGAGTGGGAACCGTTCCTTTATAGGATGTCCCATTATCTGCTGTTTAACTGCGTGGCAAAGCCGGATTTTATCGCCTATGACCATTTACATAAGGGAAATATTTCCAGAACGCTCTGCCAGAAGCTGTATCGTGCGCTCAGTGTGGCGTGGACGATCAAGTCACAGGAGCAGTTAGATGCCAGCAGGAAGCAGTTTGATCTGTTTATTTTTGAGGGATTTATTCCGAAGGAGTAGATTCTCTAGGCGCGAAACTCAGGTTCAGGTTGTGAGGATTGTGCTCGATGACCAAAATCATAAGAAGACACGCTCTCGCTCTGCGTCGCTCGCAGCGGTACTAAGCGACCAAAATACGGTCGCTAAGGACCGGCGGCTCCTCAAGGTCTTCTTATGGTTTCGGTCATCGAGCACAATCTTCGATACGTTTTCTAGGAGTTTCGCAGTTGACGAAAGAAAGTGAAGAAAGAATAATAACAGAATAAAGTGAAAAATAAAGCTGTCAGAGGTAATTTGCCCTGGCAGCTTTATTTATGTCAATAGAATGTTCGCGGAACGTGCATGTGGTTATGCTTCCGTGATAGTCAGAGTAACTTCCTGGGTTCTAAGTCCCTCTCCGGAAACTCGTACGGTCACGGTTCCTGCTTCATATCCGGCGCGGATGACGGCAAGAGACTTTCCGTAGAAGGTTTTGAAAGTATCGCCGCAGAAGCTTCCCTCGATATTAGGCCTTGCGGAGCCGTAGCCCTGTAAGGTGGCAGATCCTGTGATTTCCACTTTCAGGTTCTGATCCACGGAGGATTTGGTAATACCGTTTGCATCTGTGAGGTCAATCTTTAAGAAGCACAGATCCTGCCCATTTGCATGAAGAGTGGTTGTCTCCGGGGTGAGCTGGATGCAGGTCTTTCCGGATGCAGAGGTAAGTGCGGCACGACCGGTTTCTTTTCCGGAGGCATCGAAAGCAACTGCTTCCAGTTTTCCGGCTTCGTATGGAACTTTTTTAAATTTGACGATGTCTTTCTTCGGGCGTTTTTTTCCAAGGCTTTTGCCATTTAAGAGAAGCTCCACCTGTGCGGCATCGGAGTAGACGGTTGCAGTTGTGCGTCTTCCCTCACAGCCTTCCCAGGACCAGCTTTCCACAGCGTCCGTGTTTCTCCACATGGAGAGCGACTGGAAATATTCGGTGCGGGTAAGAGGGTCTACACCGAGTGTTGGTACATTCTGGAGCCCCCAGATGATCTTGCCCCAGCCGACTTCCGGGCGCAGCTTTCCGCAGATATCAATGATGCCGCAGCCACCGGAGATGATCAGTCCCGGATCAGCACTCTGCTTAGTCTTTTTGTCTTTATACTGGACCGTTCCGATACCGGACTCCCCGAGGTAATCATAGCCGGTCCACATGAAGTCACCGGTCATAGTTGGGAGCTTTTTCACAAGCTGCCAGTTATCGTAGAGCGTCTGAGGCAGCGTCTCAGATCCGGTAGTGGCCTGATCCGGATGGTTTTGTGCGTCTTTTTCATAACGGCTGGAAGCATAGTTATAACCGGGAATGTCGAAGATGGTGGTCATGACTTCGGCAACCGCATTTGCCTTTTTGGAGCTGGCGATACGGTTTATGATGCTTCCCATTTTGTTCATCATGATATTGAAAAATTCAGAGGTTGGCATATTATCCATACCGCCTGCACCGTTGTCTTTTACTTTCCCATCCGCATCGGTTCCATAGATACTTTTCTTGCTGCCTGCCATCATGGCGAGCATGAGATTGATTCCAGCAGTGACCGGTCTTGTGTGGTCGAGTCCGTGGCAGAAATCAACCATCGTGCGGGCGAGAGCCTGTCCGTCCGGAAGACCGAGATCGGTGATCTCATTTCCGATGGAGTACATGACAACGGATGGATGGTTATAGTCTTTGGAGATCATGGCAGCCGTGTCTTCTTTCCACCATGCTTCGAACGTATTTCCACCGAAATCATAAGGGTTTTTCTTAATGCGCCACATGTCGAATGTCTCATCCATCACATACATGCCGAGTGTGTCACAGGCATCTAACATGGCTTTCGACATTGGATTATGGGCGGAGCGGATGGCGTTGAAACCGGCTTCTTTTAACAGCCGGACTCTTCTTGTCTCGGCATCACGGAACCCGCATGCACCGAGTACGCCGTTGTCATGATGAATGCACGCACCGCGCAGCAGGACTGGCTTTCCGTTTACAAGGAAGCCATCTTTGCCCCAGGCGAGGGTACGGATACCGAAGGCAGTTTCGCTGGTATCTGCAACACTGCCATTTTTTTCGATACGGGTTTTGCAGGTATAAAGAACCGGTGTTTCGGCGGACCACAGATGGGCATCCGGGATTTCAAGATCAGCGGAGAGGCCGGATGCAGTGGCAACAACAGAATCACCGAAAAGGATTTCTGACACAACAGAAGCTCCATCAGAAAGTGTGGCTTCCACATCAAGGTGAATATGGGAGTCATCCACAACCTTGACTTTTAAGCCTTCCGGGTGAATATAATCAGCGCCTGCGCAGTAGAGCTGTACTTCACGGTAAATACCGGAGCCGGAATACCAGCGGGTGTTCGGGACATTGGCATTGTCTGCGATGACCTTAAGCTCATTTGCCCCTTCCCGTACTTTTCCGGTGACATCGACGAAGAAATTGGTGTATCCGTAAGGATGCTCTGCCACCTGCTCCCCATTTAAAAAGACAGTGGCATTCTGATAGACTGCCTCAAATTCAAGGATCAGTGTCTGGGCAGCATCCTCTGCCGACAGTTCCCAGTTTTTGCAGTAAACATATTTTCCACCGGCAAAATAGGCACTCGCACTGCAGGTTTTATTTTCCTTTGAGCGGTGTTCCCGGATCATGGCATCATCTGGCAGATTGACGTGGCGTATTTCCGGAGAACCGTCCTTTTGTACGGTCCAGTCCCGGTTAAAATCCATTTTTTTCATAAGTGTGATCTCCTTCTCCTGACTTTTAATGAAAACATAATCTGATTTATTATTAAATACTATTATATATGATATAATTAAGAAAAAAATGACATAAATCAGACATATAATATATAAAAGTATCAGATTCAATTATATTTGGATGGAGAGGGGAGAAGAAGCAAGATGTTTTTAAAGTCGACAAGTCCGGAAACGGGAGCAGAGCTGGCGGAAAAGATGACAGAGGTCATCCAGAGCATTGGTGAGAGCCGTTTTATCAGAGAAAACCTGAATCTGATTCTGGATACTTATTATCCAGAGCAGCAGGAGGGAAGGGAGATCATTTTATTTCTGAGCCCGGAAGATGTGGGGTATGTGTGCATGAACAGGGAAGAATCAGAGCAGCTTCTTTGGAATAAGAAGATGCATCGGCATAATTTTTATGAGCTGATGTATGTGGCGGATGGAAAGGTATATCAGAATATAGAGAACACAAGACATCTGTATCCGGCGGGAAGCTGTTGCCTGATGAATATGAATATCCGGCACCTCGAGGAGTATGAGGCATATTGCCGGGTGATCTTTTTGCAGTTTACACAGGAATATATCGAACAGATTTTGAATTTTCCAAGTATTTTCAGGGAAGAAACCGCACAGGAGTCTCCGGCGGTCAGAAATTTTTTCCTGCATGAACATGGGGAAACAGAGGCATCCCGGTCGTACATTGATTTTATTCCTTTAGGGAAAGGGAATCGGGTGCACAGACTGCTAGACAGGTTAGCAGTCTGCATGCAGGAGCGGAACCAGTATGCGAATTTTCAGGCGGCTGCGGCACTGATGGGTATTTTGACGACCATTTTTGATCCGGACATCTATACCAATACGCCGGTGGATCTTGGAAATGCAGCTGAGCGGGAAATTTTTGAGAGGATTTCAGACTATATCCGTAAAAAGGATGGGCAGGTGCGGAGAAAGGATCTGGAACAGAAGTTCAGCTATTCGGGGGATTATTTATATAAAATTGTTGGGAAATATACCGGGCTGTCGCTCTATGATTACAGCGTGCAGTTTACCTTAGAGAAGGCATGCACGTTATTAGAGACAACGAATGCCACGGTTGCGGAGATTATGGAGCAGCTTGGGTTTGGCAACCGGACGCAGTTCTACCGCCTTTTCCGGAAAAATTATGGAAAGACACCGGCACAGTACCGGAGAGAGCACAGGCAGATGAAGCCGGATCAGAGAGAAAATATATCCGCGGAATAAGGAAGTTCGTAAAAGTTTTCGAAGCGGTTGAGCTTCATAATATCGGATTCGTTCAGGTTCAACTGGCTGCCAAACGGCAGATGGGAATGCCGGTACTCCTTCGGGGAGATGCCAAGGTGCGCTTGAAAAACCCGGTAGAAGTTGCTGAGCCCGGTAAAACCGCAGGCAAAAGCAATGTCAGCAACTTTCCGGTCTGTCTCAGACAGATAGCGGCAGGCGGCATTGAGCCTTGTCGTTGTGATATATTCGTTCAAATGAAGCCCCAGCTGCCCGGAGAAGATCCGGTAGATGGTAGATTCACTCACATGCAGATGTTCGGCGAGGACAGCGGCATTCAATTCCTCGGAGAGATGCTCGTGAATGTAGAGAATGCAGGCTCTGGTGGAGGATTGTTTTTCTCTGACAGAGGCTTGCGGGGCATCTGTTTTATAAGAGGAGAGCACCATGAGAAGCTGGTACAGATAGCTGTGATAAGCGTACCAGTTTTTTTCATTTTGAAGAGGGTGCTGCTTTAGCAGGTCAAAAAGGAGCGGTTCAGCACTCGGGTTCTCGTAAGAGATGCCAGGAAAAGGATCTGCCGGGGAGAAGAGGGAGAGCTTTGCCATCGAAAATAAAGCTTTCCGGATCAGTGTGTGGTCTTTTGATGGCAGGGAGGATTCTGCCGTGCTCTGGCAGAGGATTTCTTTCCCTTCCATGTTGCGGAAGATATCCGGATCGATAGAGCAGATAATCTGAAGGTTTCCCTCAGCACCGTCGCAGATTTCGTGTGTTTTTCCAGGATTGATATAAAGAAAACCGTCTTTGGGCAGATGGAAAGACTGTCCTTCTATTTTGACGCACAGATCTCCGGCCACACTGTAGAGAAGCTCGGCATGGTCGTGCCAGTGGGGACCGTTGTAGATGACGTTGCCGGACATGATGGTGACGGGAAGACCGAAGAAGTCAGCGGATTTATTTACTTCATAGTAGCCTTTTGTGGACATTTTTTTAAAACCTCCTTTGGGGGGCGAAACTCGCTAGGAGGGCTGTGAGGGTAAGCGGAAGCCAGATGCATGGGCAGGCGGGATGTAAGACACGCTCTCGCTCCGCGTCGCTCGCAGCGGTACTAACCTTCCAGCCGTGGTCGCCAGAATCCTGACAAGCCATGATCTGGCAGCCACGACTGGAAGCTAAGGACCGGCCGCTCCTCAAGGTCTTACAGCTCGCCTGCCCATGCACCTGGCTTCCACTTACCCATCGAAGGTCGTGGACGAGTTTCGCTTCTTGAATCGATAGGTGTGTAAATGTGGGCAGTTTCTGGTTTTTTGATTTATTTGGAAAAAATGTAATAGGGGAGTCGAAATATCAGTCGCATTATTGTGGATGATATTATATATTATAGCATGTTGAATGACAAAATGCCATGATACTATAATTAAAATCGGAAGAAAAACTAATTTTTGACAGAATATTGGAACTTTATGCGCGAAATAAATAGGATTTTTCAAGGGGAATATAGTAGGATAAGATTATCAGGACAAGAGAAGATGCCGCCGGAGGAAAGGCGGCAAAGAGGAGAAGGAGGAAGACATGAAAGCAAAACAGATCACAACTTATGCAGTAAACAGCAAGGCGATCGTGGAAGAGAGAGAGCTTCCGGTTACGCTTGAGGCGGATGAGGCGAGTCATCTGGAGTCCGGGGTTATTAATTTACATCCGGGGATTTTGTTTCAGGAGATCGAGGGATTCGGTGGCGCACTTACGGATACGGTCGGATATTTGTATGCGCAGATGACGGAGGAGAATAAGAAACAGTTTTTAGAGGAACATTTCGGGGAACATGGACAGCATTATAAGTTTTTGCGTATGCATATGGACAGCTGTGATTACTCTCTGGAAGAGTATCAGGCGGTGGAAGATCCAATCGCAGATCCGGAATTTAAGACATTTTCGATTGAACGCGACAGAAAGTATATGATTCCGATGTTGAAGGACGCAATGGCGATGACAGCAGAGCCTTTTTCCGTCTTATTAAGCCCGTGGTCTCCTCCAAAGCAGTGGAAGACACCACCTGCAAAGCCGAAGAATGATGCATCTGTCTATGGGGACAACCCGATGCTTGCGGCAATGATGCAGAAGGTAGACTATGAGACGCCTTCAAGATGCAACGGTGGAAGCTTGAAGAAGGAGCATTATGGAGACTGGGCGAGATATCTTGCAAAGTATGTGCAGGCATATTTGGATGAAGGAGTTCCGGTTACGATGATGAGCCTCCAGAATGAGACGATCGCAGCGACGAACTGGGACAGCTGTGTGTGGACCGCGGAGGAGCAGAAGGAATTTTTACGCGATTATGTGTATCCGACGTTTAAAGAAGCAGGTCTTGCAGATAAGATTGGTCTGTATATCTGGGATCACAATAAAGAACGTGTCGTGGAATTTGCACAGGCAATTATCGATGATGAGACCGTAAATATGCTCGAAGGAATTGCATTCCACTGGTATTCCGGCGACCATTTTGAGGCACTTTCCATGGCACATGAGCTCTACCCGTCCATGAAGTTGATGGGAAGCGAATGCTGTGCACTCCATCCACCGGGACAGAGCAACATGTTTGCAGCGATGCTCGGAATGGGCGGCAGCGTGGCAGAAGCGGATTACGAGGATGCGGCAGCATATGGTCATGATATGATCGGAGATCTTAATCATGGCATGAACCGCTGGATTGATTGGAATTTGTGTGTGGATAAGACAGGTGGACCACGCCATGTGGCAAGCGGTTTTGGTGCACCGGTTTGTGCAAATGAAGATGGAACTTACCGCAAACTTCTTACATATTATTATATCGGCCATTTTTCCAGATACATCCTTCCGGGGGCAAGAAGAATCGGGGCAAGCGGCTGTGATGATGCGGTAGAGTTCACCGCAGCGAAGAATCCGGACGGATCTATCGCCGTTGTATTATTAAACCGTGGTGAAAAAGACAAATCTTACGCAATCCGTATGGATGGCAAAGTGATCCGTATCGCACTTCCGGCAAAGACGATCAATACACTTTGTATTCCGGCAGAATAAACAGAGAAAAAATAATTTCCGGCGCACATGAGTATCGCATGTGCGCCATTTTTACGCAGACTTTTCCATATAAAAAACAGTTTACGATATTCCAAAACCATTGTATGATAAGTGGGAAAAAGGATATTTTTATGTGCCCTTGTGAAAACAGAATAGAATGACAGGTCAGAAAGGATGCGATCATATGAATCTGAATTACAAAGAAATTGATTTTGAAGAATTTGCCAGTTTCAAAGGCGGAGAAAAGGCACTTTACGCGAAGATGTTCCACGATGAAAAGAACCGTATTATTTATGGAAAGCTGATCCCGGGAGCATCAATTGGCGTGCATACTCATGAGACAAACAGTGAGATCATTTATATCCTGGAAGGCAAAGGAAAGGTACTGTTTGACGGAGCTTATGAACCGGTTGAGTCCGGGGTATGTCATTATTGCCCGAAAGGACATACCCACAGTCTGATCAATGACAGCGATGCAGATTTAGTTTTCTTTGCAGTTGTTCCGGAGCAGTAGATATGACACTACAACAGTTAAAATATGCACTTACAATCGCGGAATACGGGTCTATGAACGAGGCGGCAAAGCAGCTTTTTATTTCACAGCCGAGCCTGTCGGAGACCATGAAAGAACTGGAGACGGAGATCGGCTTTGATATATTCTTGCGCTCGAACCGTGGAATCGTGATCACACCGGACGGGGAGGAATTCTTAGGCTATGCAAGGCAGGTCACGGAGCAGTTCGGCCTGCTTCAGTCAAAATATATTGAGAAAAATACCAAGGAGAAGTTCAGTGTTTCCACACAGCATTATACCTTCGCGGTGAAAGCTTTCGTGGAAACCGTCAAGCAGATCGGAATGGAGCACTATGAGTTCGCAGTGCATGAGACAACAACTGCGGGCGTAATCGAGAACGTCAAGAACTTCAAGAGTGAGATCGGTGTTCTCTACGAGAATGATTTCAACGAGAAAGTGCTGAATAAAATGTTCAAGGAAAACGGGCTGGAATTTGTCGAGCTTTTCCAGTGTGATACGTTTGTGTATTTGTGGAAGGGACATCCGCTTGCAAATCAGAAGGTGATCTCCATGGAGGAGCTGGACGATTTTCCGTGCCTGTCCTTTGACCAGGGAAAGAATCACTCCCTTTATCTGGCGGAGGAGATGAAGAGTACTTATGAGTATAAGCGGCTGATTAAGGCGAATGACCGCGCAACGCTGTTAAATCTCATGATCGGACTGAATGCCTACACGCTCTGCTCCGGCATTATCTGTGAGGATTTAAACGGAAATGATTACCGTGCAGTCCCACTGAGGGAGACGGAGAAAATGCGGATCGGGTACATTTGCAGAAAAGGTGCGAAGGTCAGCCATATTGGTGAGATTTATATTGGGGAATTAAAGAAATATAAAGAGAAAGTCATGTGACCGGAAAAACATGGGATGTATTGTAAAAAATACAAGATAATTTTGTGAAAAATAGATAAAACCACTTTAAAATCCATAATAATATGTTATAATATGTATAACAAAGATTGTTAATAAAATAACAATCAAAGAAAAACATAGATAACAGGAGGATATTAAAATGGCAAGATTTACATTACCAAGAGATTTGTACCATGGAAAAGGTGCACTGGAAGCATTGAAAACATTTAAAGGCAAAAAAGCAATGATCTGTGTCGGTGGTGGATCCATGAAGCGTTTTGGATTCCTTGATAAGGCAGAGGCATATCTGAAAGAAGCAGGAATGGAAGTCCAGCTCTTTGAGGGAATCGAGCCGGATCCTTCTGTTGAGACGGTTATGAGAGGTGCGGCAGCTATGCAGGCATTTGAGCCGGACTGGATCATTGCAATGGGCGGAGGTTCCCCAATAGATGCGGCCAAGGCAATGTGGATCAAGTACGAGTATCCGGATATCACGTTTGAGGATATGTGCAAGGTATTTGGCATTCCTGCCCTGAGAAACAAAGCTCATTTCTGTGCGATCTCTTCCACATCCGGAACAGCAACAGAGGTAACAGCATTCTCCATTATTACCGATTATGAGAAGGGAATCAAATATCCAATCGCTGATTTTGAAATTACACCGGATGTAGCAATCGTAGATCCGGATCTGGCAGAAACTATGCCGCAGAAGCTGGTAGCCCATACCGGTATGGATGCCATGACACATGCGATCGAAGCATATGTATCGACTGCAAACTGTGATTTCACAGATCCGCTCGCTCTGCATGCGATCAAGATGATCCAGAATGATCTGGTAGAGTCTTACAATGGAGATATGGCAAAGAGAGATTCCATGCACAATGCACAGTGCTTAGCAGGTATGGCGTTCTCCAATGCACTGCTTGGTATTGTTCATTCCATGGCACATAAGACAGGTGCGGCATTTGCCGATTACGGTGCACATATCATCCATGGTGCAGCCAATGCGATGTACCTTCCGAAAGTTATCGCATTCAATGCGAAGGATGAGACAGCAAAGAAGCGCTATGGCGAGATTGCTGATTTTATGGGATTAGGAGGAGATACACTTGATGAGAAAGTAGCGCTTTTAATCGCGTACTTACGCAAGATGAATGACGACCTGAAGATCCCGCACTGCATCAAAAACTATGGCGCAGACAGCTATCCGACAGAACAGGGATTCGTTCCGGAAGATGTATTTTTAGAGAGACTGCCGGAGATTGCAGCTAATGCGATCTTAGATGCCTGCACAGGCTCCAATCCAAGACAGCCGAGTCAGGAAGAGATGGAGAAGCTGCTGAAGTGCTGTTATTATGATACTGAGGTGGATTTCTAGGAAGTATGTATATCTGAAAACTAAAAAAGTGAATGAGAGAAAATCGTTCAGACCGTGAGGTCTGGACGATTTTTTTTTCTTGAATTCAAGGATAAATTCATTGAAATTCTTGTTTGCAGAGACTATAATGTGAATATATGTTCTTAAAATATAAGAATAAATACAGTATAATCTGGAATATTAAGAAAATAGTTAGGAAAGAGAACATGATCACTTATATCTGTCATAACAGAAATCCAAAGACAGGGGAAAAGTTACCATGCACGGATAACCGCTGTGAGACGAGCATATGCCCAAGCTGTGGCGGGAGGGCAGATGCAGTTTCGGAAATTTACTGGTGCCATAAGTGCCAGGTACCGATTTATGACAGTGTATGCCCTTGCTGTAAAGAAAAAGGAAAGAAGATTTCCAGTGATGTAAGACCGGTTTTCCCGGAAGAGAGACTGCTTTTGGAGATCCTTTTGGAACAACCTTTTGCATTTGAACGGGATTCTGTCTGGAATGGCAGTGGAAACCATTACATTGTGAATGGAAAGAAAATCGCTTTTTCCGTAAAAGATCTGAAAAATAAAGATGCAGAGCAGATCCGCAGAACCTATGAAATGTTAAAAGAAAAAAATACGTATCAGTATTTTGAACAATATATAGAGAAGTTTGTTCAGTGCAATAGAGGACGTTATGACAGCATCGTGGAGGAAGCAAAGAACTATATCCGTGCAGTATCGAAAGACTATGATGTGACGGATATGTTTGTCTCGTTCAGTGGCGGAAAAGATTCCACAGTGACGGCAGATCTTGTGACGAGGGCTTTGAGCAATCCGCAGATCATGCATATTTTTGGAGATACGACGTTGGAATTTCCGTTCACGTATGAGTACGTGGCGAGATTCCGGAAAAGTCATCCGAAGACGCCGCTTCTTTCTGCCCGCAACAAAGAGAAGGATTTCGAAGAGCTATGTCAGCTCGTCGGACCGCCAAGCAGGGTGATGCGCTGGTGCTGCACGATTTTTAAAACAGGAACAATCCAGAAAAGAATCAAATCCCTGTATCGGGATAAGAGCAGGATACTGACATTTTACGGGATCAGAAGAAGTGAGTCCTTAAGCAGGAGCAAGTATGAGCGGGAATCAGACAGCCCGAAAATTACAAAGCAGTATATTATTTCCCCGATTATAGACTGGATGGATTTTGATATCTGGCTCTATCTGTTTACAGCGGGAATCGACTTTAACGATGCGTATCGGCTTGGATATGCGAGAGTTGGATGCTGGTGCTGTCCGAACAACAGTGGCTGGTCAGAATTTTTGTCGAAGATCCATATGCATGAGAAAGCAGAGCATTTCCGGAATATGCTGATTGATTTTGCAAGAAGCATCGGAAAAGAAGACGCAGAAGTTTATGTGGATGAGGGCTTCTGGAAGGCGAGACAGGGTGGAAACGGCGTAGAATATGCGCAGAAATCGGTGATTTCCTTTAAGCCCTGCGCTACGGAGGAGAATGCTTTTAATTATGAACTGCAGCGGCCTGTTACGGAGGAATTATATGAACTGTTCCGTCCGTTCGGATACCTGAATTTTGATATGGGAAATGCGAGGCTCGGTGAAGTTTTTGTTTTAAACCGGGCAGGAAAAATCCTGCTGAAGCTGCAGGGCCGGATTGGAACAAAGAATCTGAAAGTAACCATTTTAGACGGCCGGCTTGCAGGGGCATCCGATCTGAAAACAGCGGAGGAACGCATCAAGTGTCAGATCACCAAGTACCAGATGTGTATGGGATGTCTGGCATGTGAGAGTGTGTGCAGATTTAATGCACTATCGGTAAAAGAACAGAGAGACGGCACTGTCGAGTACCGTATTTCAGATGAAAAGTGCAGACGCTGCGGGGAATGCGTGAATCATTTTATCGCAGGCTGCTATATGAGAAAAGTGTTGGCAATTAAGAGAAGTTAGGAAGGTGCTATCCTTGGCAGAGAAAAATAGATATCGTTTTAAAGGACATGAAAGCTTTATTCTCCGGGAGGGATGGCTGAATAAAGGATTATTTGCAATTGCAGAAAACCCGAGAGTGTTTTCGGAAAACTATGGGGCAGATGAGCTTGGAGTGGGACCGAATATGGCCAAAGCGATCCGTTACTGGCTGCGCGCCATGAACCTCACGGAGGACAGGCCAAAAGAGGGAACTTTTCTGACGGAGCTTGGGCAGCTGATCTGTCAGAAGGATCCCTATCTGGAAGATGTTTTTACGATCTGGATCCTGCACTGTGAGATGGTGAAGAATGTTTCTCAGGCAACAACATGGAGCCTGTTCTTTAACCGGTTTTCCTATGAGGAGTTTACGAAAAAGCAGCTTTCAGATGAAATGACGGAACTGGCAGAGGCGTATACAGAAGGGGAAAAGTTCTCCGAAAAGTCAGTGGAAGATGACTGTGATGCGATCCTTCGCATGTATGCCAAAAGAAAAGAAAAGCAGAGCAGTCCGGAGGAGAAGAATAAAAGCCCGTTCTGGAAGCTGGAACTGATCCGGATGACGGCGGAAGGATATGTGATGCAGCAGCCGGATTTAAACCATGTGCCGGAGGAGATCGTCTATTACCTGCTGCAAGATCTTCTGAAAGAAAAAAGTTCTGTTCCGATCGAGGAATTACTGACCGTAACAGATGGTCCGGGACGAATCATGAATCTGAAGCGGACCATGCTCATGGAGCTTTTGGAACGTCTGGAGGAGCACGGAAAGATTACGGTCAACCGGACAGCGGGACTGAATATGGTCTATTTAAAAGAGCGTGAGAGCGCGATAACAATTTTTAGAAACTACTATGAGAAACACGGAGCACATTATGAACCATTTATTGGAACTGATACAGATTAACCATTCTTTTCAGAAATCAGTGAATTTACAACTCGATCTGGACAATTATGAACGCATTGGAAGCTACATTCCAACGCGTTCTTCCATTGCGGTTATGAATCGATACTGGGATGTTGTGACAGGCAGATCGAAAGAGAATGCTTCTATCTTAATCGGTCCATATGGAAAAGGAAAATCCCATCTGCTTCTGGTACTGCTTTCGCTGCTGCACGGCAATGAGGAGGAGACGAAGCCGATTCTGGATAAAATAGAAAAAGTGGATGCTGCTATGGCATCAAAGATCCGGGTACAACAGAAAAAATATATGCCGGTTCTTATCAATGCCGTACCGGGAACAGATTTAAACCAGAGCTTTCTGTATGCCCTGCAGGAAGCACTGATTCGGGAACACTTGGAAGATCTTGCACCGGATGATTATTTTACAGAGGCGGTAAAGACCCTGGAGAACTGGAAAAAAGAATACCAGACGACTTATGAGCAGCTCGTGCAGATACTGGCAGAAAAAGGAAAGACAATGGAACAGTTACAGGAGGGTCTTACAAAGCGAGACCGTGCCAGCCTTGATTTTTTCAGGGAGGCATACCCGCACCTTACCGCAGGAAGCCATTTTCATCCTATGCTGCAGATGGATGCAGTCAAAATCTATCAACAGGTTGAGCGGATCCTCGTAGAAGAAAAAGGATATGCGGGAATGTTTCTGGTATTTGATGAATTCAGCAAATATCTGGAAGGACATGCGCTTGCAAACTTTTCGAATGATATGAAGTCGCTGCAGGATATGTGTGAACTTGTAAATGCATCCGGTTCGGGCATGATTTTTACGATGGTGGCACATAAAAGCATTCATGAATATGGAAAAATAATGGATAAGTCTGTCAAGAATGCATTCCGTGGAGTGGAGGGAAGAATTCGTGAAATCGAATTTGTAGTTTCTGCCCAGAACAATTATGAGCTGATCGCAGACACGATTGCGAAGAAAGAACCGGAGTTTTCAGAAGCGTATGCAAAGATGACAGAAGAAGGGCTGTACGGTGAGATTGTCAGAAGCACAGGTCAATTATCCTGTTTTCAGAAAATGTTTGAACGGGAAGAGTATGAGACGATTCTGGCAAAGGGATGTTTCCCATTGCTGCCGCTTTGTGCCTATGCACTTTTACATATCAGTGAGAAGGTAGCACAGAATGAAAGGACAATTTTTACGTTTCTGGCACAGGAGGAACAGGGAAGTCTAAGCTGGCTGATGCAGAAAGGAAAGACGATTGTCGGGACAGACTGCATTTATGATTATTTCAAAAATCTGTTCCGGGAAACAGCAGATGAACCGCAGATCCATAATGAGTGGGTGAAAGCAGAATACGGCATTGGGAAGACTGATTCAGAGGAGGAGAGAAAGATCTTAAAAACACTCGCCATAATCCGTATGATCCATAAAAACGAAGAATTGCCGGCGTCCTTCGAGATTTTGAGGCTGGCAGCAGGACTCGAACAGAATGTTTTTCAGAAAGCGATGGAAAACCTGACGGAAATGGGACTGATCGTATACCGCAGCAGTCAGGGCATTTATGCTTTTTGTGCCAATGTAGGCGTCGATATAGAGAAGGCGATCGAACAGCGGATGGAAGAGATCAGAAATAAGATTTCACTGTGCAAAAGCCTGACGGAGCTCTCGGACTGGGATTACGAGCTTCCGAAACGCTATAATCAGGAATTTTCCATGACCCGTTATTTCCAATATGAAATACTGTCAGTGGAGGAATTTCAGAAACTTGAGAAAAGTGAGTATCTGTTTGAGGAGCGCTTCTCAGATGGAAAGATTTTGATCCTGATCCATGAGGAAGAGGCGGATGCTGCAAAAGTGCAGGAACATTTGAAGGAATTGCAGGATGAACGGCTGGTCGTACTTCTTTCCGAAAAGAACTTTTCCATGAGGGAAAAAGTGCTGAAGTATGAGGCGGTTCACGCACTGCGGAAAGACGGGAAGTTCATAGAGGACAATGCTGTTTTATTGCAGGAATTGAAGCTGTATGAGGAGGATCTTGCATTTGAGATCAACGCAGCGTTAGAGCAGGATTACCTGCCGGAACACAAACAGGTTCAGATATTTGGCATGCAGGGAAAACAGATTCTGTGTGAGACGAATGCTGCATGGAATCAATATTTAAGCAGCATTTGTATGCATTATTATGGACATTCCCCAAAGGTCAACCATGAACTTCTGAACATTGAATACATCGGAGCCCAGTATAAGAAAGCAAGAAACCAGGTGGTCAAAAATATATTAGAAGGAAAGGACTGCTCGGCTTATCAGAAGGGAACGAGCCCGGAGGCAATGGTGTACAGGGCAGCGTTTCTTCATACGAGGGATGATGAGGGATGCCGGAGAATCTGTGAAGAGATCGAATCTTTTTTCTTAAGTTGTGCAGGGGAGAAGAAGTTTTTTAAAAATCTGTACCGCAGACTACAGGGAAAAGAATACGGAACGAGAAGAGGGATTATTCCACTGTTCCTTGCAAAAAAACTTGTGGATGCGGAAGGAACTGCCGTGATCTATCTGAAGAAGAAAGAGCTTGAGATTTCTTTTGATACGCTGAATAACGTAAATGATTTTCCAGATCAATATGAGCTGTACATTGAACCGGAGACAGCAGCGAAGGATCAGTACCTGAAACGTTTAGAGGAACTGTTCTGTGAGAAAGAGGATTTCTTGGGTTCTAAGCAGGGAAGAATGAACCAGATTGCTGCCAATATGCAGAGATGGTACCGGTCATTGCCGCAGTATGCGATGGTGACGGAGGAATATGGCACAGATTATAGAAAGGCTGTGAAAGTATTAAGAAATTTACTGAAACGGGCAGAACTCAATCCGAGAGAACTTTTATTTGACCGGATTCCACAGAGTCTTGAGACGGATGATTATGAAAAAGTTGTCAGCCTGTTGACGCATGCAGTAAAAGAGATGGATCAGAAATTAGAGGAGCTGTCACGGAAAGTGGGGGATTCTATCCGAAAAGAATTTCATGCAGCTTTCTCAGACAGCCTGAAGGCATGTCTGACGGAGTGGTATCAGAAACAGAGTGCGGCGTCAAAACAATATCTCTTAAGTACGAATATCAGCAGAATGATGTCTTATCTGGAAAGTCTGGAAACAAATGATGAAGATGAAATTGTAAAAAATATTGCCAAAATTGTGTCGGATATGTATCTCGAAGACTGGAATGACAGAGCTTATGAGGAGTTTAAAGAAGAACTGCATCAGATCCGGCTGGAAGTAGAACAGATTCAGGATAAAAAGAAGGAACATGGTGCGAAAAGCCGTTTTATTTTACAGGATGTAGATGGAAAAGAAATCACCAAATATTTCGATGCGGAAGTGAAAGATTCTACCAGTATCTACCTGCAAAATATGATTGAGGAAGCACTGGATGATTTTGGGGATACACTGGAAATGAACCAGAAAGTCGCGGTACTGGTACAGACCATCGAGAAACTGCTGAAAAAGTAACATAAAAATACGGAATGAGAGGAAGAAAAATGGAAGAAGTTCTATACCTTGACAATGCGGCAACAACATTTCCAAAGCCGGAGGCAGTGTATCAGGCGATGGATAAGGCGAACCGGGATTATGCAGTCAATGCCGGAAGGGGAGCTTATGCGCTTGCAGCAAAGGCAGAGGATATCATTTCGGAGACGAGGGAACAGTTAAAAAGGTTAGCGGGAGCAGATGAAGTAGCAGAGGTTGTGTTCACAGCCTCTGCTACGCTTGCATGTAACCAGATTTTCGGAGGGTTAGACTGGGGAAAAATAGCCACTGTTTATGTCTCACCGTTTGAGCATAATGCAACGGCACGGAGCCTGCATCACTATCAGAAACAATATGGGTTTTGCATACAGGAACTGGCGATGAAGGAAGATGCTCTGGAACTGGATACGGAGAAAATCCGTTACCAGTTTTTGCGGGAAAAACCGGATCTGGTCATACTTTCCCATGTGAGCAACGTCACAGGTTACATTCTTCCAATCGAAGAGATTGCGTTAGATGCAAAAAAATATCAGGCAATTGTAGTAATAGATGGTGCGCAGGCACTTGGAGTTGTCCCGCTGTCACTGCGGAGCTGTCCGGCTGACTTTTATGTATTTGCAGGACATAAAACACTTTATGGTCCATTTGGAACCGGTGGATTTCTTGCAAATGGAAACTGCCCGTTGCAGCCGTTACTTGCGGGAGGGACAGGCAGTGACTCTTTAAATCTCGAGATGCCGTCAGAGGGGACACTGGCCTTTGAGCCGGGCAGTCCGAATATTGTGTCTGTTGCAGGTCTTCTGGCATCGTTGAAAGAGTTGGAACAAGTGGAGGGAAGGAAAGAAAATCCTGCATATTTTCTGGAGAAAGAGCAGCGGCTTACAGAGTTTATGATCCGGGAGCTGGAAAAAATTTCAGGTGTTACCCTTTACCTGCCGGCAGATTTGAAGCGCCATGCGGGAATTGTTTCTTTTGATATAGAAGGTTATCAGGCGGCAGATGTTGGGATGATTTTGGATGCAGATTACAACATTGCTGTCCGGACAGGATATCAGTGTGCACCGTTTATCCACAAATATCTGAATGATTTTGAATCACTTGGAGTGGTGAGGGCGAGTGTTGGAAGATTTACAACGGAAGAGGAGATCAGAAAATTTGTGGATGCGGTGAGGGAGATTGCGGAAGGGTGAGAGTGAGAGAAGATGAGTAATGTGGAAAAAACAGACCTGAAAGAAATTATCAAACAAATTCAAGGACAGGAATTATTACTGCCGGATTTTCAGAGAGGCTTTGTTTGGGATGTCAGTATGCAACAACGGCTGGTGGCATCCGTTTTAACGAAGATGCCAATTGGAAGTATTTTGATACTGGAAGCAGACAGAGATGATTATGGATGCAGAATTTTAGGAAGAAAAGATGATGTGGATTTCTCAGGAAATAACAGGGAAGTCCAGGTATTACTGGATGGACAGCAGAGAATTACAGCTTTGGCTAACATTTTTTCAAATCAGCTTTTTTATGATTATACAGGAAGCGGGAATCTAATGACAGATTATAAGAAGCTGATATCGGTGGATTTGCAAAACAGGTTTTTCCTAAGAATTCCATCGGTGGAAAACCTGAATGAAGAAAATGATCTGTTTCATTTAAAGAACCTTCAGTTTGCAATTGAAAATCCGGAAGGGGATATTCCACAGTTTCTGACAGATGATATCCGCAATTATATTGTTTATTATTCGTATGACCAAAAAACCCAGGAAGCTTATGCTCCACATACGCAGAAACCGCAGAATATCGGTTCTTTCTGTATAAAAGAGGACTGCTATGAAATACCGTTGTATCTGCTTATTAGTGATAGTAGGGCGAATAAAGCGAATGAGACGAGACTGAAAAATATTTTAAAGGACATTGTGAAGAATGTGGTGCGTTATCGTCTGGAAAACGAATATGATATTCTTCCGACAGATATAGAGAAGAAAGCTTATATTGACAGGCAGATTGATGAGGATTATAAATGTGATATTTATGACAACATAACCGGCGAGATAGACAGGGACCGGCTGGAAATGAACTGGAACTATATGGGAGAAACGTACTGGGGAGATAAGATGAAGCAGTATCTGGTTTCCTGTGTAACGCAGTTGGATCTGAAGCAGATTAATGTCCCGAAGGCAAACCGCAACCGGGCGATTGATATTTATGAAAATTTGAATATTGGAGGAATCTCTCTAAGCACATTTGAATTAATTCTGGCAAAAGCAGCAAAAAAGAAGCTGCCAGATAAAAAGAATCTGTTTGATTTGATTGTAGAAGAGATACAGAGAGCCAAAACATATGAGGATAATGTGGTTCCTGAGCAGATGGAAAAATATTATAAAGAATTTACTGCGGATCAGGAATCATATTCGGCAGCAGAACAGATAGGATGCTTTGACGACAAAAAGAACCAGTTGAATAAAACATATACAGATACATTTTTGAATGTATTGTCACTCATCAGTTATATCCCGGATTATGATGCAAAGAAGATGGAATTATCTTATCTGAAACGTGAAAAAATATTAGCGCTCAGTGCAGATAAGATTTGTCAGAATTATAAGAAGACCTGTGAAGGAATTGACCGCGCCTGTTTTTTTCTTCAGGTGAGATGTGGGATCAGAAAAATACAGGAAATCAATTATAATCTGATGTTTGTGCTGTTAGGATATATTTTTTCCAATAACAGTTTTTATGAAGATAAAGACATCATGAAATTATTAGAGACATGGTACTGGTGTTCTGTTTTTTCTGGTCGTTATGACAAAGATCAGAATGGACATATTATTGAAGATATAAGGAATGTGTTGGAAACAATCGAATCGCCGACTAAAACAGACTGGCTGGCAGATATGAAAGAAAAAGTATTTGCCATGCAGGGATTTTCAGATAAAAAAACACTTCTGATGCAGACAAGCGTAGTGCCAAAAGGCGTGATCCGAAAAAAAATAGGTCAGTTTTATATGGCAAAAACTTATAAAGATCTGATGACAGAAGAATACATACAGGTTTTCTCAAAACAGGCAGATAAGTTTGAGGAGCATCATATTGTACCGATCGGAAGCCTGGACAAGGATACCTTCAAAGGGATGGAGAAAAGGAAAAGAGAGGACAAAAAGAATATCTTTAATTCACCACTTAATTTTATGTATATAACGAAGGAGTCCAATCTAAAGATATCCAATCAACCGCTGTCCTGGTATGTAAAGGAATGCAATGAGGCTACTGTTTATGATTTGCATATTGATGTAGAAAGCAGGGACAGTATAGATGAAAGCTATGTGGAACAGATATTGGAGAAACGTTTTCAGAGTGTGAGAAAAGATGTTGTAAACAGGATTGAAAAGTATTTATAGGAGAGGGAAAAACTATGGAGAAACAAAAAGAAGCAAAACTATTACAGATCCTGACCTTTGAAGTCCTCGGCTCAGAACGCAGAAACTTAAGAAGCAAAGCACTGACAGACCAGAAAATGTCAGAGGAGTTGCAAAAAGTAATCATTGATGAGTTAAGAACTGCAAGGTAGCAGTGGGGAATACAAGGAGAAGAGGGTATGAAGTTTAAAAGTATCACAATGGAAAATTTTATGCGTTATAAGGGCATCAATACCATTGAGTTCAGTTGTGATCCGGAAAAAAATGTGACGGTCGTATTGGGGGATAATACGGTTGGAAAAACAACGATCGCACAGGCCTTCCGGTGGGGACTGTTTGGGGCGGTTTTTACAGAACGGGGAAGAAATCCGGAAGATTACCAGTTGTTAAACAATGATGTGCTGGCATTTATGGATGCGGATAGCAAAGCATCGGTTTCGGTTGAGCTTGTGACAGAGGATGAGGAAAAAATATATACAATCTGCAGAAAAACAGTATACACAAGAAGATTTCCCCAGATGATGAGCAGGGAATTCCAGAAAAAGCTTGCGATGCAGATTGCGGACAGAAACCATCCGGAGATTGTCACGGAAGTTGACAGCGAGCAGGTGCAGCATGTGATTGATGAACTATTCCCACCGGATTTATCTCATTATTTTCTGTTCGACGGGGAGCGATGGAGTGATGTGACAGTAAATGGAGTGAGGGAGAGCATAAAACAATCTGTTCACAGTCTCACAGGGCTTTCCTCTTATCAGATGGCGCTCTGGCATTTAAAAGATATGGGAGCAAATTCTGTGACACGCAAATTTAAAAGCAAGATTTCCGGAGAAGGACAGATGTATGATTCCATGGAGAGTGACAGGAACCGTCTGGAACGAAAAATACAAAGTTATGAAGAGAAAATCAAAACAATCGATATCAACATCAGAAATTACGAAGAAAAATGCCGGGCGATCGATCAGTATCTGGAAGAAAATAAAAACACAGAGGTGATGCAGACAAGATACCGCCAGCTTGGGGTTGTGAAAAAATCGCAGGCAGACAGAGCGCTGACGAATTACAAATTGCTGGTGAATGAGATCAGCGATAAAGGCTATATGCTGTTTGCACAGCCATTGATCGAGAGCACGGTGGAAATGGTGAAATCGGTTGCGGGAGAACGGCGGGATATTCCACATATGCGGCAGGCAACGATCGACTATATTATCAAAACAGGGAAATGCATCTGTGGAACCCCGTTAAAAGAAGGTTCGCATGAGCTGGAATGTCTGTTAGAACAGCGCAATTACCTCCCACCGGCAGATATCGGATCATTGCTGGGTGAATTCGAAAAGACGGGAGCACGCTGGAAAAACAGAACGGATGGGCTGTCTGGAGAATTACAGGAGATGGCGCAGAAAGTGGATGACAGCATTCATGACTATGCGGAGACGTGCAATCAGATTTCAGAGCTGGAACGAAGGATGGATGAATCGATAGATTTTGCGGAAAAGAGACGTTTCCTGACTGCCTATAAATCGGAGATTAGAAATCTCAGCGTGGAGAAAGGGCAGTGTAAGGGACAGATTGAGAATTGCCGGAAAGAAATTGAGAATATTGAAAATCAGATGCGTGTCAGAGAAGCGCGGAGCGAGGAAAACAGAAAGTGGCGTGAGCGATTGGAAATTGCAGAGAAGCTCTACGCCAAGATGAGACAGGAGTTTGAACAGAAAGAGAAGAAAACGTTCTGCGAGCTGAATGAAAATGTACAGAAGAATTTTATGCGGATGTTCAATGCCAAAGACAAGAAAATCCGGCTGACGGAACAATATGAGATCCAGATGCTGTATCAGACGAAACAGGGATACCGGGAGGAAAAAAATCTTTCCGAAGGAGAGAAAATCGCCAGGAATTTTGCTTTTATTGTGACCGTGATGGAGTACAGCAGAAAGAAAAAGGCAGAAAAAGCCGGAATGGATGGGGAACTGGGGGATACTCTTCCAATCGTGTTAGATGGACCGTTCTCTAAATTAGGGGATGAAAACATCAGACTGATTGCCGGGGTACTTCCACAGGTTTCTGAGCAGGTGATTTTATTTATGCTGCAGAAAGACTGGAAATATACAGGGCTTGATGCGTATGTGGGAGCATCTTATTACATAGATAAAAAGGCGGAGGAATCCTTCGCTTCCATTAAGAGAGTGGAGGAACTGTAAGATGGCTGATTTTGAATTCTTTAAAAAGGAGTTTGAATTCCGTGGAAAACATGCCAGGATGGCACAGGAGCTGTGGATTTCGAATGATTATGAGCATACCTATTTTAAACGACTGATGGATCTGTATCTGGTAGCGGCAGTGGTTGGATTTCGGGTAGACCGGAAAGCGCAGGAGGATTATTCGCCGATAGAACCGAAAAGTATTTTCCCGGATCAGATGATAAAGGAAAAGGAAAACCTCGAATTCATTATGCAGATGATGATCATGCTGGAAAATCATGGAAGGCTTTCTGATGAAGAATGTGTGAAAAAGGCATTCCGCGGACCGGAAACGGAGCGGGAATATAACGACTACAAAAACATGTTTAACGATTATGTGCGGGGAGGCGTGGAGGAACTGTATGAGCGTCTGATCGTCCGGAAGGCAGAGCCGGAAGACCGGTACCGGGATGATAAGACAGCTAATTTGATGAATCTGGTAGAAAGATTTTGTGAATAAAAGAAAAGTAGAAAAAAGACAGAAAAAGATGTTTACAAATGTCGAATATGTGCTATAATAAAGAGGAATTACAACATACCAAGTAATAACAGGTTACTACAATAAGGTAGTATACCTAAAAGCTCTAATCCCATTCCTCAGGAATGGGATTATCTTTTATCCAGGCTTATCAAGCGCGTGGAATAAGCGGTCATTGTCCCTGGAAAAGGTTCAAGGAGAAAACAATTGTTGGGGAAAGAAGGTATTTCGTATGGAAAGTAATTTTAATTACAGAATTGGTTTGGACATTGGTAT
Organism: uncultured Roseburia sp.; assembly: GCA_934320555.1. GTDB lineage: Bacteria > Bacillota > Clostridia > Lachnospirales > Lachnospiraceae > Roseburia. Next base: position 29,527 of record CAKRFH010000015.1, read on the forward strand.
TACATCGGTTGGCTGGGCAGTTTTACAGGATAACAGTCAGGATGAGCCAGAACGTATTGTAGACCTGGGAGTCCGTATTTTTGATGTGGCAGAGAATCCGAAGAATGGGGATGCACTGGCGGGACCAAGGCGGGACGCAAGATCGGCCAGAAGGAGATTAAGACGCAGGCGACACAGATTAGAGCGGATCAAGAGGCTTTTTGAAGAGAATGGGCTGATCGAGGTCGATTCTTTTATGGAGCGCTATCACAAAGAGCATCTGCCGGATGTCTATCAACTGCGTTATGAAGCATTAGACAGAAAGTTAAAAGATGACGAACTGGCGCAGGTGCTATTGCATATCGCAAAGCATCGGGGGTTCCGCTCGACCAGAAAAGCAGAGACGAAAGATAAGGAAAATGGAGCTGTATTAAAAGCTACGACAGAAAATCAAAAGTTGATGCAGGAGAAAGGATACCGCACAGTAGGCGAGATGCTGTATTTAGATGAAGCGTTCCGCAGTGCATGCCCGTGGAATGAGAGGGGGTATATCCTGACTCCGAGAAATAAGGCAGAAAACTATCAACATACGATTTTAAGAGCAATGCTGGTAGAAGAAGTACACGCTATTTTTGCGGCACAGCGGGCACTTGGAAATGAAAAAACGACGGAAGAGCTGGAAAAGAAGTATATAGACATTATGACCAGTCAGAGGTCTTTTGACATGGGACCGGGAAAACAGGCAGACGGAACACCGAGCCCGTATGCGATGGAAGGATTTGGAGACCGGGTAGGAAAATGCACCTTTGAGAAGGAAGAGTACCGGGCACCAAAGGGAACTTATACGGCAGAGCTTTTTGTTGCATTACAGAAAATCAACCACATCAGACTGATCGATGAATTTGGAACCGGAAGATTTCTGACAGAGGAAGAACGCAGTCTGGTAGTTGAACTTCTGAAAAGCAGCAAAGAAGTGAAATACAGTGCAGTCAGAAAAAAATTAAAGCTGGATCCGGCTGTAAAATTTAATACGCTTAATTATTCCGCAAAGAAAAAAGAAGAGACGGAAGAAATGCGGATAAAAAATACAGAGAATACGAAATTTGTCGGGATGCCATCTTCTTATCAGTACAAAAAATGTCTGGAAGACAGAGTGAAGGATATGCCGGAGCTTGAGATGGCAGAGTTGTTTGATCAGGTCGGAGAGATTCTGACAGCGTATAAAAACGATGACAGCAGAACCGTCAGATTGGAACAGCTTGGTCTGTCTACGGAGGAGATTGGTGGTTTGCTGGAACTTACTCCGTCTGGCTATCAGAGAGTATCCTTAAAGGCAATGAGAAAGATGCTGCCTTATCTGGAAGCAGGCATGATTTATGATAAGGCATGCGCAGAAGCAGGATATGAGTTCCGGGCATTGAATGACACACAAAAAGTGCATCTTTTAAAAGGCGAAGCAGTCAATGAAGTTTTAAATGACATTACCAATCCGGTGGTAAAGCGCTCAGTTTCCCAGACAATTAAGGTCATTAATGCGATTGTTTTAAAATACGGCAGTCCACAGGCGGTGAATATAGAGCTGGCAAGGGAGATGGCGAAGAACTTTACAGACCGCACGAATATGAGAAAGGATATGGAGAATCGCCAGAAAGAGAATGAGAAGGTCAAAAAGAAACTTCAGGAACTCGGAAAGGCAAACCCGACCGGACAGGATATTTTGAAATATCGTCTGTGGCAGGATCAGCAGGGACGGTGCATATATTCCGGAAAGGTTATCCCGTTGGAAGAGTTGTTTGACGGAGCATATGACATTGACCATATTCTGCCATACAGCATTACATTTGATGACAGTTACCGCAACAAAGTGCTTGTGACGGCGCAGGAAAACCGTCAGAAGGGAAATCGGATTCCGTATGAATATTTTGGGGCAGATGAGAAGCGGTGGAATGCTTATGAGGGTCTGGTAAAAGCAGTCATACAGGATTATAGAAAGCAGCAGAAACTTCTGAAAAAAGCTTTCACAGAAGAAGAACAGCAGGAATTCAAAGAACGAAACTTAAACGATACAAAATATATTACAAGAGTAGTCTATAACCTGATCCGCCAGAACTTAGAACTTGCGCCTCTCAACCGCCCGGAAAAGAAGAAACAGGTATGGGCAGTAAACGGAGCAGTGACTTCTTATCTCAGAAAAAGATGGGGTCTGCCGCAGAAAGACCGTTCTACAGACACGCATCATGCAATGGATGCGGTTGTAATTGCATGCTGCACAGATGGAATGATCCACAAGATCTCCCGCTATATGAAGGGAAGAGAACTTCAGTATAGCAGAGGATTTAAGCTTGTAGATGAGGAGACAGGAGAAGTCTTTGAGCGGGACAACTTCAGCAGGGAAGAGTGGGATAAGGAATTCGGCGTCAGAGTACCGCTTCCATGGGTCACATTCCGCGATGAACTGGATATCCGCATGACCAAGTGGGATCCGGTCAATTTCCTGAAAACGCATCCGGATATGGAAACAAAACTGGATTATCCTGCCTGGATGTACGGGGAAGAGGAGAGCCCGATTGAAAAAGGACGTTTTATCACTTACATACGTCCAATCTTTGTGTCAAGAATGCCAAACCATAAAGTAACCGGAGCTGCACATGACGCAACGATCCGCAGTGCGAGGGATTATAAGGAGCGCGGAGTGGTTATCACGAAAATGCCGATCACAGAGCTGAAGCTGAATAAAGACAATGAGATAGAAGGCTATTATGATAAGGACAGTGACAGACTGCTTTACAATGCGTTAGTGCGTCAGCTTGCGCTGGCAGGAAATGATCCGAAGAAAGCATTTGCAAACGATTTCCATAAGCCGAAAGCAGATGGTACTGAAGGTCCGATTGTACGGAAGGTGAAAATAGAAAAGAAACAGACCTCCGGAGTTCTTGTCCGAAAGATGGAAGTGGAACGAAGACATCAGGGAAAAGAATCCGAATATACGGGAATTGCTTCGAATGGAGCAATGGTGCGGATTGACGTGTTTCGGGAGAACGGAAAATATTATTTTGTTCCGGTATATACAGCGGATGTGGTGAGAAAGGTGCTGCCGAACCGGGCGGCGACTGCAAATAAGCCATATTCTGAGTGGCGTGTGATGGATGATGCGAATTTCATTTTCAGCCTGTATGCGAGAGATCTGATACATGTGAAGAGTAAGAAGGATATAAAAACAAAATCAAACCAAGGATGTAATGTGTCCCAAAATGAAATCTATGGATATTACACAGGAGCTAATACTTGGACAGCGAGCATTAGTGGATTGGCACATGATAGTAGTTTTAATATTGAGGGGTTAGGTATACAGAGACTTGAATTACTGGAAAAATGCCAGGTGGATATTTTAGGTAATATTTCAGTTGTCAAGCATGAAAAACGCCAATTGTTTCAGTAAATTATTTTTTGAGAATGTTTTGCAATTAAAGCATAATAGAATTATCTGAATTGTCAGGAAAGGAATGGGGAAAGCGCTATGGCATTCCGAAATATTATGATTACCAGCGGTATGAAGCTACGGATCAAAGATCAGCAGCTTGTAATCGACAATGGAAATGAAGTAAGTTTCCCATTGGAAGATGTTAATTGTATTCTGATTGAAAATCAGGCAGTGACATTGTCAGCGTATTTTCTCCAGAAAGTAGCAGACTGGGGCATTGCACTATATGTCTGCGATGAGAAACACCTTCCGAATGCAGTACTGCTTCCGATGGTACGGCACAGTCGACATTTCAAAGTGCTAAAAAGTCAGATGGAAGCGGGAAAGCCGTTGCAGAAGCGGTTATGGCAGCAGATTGTAGTGCAGAAAATTCGAAACCAGGCACTCTGTTTAAAACTGACCGAAAAAGATGGCTGGGAAGAACTGCTTAAAATGTGTAAAGAGGTACAGTCCGGAGACCGTACACACGTTGAGGCAAAGGCAGCAGCTTTTTATTTTCGCAGTATGTATGGACTTTGGTTTTCAAGAGGAAATGATCATATTATTAACTCGGCACTAAATTATGGATATGCGGTCATTCGAGGAATGATCGCAAGATCCATCGTGTGCTATGGGCTGGAACCTTCGATTGGAGTTTTTCATTGCAGTGAATTAAACAGCTATAATCTGGCAGATGATATGATTGAACCATTCAGACCGTTGGTTGATTTATATGTATCCACACATTTTGATATTTCTGAAATAGACAGCGCACTGACACCGGAGATGAAGCGAGGACTGTTTGGAATTGTCAATTATGACATGTCAGTGAAAGGAGATATGCGTATTATCAGCAATTGTATTGATCTGCTTGTTTCCAGCTTCAGCAGTGCCCTTCAGGGGAAACGGACGGAACTGGATCTTCCGGAGCTGATAGAATTGCAGGTACACAGCTATGAATAAATTTATGAGAATCATTGTCTTTTTTGATCTGCCGGTTGTGTCTGCAAAAGAGAAGAAAGCAGCAGCAAAATTTCGAAATTTTCTGGTGAAAGACGGCTATAACATGATCCAATGGTCAGTTTATTCGAGAATCTGTAACGGCACGGATTTAATAGCCATGCACAAACAGAGATTACAACAAAATCTTCCCGAAAAAGGTTCTGTCCGGGCACTTACGCTGACGGAAAAGCAGTTTGAATCTATTGATATTTTGCTCGGTGAGAAGACTTTTGCGGATTCGTCGGAATCGACGGAGCTTTTGAATATTTTTTGAGTTACAGTTCGCGTGGATATTTGCGATATGTTTTATTGCTACTCTATTAAATTATATAACTGCCGGGGCTTCTGGAAAATTGTTATTTATGACCTATCACTCGTCATTGCTTTCTTCTTTCACAAGTTTTAAGGAAGGAGAGATTCCGATTACAGTATCTTCTACCAGAAGAAATCCGGTTCTTGCGGATGTGTTCAACAGGCTTGGATATATGGAGCGTAAAGGTAGTGGATTTGGAAAGATTATTAGTGGATATGAATTTCAAATTAATTATAGTGAGGGTAAAAGACCAACATTTCGTTCAGATAGATATCAGTTTACTGTTGTGATGCCGAATTTGAACTATGGTGTCCCTCAAGATGTCCCTCAAGATGTCCCTCAAGACAAACTGGATATGCAGATTCTGGACTTGATTCGTAAAGACA
>CAKRFH010000016.1:0-33412 GCA_934320555.1 uncultured Roseburia sp.
AAGAAAACCTGACGAGGATTGCGAGAGGCTGGCGTGTCTGCACACAGCCATGCCAGCCTCTCGCAATCAACACAGCATACCCCGCGTTTCGCGTCCCTTAGTCACAAAACTTCAGGAGGAAAATACAATGGAACAAGAACACAAGCGCCGTGTCCGTTACAAAGGCAAATACCCGAAGAAATTCAGTGAGAAATACAAAGAACTCAACCCGGAAAAATACAAAGACACTATAGAAAAAGTCATCCAGAAAGGAAGCACCCCTGCCGGCATGCACATCTCCATCATGGTGAAGGAAATCTTAGACTTCCTTCAGATCAAACCGGGACAGACCGGTTTTGATGCCACTTTGGGCTACGGTGGACACACCCGCGCGATGATGGAATGTCTTCACGGGGAAGGGCATATGTATGCAACAGACGTAGACCCGATCGAGTCTGCAAAGACAAAAAAGCGCTTAGAAGACGCTGGCTTCGGAGAGGAAATCCTCACGATTAAGCTGCAGAACTTCTGTACCATCGACGAGATCGCAAAGGAGGCAGGCGGCTTTGACTTCGTTTTAGCAGACCTTGGTGTCTCCTCCATGCAGATCGATAACCCGGAGCGTGGATTCTCTTTCAAAGTGGACGGACCGCTTGACCTCCGATTGAACCCGGAGAAAGGGATCAGTGCGGCGGAGCGTCTGGCAGGGATAGACGAGTATGAGCTTGCCGGAATGCTGGATGAAAATTCTGATGAGCCATATGCAAAGGAGCTGGCGCACGCGATCGTGACGAAGATCCGCCGCGGAGAGAAGATCGATACCACGACAAAGCTGCGCGGGGTGATCGAGGAGACATTGGATTTCCTGCCGGAAAAGGAGAAAAAGGACACAGTGAAAAAGACCTGTCAGAGAACCTTCCAGGCATTAAGAATTGACGTGAATAACGAGTTTGAAGTGCTCTACGAGTTCATGGAGAAGCTGCCGAAGGCGTTAAAACCGGGAGCGAGAGTCGCAATCTTAACCTTTCATTCCGGTGAGGATAAACTTGTGAAAAAAGCATTAAAGCAGGGCTATAAAGCGGGTATCTATTCGGAGATTGCAAACGATGTTGTGCGTCCGTCCGCGGAGGAGTGTGTCCGAAACGGAAGAGCGAGGTCTACGAAGATGCGCTGGGCAGTCCGGGCATAAAAAAGAAATCGGACAGGAAAGTGCTTGCAGCCGAATGATGGCTTTGCTATAATATAAGAAGTTTCGTAAAGTTTCGATAAAGGAGAGAGAACTATGGCAAAAGAGCGTTCTGTATATGAACTGAACAGAACCGGAAGATATATGATGCAGATGCGTCCGGTATTGAAAAAAGAAGCATTGTTTTCAGACGGTACCGCAGACTACCGGGATCCGGTGGAGCCGGAAGCGGGGGAGCCGGTAAAGATCCGTTTCCGGACAGGGAAAGACAACGTGGACATCGTCTGGCTGTGTACCGGAGAGAAACATCTTGAGATGACGAAGATCTGCTGCAGCGGGGAGTTTGATTATTATGAAGTGGAAATGGAGCTTGGGGAAGAACCATTCTACTATTATTTTGAGGTGGCTTCCGGTCTGCTCCATGTATTTTTTGACCGTTATGGTGTGAGCCGGGAGAAGCGTGAGAACTATCTGTTCTGCATCATCCCTGGTTTCCAGACACCGGCATGGTCGAAGGGCGCGGTGATGTACCAGATTCTGGTGGACCGCTTTTACAATGGGGATCCGTCGAACGATGTTTTGACGGAGGAGTATTATTATATCCAGTGCCCGAGCAGGAAAATGGAGGACTGGGATGCCTGTCCGTCTGATTTTTCCGTCGGCGAATTTTACGGTGGGGATCTGGAAGGCGTGAGACAGAAGCTCGACTATTTGCAGAGCCTTGGAGTGGAGGTTATTTATTTTAACCCGCTTTTCGTATCCCCTTCGAACCATAAATATGACATTCAGGATTATGACCATATTGATCCGCATTATGGAAAAATTGTAACAGATGAGGGAGAACTTCTTGCAGCAGGCGAGACGGACAACAGCAAGGCATCCCGCTATGTGCAGAGAGTGACAGACCCGGTGAACCTGAAGGCAAGCAACCAGTTCTTTGCAGAGCTTGTGGAAGAGATTCATGCGAGAGGGATGAAAGTGATCTTAGATGGTGTCTTCAACCACTGTGGCTCCTTTAACAAATGGCTCGACCGCGAGAAGATTTATCATGCTGGAAAAGATTATGCAGATGGAGCTTATCTGTCCAAGGAGAGCCCGTACCGGGATTTCTTCCATTTTAATGATGAAAATGCATGGCCGGACAACCAGACATATGAAGGCTGGTGGGATTATGATACGCTGCCGAAGCTGAATTATGAAGGCTCACAGGAACTGTATGATTATATTATGCGCATTGCAGCAAAATGGGTGTCAGCACCATACCATGCGGATGGATGGAGGCTTGACGTGGCAGCAGACCTTGGTCATTCCCCGGAGATGAACCATCGCTTCTGGCGGGATTTCAGAAAGGCAGTGAAGACGGCAAACCCGGATGCAATGATCTTGGCGGAGCATTACGGGGATCCGAAGGACTGGCTTGCGAAGGGCGACCAGTGGGATACAGTGATGAACTATGATGCGTTTATGGAGCCGCTGACCTGGTTTCTGACGGGAATGGAGAAGCACAGTGACGAGTACATCCCGGAGAAAAAGGGAAAAGTAGAGGACTTTGAGGGTGCGATGCGCCACTACATGGCAAGCTTCCAGACTTCCCAGTTACAGTGTGCGATGAATGAGCTGTCCAACCATGACCATTCCAGGTTCCTGACCAGAACGAATGGCATTGTAGGACGTGCTGCAACGCGTGGGACAAAGGCAGCGGAGGAGGGTGTGAACTATGGCATTTTCCGTGAGGCGGTTGTCGTGCAGATGACCTGGCCGGGTGCACCGACTGTCTATTATGGAGATGAAGCCGGCGTCTGCGGTTTCACAGACCCTGATAACCGGAGGTCGTATCCGTGGGGACATGAGGATGTTGTCATGATTGACTTCCACAGGGATATGATCCGCATCCATAAGGAAAATGAAGCGCTGCGGACCGGTTCTGTGAAGTTCTTACAGGGCGAGAAGGATGTCCTTGCCTACGGAAGATTTAACCGGAAGCAGCAATTTGTTGTGATTTTAAATAACAGTGAAGACAAAAAAGAGATCACACAGGAAGTCTGGACAATCGGCATTCCAAAGAAGGGGAGCTTAGAACGCCTGATCATTACGACTGAGGCAGGCTATTCGCTGATGCCAAAGGACTATCCGGTGGAGGATGGAAGAGTGACTGTGACGCTGATGCCGCATTCCGCAGTTGTGTTAAAATATGAGCAGGAATGAGCTGCAAAGCAGCGAAAGCATCAAAGCTGCAATTTCGCGCATGGTGCGTAAATTGCGTCGTAAAAAATGTCGCAAAAAATAAAAAACATCTTGCATAATAGATTTTATTATGTTATAATTCTTTCTTGTCAGGGCATTTGTCCTGACGGAATGGGCAGATTCCCGAGTGGCCAAAGGGGACAGACTGTAAATCTGCTGCAATTTGCTTCGGTGGTTCGAATCCACCTCTGCCCATTGAATATTATCCAAGATAATATTATGCCGGCGTGGCGGAACTGGCAGACGCGCAGGACTTAAAATCCTGTTGTAGCGATACAGTACCGGTTCGATTCCGGTCGCCGGCATTAAGAGGTCTCAGGTGTTGAATTTAGTTTGGCACGTGGGGCTTTTTTATTTCCAGTAATAATGAATAATAGATTTGACGATTCAAGATAAATGTGTAAAAAATAGTTGCATCATTCACAGCCACGATAGAATCCTATAATTAAAAGGCTCAGACAACCTCATCCGGCAGAGAACCGGGAGCGTCTGAGCCATTTATTTCGTTAATTATTTTTATCTTCTGCTTTCGGAGCCTGATAGCGTGCCGTGGATTCCCGCTCGATCAGCGCAGCACGGATCTGTGTTCTGCAGATCGGAATATGGTGGATGAGTGAATTCAAAATAACGTACGCACATTTTCCCATCTCTCCGCGTTCCTGACGGATGGTAGTGAGCGGCGGCTCTAACATGGCGGAGATCGGAATGTCATCGAAGCCGACCACACTGATATCTTCCGGCACCCGGTAGCCGCGCAGCTTGCACTCGGTGATGACACCGGACGCGATCAGGTCATTTCCACAGATAATGGCAGTTGCGCCCGCCTTCAAAAAAGTCGGGACATGATACTTCGCACTGTCTGCCACATAATAGCCGTAGGCGGTCAGATCTTCCTCGACAGTGAGTCCGTGAGCCTTCATACTGTTATAGAAAGCTTCCTCACGCTGTTCGGACACCATGGAGTGGAGGGAGCCGTTTAAAAAGGCGATCCGTTTGTGCCCCAACGTGTACAGATGGTCGACAGCCGCATCAATTCCCTCGTAATTGTCCGTTCCGATATAGGCGACATTCGGATTCTTCCGGATATAATTGTCAAAAAGAACGGTCGGCATCGTGGTGGTCTCAAGCTGCTTCATCCACTCGTCGTGGAGCGCGAAGCCGACCAGAAAGGCACCGCAGAACCCATTTTTTAACATATAAGTGTCATACTTTTCTGCCAGCTGGAAAGCCGGGGTGACCGGGATCACCGTGACGTCCCACTTATGCCGGAAAGCATTCTGTTTAAATCCAAGCACAATATCATAACCGAACTGTGTGCTCGCCTCAAAGTCCATATTTTCGATAAAAATGGCAAGCTTGCGGTTCTCAACCTTCTTCGAGCGCTTCGTGGAGTACCCCATCTCAACCGCAGTGTCTAATACCATCTGCCTTAATTCCTCACTGATATCGCTGGCGCCGTTTAACCCCTTCGAGACCGTGCTCACAGACACGCCAAGCCGATTCGCAATATCCTTTATCGTAGCCAACCTGAATTCCTCTTTTCCTACCGCTTATTCATATACCTCATGCAGATAGTTGCAAAACTCACACACAATCCTCACAGCACATATTTAAGTTTTGCACCCACATACTACCGCTATTATATCGGACGAAAACCTCTTTTACAAGCAAGGAACGTCCGGATTTAAAAAAAGTTTCGAAAAAAATATAGAAAAGACTTGTCACTTTTCACAAAAACAGACATCAAAAACAGTGAAAAACGGCAAAAAAGATATTCGGAATGCTTATTTCATTGACAAAAATGCGTTTATGAACTAAAATTCAATCAGATACGAAAATTCACGAAACAAATCGCAAGAGTTCGAAAAAAAGATTCGATACGATGGGGGAAACAAATTTGGAATTAAAAAAATTGACCAGAGGTGCGGGAATCCTGTTAGCGGTTACCAGCCTTCCGTCTTCTTATGGAATCGGGACTCTGGGAGAGGCTGCATTCCAGTTTGTGGATCTGCTTGTGGATCTGAAACAGAGATACTGGCAGGTACTTCCAATTGGACCGACCAGCTTCGGGAACAGTCCTTACCAGTCTTACTCCGCATTTGCCGGGAATCCATATCTGATTGATCTGGACGCTCTGGTGAAGGAAGGACTTCTTCTTCCGGAGGAGGTCAGGAGCTTCAACTGGGGCAGCGATGAGGCGGAGATTGATTACGCGACGATATATGAGAACCGCTATAAGATTTTGCGGATGGCATTTGCGAGGTTTTCCGTGGAGGAGGAAGCGTTCCTTACTTTCATAGAGGAAGCGGATGACTGGCTGTCAGATTATTCCTTATACACAGCATTGAAGAGACATTTCGGAGACAGGGAGTGGCAGAGCTGGGATGAACCGCTGGCACGCAGGGAGCCGGAGGCAGTGAAGGAGTATCAGAGGATTTTACATAACGAGATCCTGTTTTGCAAGTTCTGTCAGTATGAGTTCTTCCGTCAGTGGAAGCAGCTCAAGACCTATGCGAACAGCAGGGGAATCCAGATAATCGGTGACATGCCATTCTATGTGGCAGCGGACAGCGTGGATGTCTGGGCGAACCAGGAACTGTTCCTGTTGAGAAAGGATGGCAGACCGGAGGTTGTGGCGGGAGCCGCACCGGATGCATTTTCGAAGACCGGTCAGGTCTGGGGAAGCCCGGTTTACGACTGGGATTATATGGAAGGAAATGGATTCGAGTGGTGGCAGAAGCGTGTAGCCGAGAATGCAGAGCTGTTCGATGTGATAAGGCTTGACCATTTCGCCGGAATCGTGCGGTACTATACCGTAGCTGCAGATGCGAAGGACGGCAGGATGGGAAAATGGCACAAGGGACCGGGAAGAAAGCTGACGGATGCCATGATACAGGTGCTGGGAGATACCAGCGTGATCGTGGATGACATCGGAAATAAGACGCAGATCCCGGGTGTGAAGAAGCTAAAGAACAAGACCGGATGGGCTGGGATTAAGATCCTGATGTTTGCGTTTGATGAGGATACGGCGAATGAACATTTGCCGCACAATTATGAGGACAGCAACATCGTCGTCTATGCGGGCACACATGACAATGACACCATCGTCGGATATTTCCGGGACAGGTCAGATTACGAGCTGGCTTACCTGTATGAATATCTGAATATTAAGAGCAAGGACGAGATTCCGGATGCGTTGATCCGCGCGGCATATGCAAGTATCGCGGATGTGGCGGTGATCCAGATGCAGGATCTGATGAAGCTTGGCAGGGAAGCGAGAATGAACGCCCCGTCCACGATCGGAAGGAACTGGCAGTGGAGAATCGGAAAGGATACCTTAAGCGAGGAGCGGAGAGCCTGGATCCGCACGATGGCAACTATATACAGGCGCTGAAAATACCCATGGGTATTTTCATTAGTAAGAAGTGCTTCTTACGAAAAGCTTCTGTCCGGATCAAAGGAAAAACAGAAGCAACTACAAATATAGTATAAATAGCGTAAGCTTTTTATAAATATCAAAGGCAATGGAGACAGAACGTTTCCAGCGTCAAAAATTTCATAAAAGGAGAGAAACTAATATGAAAAAGAAAGCAATCTCATTATTACTTGTTGCAGCAATGACCGCTACAATGGTTGGATGCGGAAGCAAAGACACACAGGACAATACTCCGGCGGCTGATGACAACAACAGCACACCAGCTACAGAGGAAGCAGCTGCAGGCGATGATGCAGCAGCAGAAGAAGAGGAAGCATGGAGCGGTACATTGACTGTATGGAGCCCACAGGAAGATCAGGATACAGGCTGGTTACAGAAAGAATGTGACGCATTCAATGCGGCTCATCCAAACTGGGATGTCACATTTGAGTATGGTGTATGTGCAGAGGGTGATGCAAAAGCTACTGTCACAACAGACGTTGAGGGATCTGCAGATGTCTATATGCTGGCAAACGATAACATCCCTGATTTAGTAGCAGCAAACGCACTTGCTGAGCTTGGTGGATCTTACCTTGATTATGTGACAAGCACAAACTCCGATTCTATCGTAGCTTCTGTTACATACAATGATGCAGTTGTAGCATTCCCATTCACCTCTAATACATGGTTCATGTACTATGACAAGAGCGTATACTCTGAAGACGATATCAAGAGCTTTGATACTATGTTAGAGAAAGGAAAAGTTTCCTTCCCATTATCTAACTCCTGGTACATTCAGGCATTCTATGTTGGAAACGGATGTACAATATTCGGTGACGGCACAGACGCAGCTGCAGGCATCGATTTCTCCGGTGACAAGGCAGCAGCAGTTACAGATTACTTAGTAGATTTAGCAGCTAACCCGAACTTCATCAACGACGATCAGGGTGCTGGTATTGCAGGTTTACGTGACGGAAGCGTAAATGCAATCTTCTCCGGTACATGGGATGCTGAGAACGTAAAAGAAGCACTTGGCGACAATATGGGTGTTGCAGCTCTTCCTACTTTCAACTTAAACGGAACAGAGTGCCAGATGAAATCCTTCATCGGATCCAAGGCAGTCGGTGTAAACCCGAACGCTGAGAACATGCAGGTTGCTATGAGCCTTGCTGCTTACCTTGCAGGTGAGGATGCCCAGAAAGACCACTATGATATGAGAAATATCCTTCCTACCAATACAAACATCACAATCGCTGATGACCCGGTCGCAACAGCAGTAGCTGAGGATATGACATCTACTTCTATCATGCAGCCATTAGTAGCTGAGATGGGTAACTACTGGACACCAGCTGAGAACATGGGTAAAGCAATCGTTGCAGGCGAAGTTACACATGACAACGCAGCTGAGAAGACAGAAGATATGAACACAGCAATGAACACAGATATTGCAAAATAAGACAAGTTAAGAAAATGTCGCACTGAGACATTCGAAACAGTTTCAGGCTGCATCGGTTTCCGGTGCAGCCTGAAAAAAAGTTTATGAAGGAGGCCCATAACGATATGAAGGGTGGAAAGAGTAAGAAGGAATTTGCGGATCCATATACCGTGACAGGTGCGTTGACGAAGGGAAGTCTCATCACGAAGTTGTCCATGGTGATTATGGGCTTGGGAAATATCGCACATAAGCAGATCGGCAAAGGTCTTATGTACCTTGCCATTGAGATCGGCTATATCTGGTTCATGGTGGAATCAGGAATTTACAATCTGTCCATGCTCCCGTCATTAGGATGGAGGGAACAGGAAAAAGTCTGGAACGAGAAGAAGAGTATTTACGAATATACAGCAGGAGACCAGTCTCAGCTGCTCTTATTATACGGAGTTGCAACCGTCTACATCACACTGATGTTTATTGTCGTGTGGAGAGATGCGGTAAAGAGCTCCTACAAATCAGAAGTGCTTGCAAAATCCGGAAAGCATTTAAACACATTTAAAGAAGACATCAAGAGTTTGTTCGATCAAAATTTACATAAATTATTATTGGCAGCACCAATTATGGGACTCCTTGTATTTACAATCTTACCGCTGCTATATAATATTACCATGGCGTTTACGAACTACAGTAAAGTAGGTGACCATCTTGTATTGTTTGACTGGGTAGGGCTTGCCAATTTTGCCAAGATTTTAAACATGAGCGATGGTATCGGAAAACAGTTCTATTCCGTACTGGCATGGACCATCACATGGGCTATTTTCGCTACTGCACTGAACTATATTTTAGGTATGATCCTTGCGATTGTGATCAACCGCAAAGAGACACACTGGAAAGGCTTCTGGAGATTCTGCTTTGTTTTATCCATCGCAGTTCCACAGTTCGTTTCCCTGTTAATTATGAGAAGTATGTTACAGCAGACCGGTATCGTGAACACGTTATTACTGAAATACGGTCTGATCGATACTGCCCTTCCGTTCTTCCAGAACGCGGCCTGGGCGAGAGTGACGGTTATCGTGATCAACCTCTGGGTAGGTATTCCGTATACCTTACTTCAGGTAACCGGTATTTTACAGAATATCCCGGCAGAGCTCTATGAGGCTGCCAAGATCGACGGTGCGAATGCGGTTCAGACATTCTTCAAAATTACAATGCCGTATATGTTATTCGTTATGACGCCGTACCTGATCACACAGTTTACGGGAAATATTAACAACTTCAACGTCATCTACCTGTTATCCGGTGGTAATCCGACAGATGTCGATGCAACCGCTGGTAAGACGGATTTGCTTGTCACCTGGCTGTACAAGCTGACAGTTGACAAGAACTACTACAACTTAGGTGCCGTAATCGGTATTATGACCTTCATTGTGCTGGCAATTGTTGCGTTGGTAACCTACCGCAACACGGCATCCTATAAAGATGAGGAGGGATTCATGTAATGAGTAAACCAAAACAGACAGCAGGTTCTAAAACAAGAAAAGTAATCACAAACGTGATCGTGCATGTTATCCTTGCGATTCTGGCATTTATCTGGGTACTGCCTATTTTCTGGGTAGTCCTGACAAGCTTCCGTGGTGAGAAGGGGTCTTACGTGACCACATTCTTCCCGAAGACTTATACGCTGAACAACTACGTGAAGTTATTTACAGATACAAGTATTTTAAACTTTCCGAAGATGTTCATGAACACCTTTATTATTGCAATTTTTACGTGTATCATTTCCACCATTTTTGTACTGTCCGTATCCTATACGATGTCAAGAATGCGTTTTAAGATGAGAAAACCGTTTATGAATATTGCCATGATCCTCGGATTATTCCCGTCCTTCATGTCCATGATCGCTGTTTACTATATTTTAAAAGCACTTGGACTGGCACAGGGCTCCATGATCCGTATCGCATTAATCATCGTTTTCTCCGCAGGATCCGGTGTCGGATTCTATGTTGCAAAGGGATTCTTTGATACGATCCCGAAGGCACTCGATGAGGCAGCCATCATTGACGGTGCGACCAGATGGCAGGTATTCACCAAGGTTACTGTGCCGCTCAGCAAGCCGATCATTGTATACACAGTCCTGACATCTTTCATGGGACCGTGGGTTGACTTCATTTTTGCAAAAGTAATCTGCCGTGCAGATTCCCAGTATTACACAGTATCCATCGGTCTGTGGAAGATGCTTGAGAAAGAGTACGTCGACAGCTGGTACACCTGCTTCGCAGCCGGAGCCGTTGTCGTATCCGTTCCGATTGCAATCTTATTCCTGATCACACAGAAGTTCTATGTAGAGGGAATGAGCGGAGCTGTCAAGGGCTAAAATGAGTGATAAGTGAGTTTTACTCACTTGTATAATGAAAAAGCGCTGTGTGAGAGCCGCTGTATCGTCTCCCTTATAGGAGAAGGTCAGCGGCTCTTTTTTCATGATAAAGATTGACAGATAAATGGGGAAAAGTTATGATGAAAGAGAGCAGTTTTTTTATCAGAAAAGACTGTAAATATAAGGGAAAGCAGGAATGAATCATGAAGAAATATGCATTCGGAGTAGATATCGGGGGAACCACCTGTAAAATCGGTTTTTTTGAGACAACAGGCAAGATGATCGATAAATGGGAGATCAAGACAAATACAGAGAATAACGGGGAATCTATTCTCTCTGATGTTGCAAAAGCAGTCGACAATAAGCTGGCACAGGAAGCCATCAGCAAGGATGACGTGCAGGGAATCGGAATCGGTGTTCCGGGACCGGTAGACAGCCTGGGAATTGTACACCGCTGTGTCAACCTCGGCTGGGGCGTTGTCAATGTGGCAGAGGAATTAGAGAGTCTGACAGGACTGAAAGTAAAGGTTGGAAATGACGCGAACGTTGCTGCATTAGGTGAGATGTGGCAGGGCGGAGCCAAAGGCTGCAAGGATGTTATTATGGTAACACTTGGAACCGGTGTCGGCGGCGGCATTATCGTGGACGGCAAGATCGTAGCCGGATTCAACGGAGCCGGTGGAGAGATCGGACATATCACAGTGAATAACGATGAGATTGAGGCTTGCAACTGTGGACAGTATGGATGTTTAGAGCAGTATACATCTGCAACAGGTATCGTACGTCTTGCGAAGAGAAAGCTTGCAAAGTCTACCGATGAGACAAGCATCCGTGCCATTGAGAACCTTACTGCAAAGGATGTTTTCGATGCTGCAAAGGCAGGGGATCAAATCGCAATCGGACTTGTTGACGAAGTATGCGAGATCCTTGGATCCACACTTTCTAATATCGCTTGTGTTGTCAATCCGGAAGTCATTGTAATCGGCGGCGGCGTATCCAAAGCCGGAGCCATTCTTCTTGACAACATTAAGAAACATTTCGTTGAAACAGCATTCATGGCATGCCGTGATACCAAGTTTGCGCTGGCAGATCTCGGAAATGATGCCGGAATGTATGGATGTGTACAGATGCTGTTAGATTAAATAACAGGTTAAGATAGTTACGGTACACCTGAGAACACCAATGTTGTCAGGATGTGCAGAGAAAAAGGGCGGTACTTCAGAGAAAAAGTACCGCCCTTTTTTGCATCTGGTCAATCAGTCATAAAGTGGTGTCCCGTGTTTTACTTTTCTCCAGATCTTGTATCCAAGAATCCAGAACAGGGAAACTACAATATAGAGGGTGGAAAGAAGTCCCACCAGAGATCCGAAGATTGCGAAAATAATGAAACCGATATTCATAATGTAAATACTCCTTCTTTTTGTCTTATTTCTATTGTTCTTTTCTGTCTACTGAGTCATGATTTTCAAACCACCAGACAAAAACTCCGGCTGCGACAGCTGCGATAGCTAAAAAACCAAATAAAATATATTCCAACATAGAAAAACGCCTGCCTTTCTGTATTTTTGCGTACAAAAACAGACCGCCTGTCAAAGCGGTATTTTTTTAGATATACCTGGTAAAAGGGAAAAGTCAGCTGCGTTTTCTGCCATCCTGATGGTGCATATACGCCACGATAATAGCAAGCCTGATCACGAGCCGTTTCTGCCGGATCCTGGCACAGGCAAAAAGAAATGGGGTAACGGACAGAAGAAGTTCTGCCAATAAAAAGAAAAGATTCCGTTCCTGCATCGAACGGCTGACGGAGCGCGCAGTCTCCCCGCGGAGAAAGACACTGCCGGAACTTAAACGTCCGAAGCTTTCCGAGCAGAGCTGCTCAGAGAGAGAACGAATCTGTGCAGAGGAACAGAGCAGACTGTCCTCCTCATGAATAATTCCGTACATCAAAGAGGAATCTGCCTGCGTACACTCGTAGCACATTCCAAGTAAGAGAACCGATATAAGAATAAACAGAAAAATATGTTTTGTTTTCTTATGGGAAATCTTCATGACAGTCAGCCTCTTTTTCACGTTCTGCGCCTATTGTAGCAGACAAAAACGGGTGATGCAATTCTTTTTTTCATAAAAGACATACAAACAGAAAATGGGTTACGTATGACGATAATTGGAAAGTGAGAAAAAGAATCAAAAACGAAAATCCACGAAAAAAAGTTAGATAAAACTTATACAATTTTTGCTGAAAAATGATATATCAGCACGTTAAAGCGGAAAAATACATGCTAGATATACAGTGATTCAGAAAATTTTTGATAACAATTCTCAATAAAAAATGTTAGGCTTGAGTAACCTGTATACGTGCCCTATAATGAGTGACAGCAAGAGAAAAGCAAGCAATGTGCAATATCAAAAGGAGGATAAAAACATGATTAACTGGAAAAAAGTAGCGTTATTTGCAGGCGGAACCTTATTTGGAACAGCAGGTGTGAAGATCCTTGCAAGCGATGATGCAAAGAAAGTATATACAGAGTGTACAGCAGCTGTATTAAGAGCAAAGGACTGTGTGATGAAGACCGTGACAACGGTTCAGGAGAACGCAGGAGATATTTACGAAGATGCAAAATCCATCAATGAAGAGCGCGCAGCAAAGAAAGAAGCAGCCGAAGTGGAAGATGCAAAAGAAGAAGCAGATGAGGCAGCCACAGCAGAGGAAGCTGCAGAACCAGTTGCTGAATAAGAGCTTTGAAGGCTGCCAGGCAGGTGAAAATCTGAATGGCAGCTTTTCTTTGTGAGGAATGAGAAAAATGAAATTTATAATCAGACATGAATCAAAAGGAAGAATCCGTATCCATGCGGTGCAGTACCGGATGACATATGCGCAGGCAGATACGCTTCTTTATTATTTACACAGCCAGAAGGAGATCACGTTTGCAAAAGTATATGACAGAACATGTGATGCAACGATTTCCTATGCAGGAGACAGAGAGCGGATTATCGAACTGCTCCGGAACTTCCATTACGAGAATGCGGAGGTGCCGACAGGGTTGATCGAGACATCCGGAAGAGAGCTGAACAATTCTTATCAGGAGAAGCTGATCGGAAAGATTGTATTCCATTATGCGAGAAGAATAATCCTGCCGTACCCGGTCCGGGTCTGCCTGACTACGATCCGCTCTATCCGTTATTTATGGAAGGGACTTAAGACACTGGCAGCCGGAAAGATCGAAGTCCCGGTATTAGACGCAACCGCGATCGGCGTATCGCTCTTGAGAAGCGATTTCAATACAGCAGGCTCTATCATGTTCATGCTTGGCATTGGAGAGCTGCTTGAGGAGTGGACCCACAAGAAGTCCGTGGATGACCTGGCAAGGACGATGTCCTTAAATGTCAGCAAAGTGTGGATGGTCAGTGACGGACAGGAAGTCTTAGTTCCGACCACCCAGATTGAAGCAGGCGATGAGATTGTCGTACATATGGGCAATGTCATCCCATTCGACGGTGTTGTGACAAAAGGGGAGGCAATGGTCAACCAGGCATCTTTAACAGGTGAATCCGTACCAATCCGCAAGACACTTGAGAGCACTGTATATGCAGGAACTGTAGTGGAAGAAGGAGAACTGACAATCCTTGTAAAAGAGGTAGGGGGTTCCAGCCGTTTTGAGAAGATCGTAACGATGATCGAGGAGTCCGAGAAGTTAAAGTCCGGTGTGGAGAGCAAAGCAGAGCATCTTGCTGACAAACTGGTTCCATACAGTTTAGGCGGCACGATTTTAACATACCTTCTTACGAGAAATGCAACCAAGGCATTATCGATCCTTATGGTCGATTACAGCTGTGCCTTAAAGCTTGCAATGCCGATCTCCGTGCTGTCTGCAATCCGTGAGGCAAGCCTTTACAATGTCACGGTAAAAGGTGGCAAGTATTTAGAGGCGGTCGCAGAGGCAGACACGATCGTATTCGATAAGACCGGAACACTGACGAAGGCAAAACCGACCGTTGTGGATGTCGTTCCGTTCGAGGACAGAAACGCAGATGAACTGCTTCGCGTTGCTGCCTGCTTAGAGGAGCATTTCCCGCACTCTATGGCGAAGGCAGTCATGGATGCAGCCGCAAAAAAGGGGCTTGAGCACGATGAGATGCACAGCAAGGTCGAATATATTGTGGCACATGGAATTGCATCTACAATCAATGGGAAGCGTGTTGTGATCGGAAGTGCCCACTTTGTTTTCGAGGACGAGAATTGTGTGATCCCGGAAGGAAAACAGACATTATTTGACTCCCTTCCGAAGGAATATTCCCACTTATATCTTGCAATCGAAGGAAAGCTTTCCGCCGTTATCTGCATTGAAGATCCGCTGCGTGAAGAAGCTTCCGCGGTCGTATCTTCCTTAAAGAAAGCAGGACTGTCGAAGGTTGTTATGATGACCGGTGACAGCGAGCGCACTGCAAGGGCGATTGCAAAGCGTGTCGGTGTGGATGAATATTATGCGGAGGTTCTGCCGGAGGATAAGGCAAACTTTGTGGAGAGAGAGAAGCAGGCAGGCAGAAAGGTCATCATGATCGGTGACGGAATCAATGATTCCCCGGCACTTTCCGCAGCAGATGTCGGCATTGCCATCAGCGACGGCGCAGAGATTGCCAGGGAAATCGCAGACATCACAGTCGGATCCGATGACCTGTATCAGATCGTAACCTTAAAGCTTTTAAGCGACAGCCTGATGCAGAGAATCCATTCAAACTACCGCAAAATCGTAGGCTTCAACTCCCTGCTTATCGTATTGGGGGTTGCAGGTGTGATCCAGCCGACCACATCAGCGCTGCTGCATAACAGCTCCACATTGCTGATCGGATTGGAGAGCATGCAGAATTTATTGGCCTAGTACAGGCAGTTTGCTAAAATATTAAAAAATATAAATTAAAATAGAAAACAGATGTTGAATCCTGATGTATCAGAGGAAGCAACATCTGCTTTTTTATGGTCTTAGATTACAGCTTCTGTTATAATAGCTTTATTAGGTGGAATGCATGACAATCATCACAGATTATATTTGAGTTTCGCATCCGCTTTATCAGTCAAACAGAACAGGAGGAGAAGAAACATGGGACATACAGCACAAAATGAGGCGAAGATTTCTGACAGGAAAAAAGAAGCCGTGATAGCACCGGAGCTGCACAGCCAGTTTATTGAATTTTTAGGGGGCTGTATCTATGATGGAATCTGGGTCGGGGAAGACTCTGATATTCCGAACTACAAAGGAATCCGGCGCGATGTGGTCGACGCTTTAAAAGAGATCGAACCGCCGGTCATGCGGTGGCCGGGAGGCTGCTTCGCAGACACCTACCACTGGAAAAACGGAATCGGAAAGCGGGAAGACCGCCCGGTGACTTACAATGAGAATTTCGGCACTTTCGAGGTGGACCATAACCAGTTCGGTACCCATGAGTTCATGGAATTTTGTGAGATGCTCGGCGCAAAACCATGGCTTGGTGTGAACGTGTTAAGCGGCAGCGTCGGGGAGATGCGCGACTGGGTAGAATATTGCAACCGGAGCGAGGAGACGGATCTGTCCAATCTGAGGAAAGAAAACGGACACAAAGAACCGTTTGGAGTGGAATACTGGGGTATTGGAAACGAAGCGTGGGCTGGCGGAGGAACGATGACGCCGGAGCTTTATGCACAGGAGTACCGGAAATACAGTTCTGCCATGCCAAGGTGTGATTTCAGAAATGCCAAGCCGGGAGAGGGCTTAAAATTGATTGCCTGCGGACCGGATGGAAATAAACCAAAAGAGCGGGTGCGCTGGACAAAGGATTTCTTTGCGGCGCTTGCCCACTACAGACAGCCACAGATTGACGCGCTGGATCTGCATTTTTATAACTGGAATATGGAGCAGGGCGACTGGTCAGATGTGGAATTCGATGAGGCAGCCTGGGACAGAGTGATCGAGAGCTGTTTCGAGTTAGAAGATGTGATCGGGGAGCAGTATGATCTGATCCAGGAAGGACTTGCAAGTTTTCCGGAAGAGGAAGGCTTCTTTGCCACCGGAGCACCGCACTGCGACCTGATCGTAGGGGAGTGGGGCAACTGGCATGGCAGTTCTTTTCTGGCAAGACCGGCACTGTACCAGCAGTGTACCATGCGCGATGCGATCACAACGGCACTGACGTTGGACATTTTCCACCGCAACTGTGACAAAGTGAAGATGGCATGTGTGGCGCAGACCGTGAACGTCCTGAACGCACTGATTTTAACAGAAAAAGAGCACACCGTCCTGACACCGAACTACGATGTATTTCTGATGTACAAAGTACACAGGGGCGCCAGACCGATGAAACTTAAGAAGAAAGACTTAGATCCGAAGATGCATCTGTTCGCGTCCTGCAAGGGAGACGAAATCTATGTCAATGTGGTCAATGCAGACTGCAAAAAAGCGAAGGACGTAACGCTGCATTTTGAGGAAGACATGGAGGCGGTAAGCACGGAAACACTGCGAGGCGACTGCATCACCGACTACAACAGTGTGGAATGCCCGGATAAGATCCGGAGAAAGGCAGGCAGCCTTCCGGAATACGGAAAGGATGGATTTGTATTCCATGCAGAAGCGGCGTCTGTCAATGTGTTGAAATTTCGGAAAAAATAAAAGAAAATCACAAAATTTTCACAAAAAAGTAGCACTCAGCTGTTGACAGTGCTAAGCAACAGTGCTATAACGTACTCAGAAACAAAGAAATGCATGAAAGTAACCTACAGACCGAAAAGCCTATAGGCAGTTGGAAAGGAAGGATACGTTATGGCAGACAAGAACCCGAAACACATGTTAAAGAAGAAACAGACAAAGGCGAAAGAAAAGAAAAAACACATTTACGAATAATAGAAGAGAAAACAGAATAAAAGAGAAGACGGCACTGCAGATGATATGTGGTGCCGTTTTTTTGTCAGTTTCGTTTCTGATTCTTCCCCTTTTTAGAAAAACAGGGTTCACAGCAGAAACCGGGGATGGTATGATAGAGGGAGCGGAAACAGAATGAAAAAGCCGGAAGGTCTTGGAAAATCCGGGCAGCGGCGGCAGAAACAGGAGAACAGAGATGATTACAAGTACGTCAAACCAGCAGATGAAGAATCTGTCACAGCTTATGAAGAAGGCAAAGGCGAGAAAAGAACAGGGACTTTTTGTGGTGGAAGGAAGAAAGATGTTCCAGGAAGTTCCGAAAGCGTGGTTAAGACAGGTCTATGCTTCCGAGAGTTTTGTGCAGGAGAATGAGAGTCTGTTGGCGGATTGTGCATATGAAATGGTGTCAGATTCCGTGTTTAAGGCGGTATCGGATACGCAGACACCGCAGGGGATTCTCTGTCTCGTGGAGCAGCCATCGTATGGGCTTTCCGATCTGCTCTGTGGAGAGAAGACACATCTTCTTATCTTAGAGAGCATTCAGGATCCGGGGAATCTTGGCACGATGCTTCGGACAGGAGAGGGCGCAGGCATCACGGGAGTGATTATGAACCGCACGACTGTGGATCTGTTTAATCCGAAAACGATCCGCTCCACGATGGGAAGCATCTACCGGATGCCGTATGTGGTGACGGACGATCTGACAGGGACGGTAAAAGAGCTGCAGGCAGACGGCGTGAAGGTTTACGCGGCACATCTGAAGGGAACGATGCAGTACGATGAGCCGGATTACACCGGGGCGAGCGCTTTTCTCATTGGGAATGAAGGGAACGGTCTTACGGATGAGATCGCAGATCTTGCAGATACTTATATTAAAATCCCGATGTGCGGGCAGGTGGAGTCGTTAAATGCAGCGATTTCAGCGACACTTCTGATGTATGAGGCGAACCGCCAGAGAAGACACGCAGAAAAATAAGAAAAAGAGCAGGAACGATGAGAATTTGGTTTAAAATGATGAAAAACAACCATCTGCTGCGGGACACAACTGTGACAGATGATACAGCGGATACAAGGACACATAAGATTTTCCGGGCAATCGATGAGGTATGCTATGAATTCGACCTCGGAAAGCCGATCTGGCTGGATGCGAATATCGAAGAATTTAAGCGGCATGCGAAGACACGTTTTATGCAGGACAGCTTTATTGAGGCAGTGGAATTTGACTATCTGGAAATGCATGTGATTGAAGAAGACTAAGACGTATGGACAGAAGTGGGAGGATTACAGGATGACAGAGGGAGACAGAAGAAGGAAAAAGATCGTGGAGTGCATTGAGAACGCACAGACACCGGTGAGTGGTGCAGAGCTTGCAAAGGAATTCGGGGTCAGCCGTCAGGCAATTGTGCAGGACATTGCGCTGCTTCGGGCGACGAACCGGAATATTTTAAGCACGAACAAGGGATATTTTCTCTATCATCCGGAGGAAGGTGTGGAGAAGCCGAAGCGGATTTACTATGTGCAGCACACAGATGATCAGATGGAAGATGAGTTGTGCACGATCGTCGAGTACGGCGGCAAAGTGCTTGATGTCATCGTGGAGCATGATATATACGGGCAGATCGCGGTAGATCTGATGCTTGCAAACCGGTTGGATGTCGAGGAATTTATGGAGAAAATCAAAAAGAGCAAGAGCCAGCCGTTAAATGTCTTAACCGGTGGAAAACACTGGCATACCGTGGAGGCAGACCGCAAAGAAATCCTCGATGTGATCGAAAAAAAACTGGGTGAAAAAGGGTATCTCCAACTATAAAAAAAGTGTAAACTTTTGAAAGATTTCCCCATATCATACAAAAGTATGGTATACTGAAAAAAGTACGAAACAGATTGTCGGAGGCAGATTATGGAGAGACCATTTACCTTGAGCGAAGGGGTAGATAGTTGGAATACGATTATTTTTTTATATAGATCAGCACTGAAGGAAGTCGGAACCAAGGTTGAAATATTAAATGACGAATTTCAGCAGGTACATCAGTACAACCCAATCGAATATATCAAATCAAGAATCAAGACACCGGAGAGCATCGTGAAGAAGCTGAAGAGATACGGCTATGAGAGCACGATCGACAACATGGTGGACTATATCAATGACATTGCAGGAATCCGCATTGTATGTTCTTTTACATCCGATATTTACAGATTAGCAGAGATGATCGGCAAGCAGAATGACCTGACGGTCGTTTCCGTGAAGGATTATATCAAGCATCCGAAGGAGAGCGGATACAAGAGTTACCATATGTTGGTGACTGTGCCGATTTTCCTGTCAGACCGTGTGGTGGACACGAAGGTGGAGATCCAGATCCGCACGATGGCGATGGATTTCTGGGCAAGCTTAGAGCACAAGATTTACTATAAGTTTGAGGGAAATGCACCGGAGTACATAAGCCGTGATCTGCGGGAGTGTTCCGGGATTGTGTCGATGCTGGATGCGAAGATGCTTCAGCTGAACGAGGCGATTATCGAAGCGCGGGCAGCCCAGGAGGAAGAAGAGCAGCGTCAGGAAGAGCAAAACAGGCAGTAAGGAAACAGAATGAATATTATTAACGTAACAGAAATTACAAAGTCATACACAGAGAGGAAGCTTTTTGATAAAGCTTCTTTCTATTTGCAGGAAAGAGAGAAGGTCGGCGTGATCGGCATCAACGGAACCGGAAAGTCGACGCTTCTTAAGATCATCGCAGGAATCGAGGAGCCGGACGAGGGACAGGTGATTAAGGCAAACCATGTGGTTGTGCGTTATTTGCCGCAGAACCCGGCATTTGACCCGGAGCATACTGTGTTAGAGACCGTACTCTACCAGTGCAGCAGACATTATGTGGGCGGTGATCTGGAAAAAAGGAATACTACGGATGTAGCGACTGGCGCGGCAGACCAGTGGAACTTAGAGAGCGATGCCAAGTCGATGATGACAAAGCTTGGAATCACGAACTTCAACCAGAAGGCAGGAGAACTGTCCGGTGGACAGAGGAAGCGGTTAGCCCTCGTGGCTGCACTGCTCCTTCCGTGTGATGTGCTTGTCTTAGACGAGCCGACTAACCACCTGGATGCGGCGATGGCAGACTGGCTGGAAGCGTACTTAAAGAAATGGCGCGGCGCGTTGATTATGGTGACGCATGACCGCTATTTCTTAGACAGCGTATGCAACCGGATCGTAGAAGTGGATAAGGGTTCGATTTACAGCTATGATGCGAATTATTCGGGTTATCTGGAGTTGAAGGCAGAGCGCGAGGATATGCAGCAGGCGAGCGAGAGAAAGCGCCAGACGATTCTGCGCAAGGAGTTAGAGTGGATCAGACGCGGTGCAAGGGCACGTACCACGAAGCAGAAGGGACGGATCCAGCGCTATGAGAGCCTGAAGAACCAGTCGGGTCCTAAGGCAGACCAGGCGGTGGAGATCAGCTCAGTCAGCTCCCGCATGGGAAGGACAACGGTCGAATTGGACGGCATCAGCAAGAGTTATGACGGAAGAACGCTGATCCGTGATTTTACCTATATTTTCCTGAAAAATGACAGGATCGGGTTTGTCGGGGCAAACGGAAGCGGCAAGACAACGTTAATGAAGATGATCGATGGCAGAATCCAGCCGGATTCCGGAACGGTCACGATCGGACAGACGATTAAGATCGGTTATTACACACAGGAGATCGAGACATCGAAAGAAGCCGGATTAGCTTATATGGATCCGGAAGAAAAGGTGATCGATTATATCAAGAACACGGCAGAGTATGTGCGCACAAAGGACGGACTCGTCTCCGCTTCAAATATGTTAGAGCAGTTCCTGTTTCCGTCCTCCCAGCAGTACAGCCCGATCGGAAAGCTGTCCGGTGGGGAGAAGCGCCGCCTGAATCTGCTTCGTGTGCTGATGGAGGCACCGAATGTGTTGATCTTAGATGAGCCGACGAATGATCTTGATACACGGACGCTGACGATTTTAGAGGATTATCTGGACAACTACGATGGAATCGTGATCACCGTTTCCCATGACCGTTATTTCTTAGACCGTGTCGTGAACCGCATTTTTGCCTTCGAGGAGGATGGTCAGATCTGCCAGTACGAGGGTGGGTATACGGATTATGTCAACCGCCTGGAAGAGCTTGGCAAGACACCTGCCGGATACATCACAGAGGGAAAGAATGATGCCGTGACTGTGACAGCAGCAGATGATACCAGTGCAAAAGAGGCACCGGTGAATTCGAAGGATACCTGGAAGCGGGAGCGGAAGCTGAAGTTCAGCTACAGGGAGCAGAAAGAGTACGAGACGATCGAGGATGACATCGCGGCTTTGGAAGAGAAAATCGAGGAGCTGGAACAGAAGATCCTGCTAAACAGCAGGGATTTCGTGAAGCTTAATGAGCTGACGAAGGAGAAAGAAGCGACAGAAGCAGCGCTCGAGGAGAAGATGGAGCGTTGGGAGTACTTAGAAGACCTGGCGGCAAGGATTGCGGCAGGGGAGTAGACAAGAGCCCCTCTTTACGGATTGGTTGGTAAAGAGGGGCTCTTTTTATGTTGTGATCCCATGCAGCTCTTTGTATTCTTTGGGCGAAATCCCATACTCCTTCTTAAATGCCCGGTAAAAACTGGAATAATCTTTAAACCCGAACATCGTATACACTTCCGTAATGCTCGTATTTCCGACAATCTCCGCCTTCGACGCCTGCATCCTTTTCTTCAGGATATACTGGTGCACAGAAAGCCCCATCTGTTCTTTGAAGACATGGGCGATATGGTACTTGCTGACATAAAAATGTCCTGCAAGCTGCTCTAAGGACAGCTCCTCATCCAGATGGTCATCAATATAATAGACAAGACTCTGATACAGATTCTGTGATTCCTTCTCGCTCTTCGGGTTCTGCTGCTCATAGGCAATGCGGTTTAACTGGAATACAAGCTCATTGACGCACAGCGTAACCTTGGCATCCTTTCCAAAGCGGTCGGAGCGCGTCTCCTCGATCAGCTGGAAAATGCGGTACTGGATCGTATTGAACGTGATCAGGTCGTTATGGAAAATATAATTCTTCTTCACCGCAACATTCTGCATCACATAACCGTAGGACGGCGACAGCTTCATCAGCTGGCTGCAATAGTCCACGCTGATCCAGAAGACGAAGCGCCGGTAAGGCATATTTGTGTCATGGATGAGCGCCTGATGCGGCACACCTGGCGGAATCAGAACCATATCACCGTATTTTAACGGATATTCTTTCTTTTCAATCAGGATCGAGACATCGCCCTCAAGAAAAAAATAGAACTCATAGTAATCGTGCGTGTGGAGCCGCACCTTCGCGGAGCCGGGTTCGTTGTAGTAGTAGATTTCGAAGTCGCGCGAGAGCATGTACTGTCTAGGGGAGAACTTGCTCTGAAGATTTTTTGCCATGGAGGGATCCTTTCTTTTTGCTTCTTTTAATGTATGTAATGGGGGCGAAACTCCGGTGCAGGCTGTGTAAGTTTGAAACAAAGGACAGTTCTGCTCGAAGACACGTTCTCACTCCGCGTCGCTCGCAGCGGTACTAAGCGTCTGACCGCGCGGAACAGATAATTGGCTAGCCATTACTGATCCTGCGCGGCCAGGCGCTAAGAACCGGCGGCTCCTCAAGGTCTTCGAGCAGAACCGCCCCTTTGTTTCAAACTATCGTAAGTGTGTAGAAGGAGTTTCGCTTTGGCTTGCGTTACTTATTATAGTAGCATGCAACCGCAATTTTTGCAATGTGAACAACAGCAATGTCAATTCTCTTTTCTCTCCATAAAGCTATAATAATGACTAAAGACAGAACAAAGAAAACCTACCGATCCTAGAAGCGAAACTCCGTCCAACAAGGTAGAGTAAGATGGGGCGCGGGGGCTGGGCTGGTGGAAGACCTTGAGGAGCCGCCGGTCCTTAGCGCCCGATCGCGCAATGGCGGTGATGGCTAGCCAGTATCTGGCATTGCGCGGACGGACGCTTAGTACCGCTGCGAGCGACGCGGAGCGAAAGCGTGTCTTACATCAGCCCAGCCCCCGCACCCCATCCTACACAGCCTAAATCCGGAGTTTCGCCCCCAGAATCTATATCATTTAACCCAAGCAGGAGGAAGAAAAAATGGAAATGACACTCAGATGGTACGGCTCCAAATTCGACACCGTAACCTTAAAGCAGATCTGCCAGATCCCAGGCGTGACAGGC
This sequence comes from uncultured Roseburia sp., assembly GCA_934320555.1. Lineage (GTDB taxonomy): Bacteria > Bacillota > Clostridia > Lachnospirales > Lachnospiraceae > Roseburia. The sequence continues at coordinate 23,735 of CAKRFH010000016.1, forward strand.
GTGATCACAACTTTATATGATACCGCACCGGGCGATGTGTGGAGCAGGGAGCGCATCCGCGCGATGAAAGAAGAGGTAGAGGCAGCAGGGCTTCATGTGGCAGGAATCGAGAGTGTGAACGTGCACGATGCGATCAAGACAGGGTCCGCTGACAGAGACCTCTACATCGATCACTACATCGAGACCTTAGAAAACTTAGGAAAAGAGGACATCCACCTTGTATGCTACAACTTCATGCCGGTATTCGATTGGACAAGAACCGAGCTTGCGAGAAAAAGACCGGACGGTTCCACTGTTTTAGCGTACACACAGGAGGCAGTCGATGCCATCAATCCGGAAGATATGTTCGCATCCATTTCCGGGGATATGAACGGAACTGTGATGCCGGGCTGGGAGCCGGAGCGTATGGCAAAAATCAAAGAGCTTTTTGCAATGTACAAAGACATCGACGATGAGAAGCTCTTCGAGAACCTGAAATACTTCTTAGAGCGTATCATGCCAGTCTGTGACAAGTACGACATCAACATGGCAATTCATCCGGATGACCCGGCGTGGAGCGTGTTCGGATTACCGAGAATTATTATCAGTAAGAAAAACATCCTGCGCATGATGCAGATGGTGGACAACCCACACAATGGTGTAACCTTCTGTTCCGGATCCTATGGCACCAACCTGGAAAACGACCTTCCGGATATGATCCGTTCCTTAAAGGGAAGAATCCATTTCGCACATGTAAGAAACTTAAAGTTCAACACCCCGACCGATTTCGAGGAGGCAGCACATCTGTCTTCGGACGGAACCTTCGATATGTACGAGATCATGAAGGCACTCTATGAGATCGGCTTTGACGGTCCGATCCGCCCGGATCACGGACGTATGATCTGGGACGAGGTGGCAATGCCGGGATATGGTCTTTACGACAGGGCACTCGGCGCGACTTATCTGAACGGTCTGTGGGAAGCTATTGAGAAAGGGGAGACAAGATATGGAATTAAATAGAGCAGGGCTTGCCGATAGGGCAGCATGGGAGGAAAAAGGCTATACACTCCCGGATTTCGATTATGAGACTGTGAAAAAAAATACGATCGAGAAACCGTTCTGGGTACATTTCGGTGTCGGAAACATTTTCCGTGCTTACCAGTGTAATGTAGTGCAGAATCTTTTAAATGCAGGAGTTCTTGATCGCGGTATTACGGCTGTAGAAGGCTATGATTATGAAATTATTGAGAAAATGAACCGCCCACATGACGATTTAAGCATTCTTGTCACCTTAAAGGGAAACGGAACCGTAGAAAAATCCGTGACAGGAAGCGTCATGGAGTCCCTCGCACTGGATGCTGAGGATGAAGTACAGTTTGCCCGTCTGAAAGAGATTTTTTCCAAAGACTCCTTACAGCTGTGCAGCTTCACCATCACAGAGAAGGGTTACAACCTAAAGGCACAGGACGGCAGCTTCATGCCGCAGATTGCAGCTGATCTGGAAAATGGACCGAAGAAACCACAGAGTTATATCGGGAAAGTGGCAGCGTTAATTTACGCGCGTTACCTTTCCGGTGAGAAGCCGGTTGCCATGGTCAGCATGGACAACTGCTCCCACAACGGGGATAAGTTAAAGGCAGCGATCACCACATTTGCACAGGAATGGGCAAAAAATCAGGTGACAGAGGCAGGCTTTGCAGCTTATGTGGAGGATGAGACGAAGGTGTCCTTCCCATGGACCATGATCGACAAGATCACACCGAGACCGGATGCATCCATTGAAGCACTGTTACAGAAGGACGGTGTGGAAGGGCTTGACCCGGTTATCACAAGCAAGAATACTTACGTTGCACCGTTTGTCAATGCGGAGGAGACAGAGTATCTGGTTGTAGAGGACAGCTTCCCGAACGGACGCCCGGAGCTGGAAAAAGGTGGCCTCATTTTCACAACAAGGGAGACCGTGGAGAAAGTGGAGAAGATGAAAGTCTGCACCTGCTTAAATCCGCTTCACACAGCGCTTGCCATTTTCGGCTGCCTGTTAGATTACAAGCTGATCTCCGAGGAGATGAAGAACGAGACACTTGTGAAATTAGTGGTGGGAATCGGTTACAAAGAGGGACTTCCGGTTGTGGTGAATCCTGGCATTCTTGACCCTAAGGAATTCATTGACACAGTGTTGCAGGTGCGTGTCCCGAACCCATTTATGCCGGATACCCCACAGCGTATCGCAACCGATACCTCACAGAAGCTTGCGATCCGTTTCGGTGAGACGATTAAGGCGTATGCGGCATCCTCAGAGCTTGATCCGAAGGATTTGAAGCTTATCCCACTGGTATTTGCCGGATGGCTCCGCTATCTGATGGCAGTGGACGACAACGGAAAAGAGTTCACCTTAAGTCCGGATCCAATGATCGGGGAGGTACGCCCGTATGTTGCAGAGATCGAACTTGGAGTACCTTTTGACGTGACTGCAAAGCTGGAAAAAGTGCTGCATGATACGAGGATTTTCGGAGTGGATCTCTACGAAGTGGGACTTGCAGAGCGCACATGTCAGTATTTTGAGGAGATGACAGCCGGAACAGGAGCTGTACTTGCAACTTTAAAGAAGTACACAGAATAAAAAAGAGAGGTCAAAAAGCGGTGGAAGCTTCCAGTAAAAATGGAATGCCCCACCGCATTTTTTTGCCGTATATCAGATCTTAATTTTCACCCATTTCCCCTGCCGGAACCGGACAGTGGCGAAGATAAAACGTGAAATCTGGTCGCCTAAAACACCCATCCAGATGCCGACGATTCCAAGACCAAGTGTGTATCCGAAGAAATAAGAAACAAACGTACGGATAAAAGTAACGCTGATCATGGAAGCTACCGCTGTATAAAGTGTATCTCCGGCACCGCGCAGACATCCCATATAGATGACCTGGCAGATCTGGAAAATAACGACGAAGATAATGACATGCATAATCCTGATTCCAATTGCGATAATGTGGTCTTCTGTGAAGAAGAGGCTATAGAGACCTCTTGCGCCGAAATAATAAATCGCAACAAGGCAGACCGCGATACCGGCACCGATCAGACGACAGGTTCTGCCGTATTCCTTGGCAAGATCCGGATCCTTGGCACCGAGACTCCGTCCGATCAGGGCGACTGCAGTTGCCTGCAGCCCGTCTCCAAAGGCGAAGGAGAGTGCCATAATATTCATGCCGACCTGATGGGCTGCCATGGCGTCAGTTCCCTGATCTGCTGCCATAATCGCCGTCATCATAAAGCCAATCCGCATCAGTACCTGCTCGAAGAACACACTGTAGCCGACATGGATCAGATTTTTGAATGCCAGGAAGGTCGGGCGGATTTTATGTTCTATAATATAAGGAATGCTGATAAAATTATCTTTTTTCAGAATGGAAAGAATACTCATAATGCACGCAACGACGGTTCCGCTGACTGTAGCTAACGCAGCACCGGAAATGCCAAGTGCAGGGAAGCCAAAGTGCCCGTTGATCAGTAGATAGTTCAAAATAATATTGATCGTATTGGAAGTGACATTTGTGCGCATTGTGATCTTCGTATTTCCCGCGCCGCGCTGTGCGGAATTGATACCCATCTGGATGCAGTTGAATATCATTCCACCCATGATAATGCGAAAATAAGTGACTGCCCCGTCATGGGTATCGGGGGTGGAGCCGCAGAGACTGATGATGGATCCTGCAAGCACGACAAAAGTGATGCTTAAGGCAACGGCGGCGATCACGATAAAAAGGATAGCGGTATACAAAATCTCATTGGCAGAGTCCTGTCTTTTTTCACCACGTCTTCTGGCAACGAGTGCCGAGATTGAGACATTTAATGCAAAAAAGAGGGCAAGTCCTAAGAGCTTTGGCTGCGTGGTCAGCCCGACAGAAGCAACGGAAGCGGAGCCTAAAGAGCTCACCATCAAAGAGTCGATCAGTCCTGCGAAGGCAACAAAAAAAGATTCCACGATCGCAGGCCATGCCATGTCGAGGGTGGTTAAAATCGTGTCTTTGTGATAATAATCTTTGAATCTGTTCATTGAATAAATCTCCGATATAACTGTTTTTCAGATGATTTCCTGTCGACAGGAAAAATTTCCTGGATAAAAGTGAAATATATAGTGTGTAACATAAATATTATAGCATACTTTTTCAGATGCGTCACATGATTTTACAGTACTTTTTTTGTCCGGAGTATGTTATGATAAACTATATTTTGGACACCGGGGAAAACTGGCAGAGCCTATGAAGGCTTGCAGGGTAACGATATTTTACCCCGGACATTTATGGAAAAAACAGGAGACTGTCATGGCAAAAGAACTGACCGAGTTAGAAAAACATTACAATAAATTCAATGAAGACAAGCGCCTGATCCGCAGACACGGGCAGGTAGAGTACCGGATTACGATGGACTACATCCACCAGTATCTAAAGCAGGCAGACCATCCGAAAATTCTCGACGTCGGAGCCGGAACCGGGCGTTATTCGGTGGCTCTCGCGGAGGAAGGATACGACGTGACTGCCGTGGAACTTGTGAAATATAACCTCGGAATCTTAAAGTCCAAAGGAAGCAGTGTGAAAGCCTATCAGGGAAATGCCTTAAAGCTGTCAAGATTCGAGAAGGATTCCTTCGATGTGACCCTTCTCCTTGGACCGATGTATCATCTCTATACCTTTGAGGACAAAGTGAAAGCACTCTCAGAGGCAAAAAGAGTCACAAAGCCGGGTGGGCTCATCTTCGTGGCATACCTCATGAATGATTACGGGGTGCTTATGTACGGCTTCGGCGAGCAGATGGTAAAAGAATGCTTAAAAGATGGCAGGCTGAGCGAAGATTTTCACTGCGTTTCGAAGGAAAAAGATCTCTACGAGTACGTGCGCCTTTCCGATATCGAACAGCTTAATCAGGCAGCCGGACTGGAAAGGGAAAAGATCATGGCCCCGGACGGAGCTGCGAACTACATGCGCCCGGTACTCAAAGCAATGGATGATGACACCTTCGAACTTTTCGTCCAATACCAGAAATCCATAGCTGAGCGCCCGGATCTGATGGGAGCAAGCGCGCACACCGTAGATATCCTGCGTGTGCAATAACATATAAAAATACGCATCAGATAAGTTTTGACATAGTTGTGTAAAAGCATAAAGAGACAAAAAACTCCACAGACTAAAATGCAGCCCCAAAACAGAAAGCATTTCAAAGTCAAAGGAGTCCACATGAAAAAGAAAAAAATCACTACCAGATCCATCCACCATAACGAAGCAGGCGATGTCTTCTTCTATCACAATGGACAATACGAAAGTGTCGAAAACCAAAACGGCTATTCCTACGGAACCAATCGCGAGCGACGCACTTTCTCTTCGAAGCACCCGCGCTGCGCCAACACAGAACAGTCCCTTATGCAATACCCAAATGAACTCAGCCAGTTGGCAGACCGCAAGTCATCCAACAGCTGGCAGGGGTAAAAAAAGGAGAAAATTTCATGCAAAAGTATTTAGATGACATATCCACCGGCAAACGTTACACCCTCTCCGATATGGTAAGGGCATCCTGCAATGACTGTGCAGGATGCTCCTCCTGCTGTGAGGACATGGGCGACTCTATCCTCTTAGACCCGTTAGATCTCTATCAGCTCACCGGACATCTGCATAGAACGTTCGAACAGCTCATGGATCAATCTATCGAGCTGCATGTCGTAGACGGTATGATCCTCCCGAACTTAAAAATGTCCGCAGAGACAAACGCCTGTCCGTTCTTAAATGAGCAGGGCAGATGCAACATCCACAGCTTCCGTCCGGGAATCTGCCGCGTGTTCCCGTTAGGACGTATCTACGAGGATGGAAAACTTGATTACTTCCTGCAGGCAGAAGGCTGCGTGAAGCAGGAGAGAAGCAAAGTAAAAGTTGGAAAATGGTTAGACACGCCGGATTTGAAACGGAACCAGAAATACCTGATCGACTGGCATGCGTTCCGCAAGAAGATCGGAGAAATCCTCGCTGCCATGGACGATGAGAATCAGAAGAGAACGATCAACCTCTTCTTATTGAAGACTTTTTACATACAGCCTTATGATGGCAGCGGGGATTTCTATCCGCAGTTCTATGAGAGAATGGAAAAAATAAAGCAGGTGATTGGAAACTGAGTGAATCTGATACAGATAGCACAGTTTCCACCTCTTGCAAAAAAAGCCAGATTACCTGTCAATATGTTCCGGACTGAAAAATGCAACACAGATGCCGTCCGGACCGGTGTGCGTCCCAATCGTACTTCCAATCGAGCTGATCGGAAGTGTATCGATATGTCCTTCCCACAGGTCTGCGTTGTCCCGGATATACTTTTGCAGCATGGCATCGCTTAAACCGGTGTAGCCTAAGCAGACCGGGAGGGAGAAGTCGATGCCATTGTGCTTTGTGACTTCCTCGCGGAGCATGTTGCAGCCGTTCTTAGAGCCTCTTGCCTTGCCAAGGACCGCCACCTCGCCATCTACAATGGAGATAACCGGTTTGATGGAGAGCAGGTTTCCGGCGAATGCCGCTGTTTTTGAGATGCGTCCGCCGCGTTTTAAATATTCGAGGGTGTCAAGCAGTGCGATGACACAGACCTCTTTTTTCTTTTTCTCCAGAGTCATTGCAATCTGTGCCGCAGAGCAGCCCTCATCGCGCAGCCTGCAGGCAAGCATGACAAGAATCTGTTCACCGAGGCAGACGTTTTCGCTGTCCACGATCGTGATGCAGTCCTCATAACCGTCCAGGGCAATATTGGCACTCTGGAAAGTTCCGGAGAGCTTTGAGGAGAGTGTGAGGACAACGGCGGTATCCCCATTTTCTTTCACAGATGCATAGACCTGCTCAAAATCGTGCGGTGCGATCTGGCTGGTCGTTGGCATGCAGTCTCCTTCAATCAGTTTCTCATAAAAAGCTTCATGGCTTAATGTGATCCCGTCGAGATATTCCTCGTTCCCGAAAATCGTTTTCAGTGGTAAAAAGTCAAGTCCAAGTGCATCTGCCCGTTCTTTGGTCAGATCTGATGCGGAATCAATGATAATTCTTACGCTCATAAATAATCTCCATTTCTGTTCATCCTGTTTCATTCATGACATTGAAAAGTCTGTGAATAGTATGTTTCATGTATTTATTAAAAGGTGTCTATACTTTGATAGTCAAACTAATTAGAGACTATAGCGTATAGAACGGAAAATGTCAATAGTATTTTGATAATCAAATTATTTGACAAGCAAAAGAAAAGATGGGATTTTATCTGTTATTTGTGAAAAAATGAGAGTATTTCGCGCATAGAACCAAACAGAAAAGCAATAATAAAGAAATAAAAGGTCAGAAAACAGGTAACAAAAAGATCCGATAACGAGGGTAAGAGGACTGCGGATGGGAAGGAGAAAAATATGGGTTCACTATGGACACAGCATATGGAAATGCCGGAATTCGGGGAGCTGCGAAAAGACATCCGGACACAGGTGTTGATTATTGGTGGGGGAATGACGGGGATTTTGTGTGCCTATTTCTTAGAGCAGGCTGGTGTGGATTACTGCCTGTTAGAAAAAGGGCACATCTGCATGGAAGCAACCGCCCATACGCTTGGAATGGTCACCGCGCAGCCGGGACTAAGCTATGAGAAGGCATTGCAAAGCCTCGGACAGGAGCGAGCCGGACTTTTCCTCGAGGCAAACCGGAAAGCTGTGGAAAACTACCGGAATCTTGGAAACTTTGTGGATTGCGATCTGGAAGAAAAAGAGGTTCTTCTCTATTCCATAAAGGACAGAAGAAAGTTAGAGAGGGAGAAGCAGGCGCTTGGAAGCCTTGGTGTTACGGCAGAGTATACGGAGCAGACAGCGCTGCCGTTTGAGGTGATGGGAGCGCTTCGCTTTCCGGGACAGCTTGCGTTGCATCCGTTAAAATTTGCCTCGGGTCTTGCCAGAAATCTGCGCATTTACGAGAACTCCGAGGTAAAGGAGATGACGGAATATTTTGCGCTGACGGAGAAAGGCTCCGTTGCGGCGGAAAAAATCATTGTGGCAACGAAAGATCCAATCGTGACATCGCGCGGTGCCTACCGGGTAAAGCTTGGTTTAGCGAGAGGGTACACGATTGCGGTGGATTGCACCACGAAGCCCTGCGCCATGTATCAGAGCATTGACAGGGAAGGGATTTCTTTTTCCTCTTACAAGAATCAGCTGCTGCTTACGACCGAAGAACAGAGAAATGGACATGCCGGGGAGGAGTGGGAGCGGCTGCGCAGATTCATCCGGGAATATTACCCGGAGGCGCAGGAGCGTTATTTCTGGAAAAATGAGGACTGCGTTCCAATAGATGAAAGACCTTATATCGGTCCATACAGCAGGACAACGCCGGATCTATATGTTGCCACCGGGTTCCAAAAATGCGGACTGACCGGTGCCATGTTATCTGCTATGGTGTTAAGCGATCTGGTGCGTGGAAAGGAAAATCCGTATGCACCGCTTTTTTCCCCGGCAAGAAATCCTATCCGTCCGGGATTGTTCCGGAATATCGGACAATTGTTCCGAAAGAAAAACCAAATTACCTATTGAGATTTTAAAACAGCAGTGGTATGATACGTAATCGAAAAAAACGAAGGAGAAAAAAGTAATGAAATATATAAGACAGTTTCTGATTATATTATTGATCTCATTTTTAGGTGAACTTTTGAAGTACATCATACCACTTTCCGTACCGGCAAGTATTTATGGCATGGTACTGATGTTCCTTGCTCTGGAATTAAAGATTTTAAAAGTTTCGGATGTGAAGGAGACGAGCACGTTTCTGATCGAGGTCATGCCGCTCATGTTCGTTCCGGCAGGTGTCGGTCTGCTGGATTCCTGGGAGGCATTGCAGCCGATCTGGGTGCAGGTCGTCATTATCACGTTGATTTCTACGGTGGTTGTCATGGGTATCTCCGGAACAATCACGCAGTGGGTGATCCGGAAGGATCAGAAGAGCACGAAGGAGGAATAGGAAGATGGATTCGTTTTTTACAGATTCAGTTTTTATGGGCGTGGTAATCAGCCTGCTTACATATGAGCTTGGGCTCTGGATTAAGAAAAAGGTGAAGTTTGCCATTTTTAATCCGCTCCTGATCTCGGTCATTGCCGTGATGGTGTTCCTCGTTGTCTTCCATGTGGATTACGACGTGTATGCGGAGGGAGCGAAGTATATCAGCTATCTGCTCACACCGGCAACCGTCTGTCTGGCAGTTCCGCTTTATGAGCAGTTCGAGCTTTTGAAAAAGAATGTGAAAGCCGTGATCGCAGGCATTGTCTCCGGTGTTTTCACAAGTGCAACGTGTATTTTAGTGTTTGCCCTTCTGGCACATTTTGACCACCAGCAGTATGTGACAATGCTTCCGAAGTCCATCACGACAGCCATTGGCATGGGTGTGTCCGAGGAGCTTGGCGGTTATGTGACGATCACGGTCGCCGTTATTATTATCACTGGAATTTTCGGCTATATTTCCGCCGATGTGGTCTTGAAGCTGTTCCACATTGAGGAGCCGATCGCGAAGGGAGTCGCCATTGGCTCTGCCTCCCATGCAGTCGGAACTGCCAAAGCGATGGAGCTTGGTGAGATCGAAGGGGCTATGAGCAGTCTCTCGATTGCGGTTGCAGGAATCCTTACGGTTGTGGTGGCTATGATTTATTCGAACTTTATCTAAAGA
>CAKRFH010000017.1:0-31632 GCA_934320555.1 uncultured Roseburia sp.
AAAAAAAATTTCGAACAACATCTATTGCAAATTCGAGCGGAGAAAGAGGGATTTGAACCCTCGCGCCGGTTGACCCGACCTATACCCTTAGCAGGGGCACCTCTTCGGCCACTTGAGTATTTCTCCAAAGTTCATTATTTGACAATATGATGTTGTTCGACGCGTTCGTGACGCATATATGATAATACTAAAGATTCTTCGTTTTGTCAATCCCTATTTTTCTTTTTTCTGCTAAATATTCCTTAAACTCACTCAAACTGATCAGCGCCCCTGTTTGAATCATACAGGGGCGCTTGATTACTTATCCTATCACCAGATTTCACCTGGATACTTCATATTCCACTCTTTTCGAAGATATGTCATGATCTCCATAACATCACGTGTATCCGTTAACCGCATCTGTAATGAATCTCCATTCAGAATGGCGTTCTCCATATCTTCCATTTCATACTGGAGAGCCTTCGCTGTCTCTCCTGCTTCCACTTCATGTCTTCTGCCACTCTCCGCCTCTACGATCACCGCCTTATCTGCTCTTGGATACTCCATGATCTCAATATAGCCATTTTCACAGCTGATCACAGCGCGCTTTGGCTGCTTCGAATGAAGCGACAAAGTTGCCGCTGCCATCTGTCCATCTGGATTCGTCAGAAGAAGGGTCTCCTGTTCATCCGCTCCGGTGGCTGCAAACTTCACCTGGCTCGCTATCTGATCCGGTTCGCTCTTCATAAAACTTCTCATCAGAGACAGCGCGTAAACACCAATATCTAAAAGTGCCCCACCCGCAAGCTCCATATTGAAGAAACGGTTTTTCATGTTGTATTCTTTGTAACTGCCAAAGTTGAGCTGGATCATCTGAACTTTTCCAAGTGCAGGGATCCCCTGTTTGATCAGGTCATATGCCGGGCAGTCCGGGGAAATCTGATCCGGATGGAAGGTTCCATCTTCCCCACGCCAGACGAAATCCCAGAGCTTTTTGTATAACGGCATATGCCAGATTGTCATCGCCTCCGCAAAAACCACATGATGTTCCTTAGCCAGATCAATAGCTTCCTCCAACTCGCGACTGTTTAACATCACGGATTTTTCGCACAGAACGTGTTTTCCATGGGAGAGTGCCTCCCTTGCGAACTCAATATGCGTATTGTGTGGTGTTGTGATATAAATGACATCCACATCCGGATCTTCAAACATCTCATGAAAATCATCGTAAACCTTCTTCACTCCGTATTTTTCGGCAAAAGCAACTGCCTTGTCATGCGTACGGTTGCCCACAGCATACAGATGTTTTCCCATATGTTCTAAAGCCTGCGCCATCTCATTTGCGATCACACCGCATCCTAAAACTGCCCAGTTCAACTGTTTCATTTTGATTTCCTCCTGCATTTTTCCAGACTATAACACCTGTATTTTATGCCAGGTTTATGCATCTGATCTTGAATACGCATTTTTCATCTGATTGCTCAGTTCAAATAGAACCTTGCCAAGCGTATTAGAGGTTTCTTTCTTTAACATCTCTGCCATTTTTTCGTTTGCCTCTTCGCGGAGTGCCTTTCTTGCTGCCGCATCTCCCTCTTTTTCCAGAAGCGCATCATACCGGTAAATCAGTTCGTGTGCTTTTGACATCACACGCTCCTGATATCTCTCGATATGGAAAATGGAATTTTTATAAGATCCGTCTGCCATTGCTGCCACCATACGGCTTGCCCAGTAGAAGTTATCCGTAGATACTTCCCCGGTCGTATTGGAAAGATATTCCGGAACACGGTCCACATCTGTATAAAATGGTGCGGCTACATTGAACGCATTCGATGCATACGCAACCCATTCGATTGCCCGGTTATCCTCTGTTGCCTCCGGCCTCATCTGGATGATGGACATAAAATCGGTCCGGTTCACACCAATAGAACGGTAAGCTCCACTCATCGACTTATCCCCGTAGGCGAGATAAGGATCATATGGGGTTCCCTGAAAATGGGAGGAAAGCACATACTTCACATCCTCCACCGTAATCTTCTTCTCCGGAACCATGCACCATGGGATATCATCGGAAAATGGTGTAAAATCTGCATCCGGTCCATCCCAGTTCATCGTGTGCGGGTTTAAGCAGCGCTCCATATACCAGGCTCTCGGTGTATTGTATACATGGTCAGAATCGTCGTGGCTTCCGAACGCATCACGCGGATTTAATTTTCCATCCAGGGAGAGGTCGAGATGATACTTTTCGATAAATTCTTTCAGATCTGCAGAACACATGTATTCTTTCTGTTCTGTGAGTGCATCCTCCAGATCAAACTGATCCATGCCGAACTGGTTCGGCATCACCACGTACACATCATCCGGTACTTTTCTGGCGATCCAGTGGTGTCCGCCGATTGTCTCAAACCACCAGATTTCATTCACATCCTGAAAAGCAATCCCATTCATTTCGTAGGTACCGTACTGCTCTAAGAGGCTTCCGAGACGTTTTACCCCTTCCCTTGCACTGCGTATGTATGGAAGCACAATGTATACAAGATCCTCCTCCCCGATTCCACCTGGGATTTCCTCTCTTCCATCTGCTGCCGGCTGATAATTGACAAGCGGATCCGCACCAAGAACTCTTGGATTGGATGTGATTGTCTCAGTTGCTGTCATTCCAACCTGTGCTTCATTGACACCGCAGGCTGCCCAGATTCCTTCGCCTTCCTCTGCATTTGGCATGGCGGTATAGCGCATCGGGTTATCCGGCAGTGTAATCTCTGCATGAGAAAGCACGGTCTTATAAACCCGCGGCTGTTCCTCTGGGTGGATCACTGCAAATTTTTTGGACGTATAATGTCCGGCTCCGGAATCATCATTTCTTGCGATCATCGTAGATCCGTCATAGCTTGCTTTTTTTCCTACTAAAATGGTTGTACATGGCATATCTGTCACTCTCCTTCTCTGTTATAGCCTTTCAAAAAATCCATTTTCATTTTTTAAAGCAATCGTCTTCGCCTTTATATTTTCAATCCAGATATATGTGCGGTTCTGTAAAAAGATAATCAGCTGGTCGATGAGCGGTTCCTGTCCTTCCACTTCCATCTCGACACTTCCGTCAGAAAGATTTCTCACCCATCCGGTGAGTCCGAGCTGATTTGCTTTCTGCACGGCATAGTAGCGGAAGCCGACTCCCTGCACCCTGCCGTAAAAATAAATATGTTTTCTGATTTTTGGTTCCAGCTTTTCCATACTTCTCACTTCCTGTAATCCGGTATTCCGTAATATTCTGCTGCCAGTTCAAAATACTTTTCTTCGATAAGAGGCCACTTTGCCTGCGGATTCTCCTCTGCTGCCAGCTTTCCTGCTAATGCTGCCATCTGCGCAGAATGATCAGTCCCTGTCAGGATATTATAAAGATTGCTGTTTGTAAACCACGGTGCATAGTCGAGCAGTCCGCCGGACTTCATGTCCTCTGCGACTTTATGATTGTCATAAGGGATTTTCAAAAACTGTGGTTTCCAGACCACCTTTCCCTTTTCTTCCTCCGACTGCAGCACCATGCACTGTGCCAGTCCCGTATCCCCGATCGCAATCCCGGCACAGCCGGAATTGAAGTAATGTCTGTTCTGATACCGCAGCTCTCCCGGGTAATGGGTGTGAGCACATAGCAGATAGTCGGTGTCGATCGTTTCCAGCCAGTGCTTTACCGGCTCTTCCTCCAGTTCCAGAAGCTCCCTGCTGCTTGCCGGGGAACCGTGACAGCAGGTGATCGCCGGATAGCCTGGTTTCTCATAGAGGAAGGTAATGGGCAGATTCCGGAAAAAATCGAAGTCTTTATCCACAAGCTGCTCGTAAGTGTAGAGTAAGTTTCCACTTGCGGAGTTCTTTATCCACATTTCTTCTGTTAATTTCTTTTTTCGTGCTTCCTGCTGCGCGAGCATGTACTCTTCCCGGTTGCCCCGTAACAAGTGACAAGTATGTCTGGATGTAAAATCATAGAGAAAATCCAACGATTCCCTCGCGTATGGAGTATCCGAGATATAATCTCCAAGAAATAAATATTCGTCACAGTTCTGTTGTTCCAAATATGCGGTGCATGCCCGGAAGGCATAAATGTTACTGTGGATATCTGACAGGACACCTAGTTTCATGCTGCCTTCTGCCCTTTATCTCTTTTTCGTCCAGTAAGTCTGTTTATGATTTTGTCTGCCACAATGTTAATAAAAAAATCTGCTACCTCATTGCAGATACTCTCAATGATTCCTGTCATTCTCTGTCTCCTCCCCGATTATCTTTACCGCCGTTCCATACGCGATCACTTCCGCTGCACCTGCCATGACCTGTGAGGAACCATACATGATTCCGATGACCGCATCCGCATCCAGAGCCTTTGCCTCATCGACCATTCTTTTCACTGCGATCTGTCTGGCTTCGTTTAACATCTCCGTATATCCGACGATCTCACCGCCGACTAGCGTCTTCATGCCTGCCATAAAATCACGCCCGATATTCTTCGTCTGGACAACCGTTCCCTTCACCATTCCCAGTGCCTCGATCTTTTTTCCCGGAACATACTCAATACTTAGCAGCTTCATCCTCTTCTCCTCCTTCGATCTCCTTGATTCTGCTTCTCAATGCAACAATGATACAGATAATGACAATGACCGGAATTCCGACAAAAACAATAAGAACTCCAACCGGCAGTGTCTCCTGGCTGTTCGCCCACAGAAAAAATCCGATCATGGCAAGCATAAGGACTATCATCACTGCGCCACCGATCACTGCACCCATTTTCTTTTTCATGTGAATATCGATTTTGCTTACGTCCACAAAATCTACTCCCTCCTTTTCGAGTTTTTCCATCTCGTCTAACCACTCATTCGTGTTTAAGGTATCAATCGAATCCCGTTTCTGCAGGATTGCATCGGAGAGTCTTTGCATATTCGACAGGTTTTCCCGTTCTTTTTCCAGAACTGTCAGGTGTTTCTCCAGACAGTCTTCTAGAGATCTGCTATGGTTTAACACAGCGCGGATTTCCTCTACAGAGATTCCGAGTTTCCGGAGAAGCTTGATTTTTTTCAGTGCTTCAATATTCTGTTCGTGGTACTCCCGGTATCCGTTCTCTGCCCGCTCCGGTGTGAGAAGTCCCTGGTTTTCATAAAACCGGATATTTTTGCTGGTAATTCCAACCAGTTCTTCTACCTGTTTGATTTTCATGTGTCCTCCGCTGTCATCTTTCTGATCCATCACTCTTTCCACATTTTCATAGTTGTATCGAGCTGGTCTGCCTCTCTTATACGGCTTCCACAAGGGGGAAGGTCAAGAAGTTTTTCTATTTTTCACTATTTTAGTTTCCATCCGAACAGTTTGCCGCGTCGATCGCAATCGTAAGCATGAGCGCCATTACCTCATCTTGCGGATTTGCAATATCGATGACATAAGTGTCTCCCCAGTGGAAGAGTTCTTTGGAGATATGTACCACTGCGCTGCATCCGGAGTAGACGGCATAATCCCACGCAAGGAAATCTCCCTCGCACCGCCATCCGTTGTAGTCAAGATTATATTTCGGCTTGAAAAAGGTAAACTGCTTTTCGATGCTGCCAAATTCCTGCCCACCGATTTCAATATCAAACGCCGGAAGTAACGTGAGCAGACGCTGCTTTACCATCCCGACCTCCCGGTTCTCCCGGTCGTAGACATGAATCTGGTGGCCCAGAGCAAAAAATTCTGCTTTTACAAAATATTTTGGATTGCCGTCCTCATCGTAGACATCGTAAGTGTCTGTCCATGAGAAAACACGCTGTTTGATCAAAAGTTTCATCGTTTCTGCCCTCCATTTTTCATCAATAAATTCATCCTATAAATCGAGTTCTCCATATTTTTCCCGGACAGCTCTTTCCATTTTCAGAAAGACAGGAATGTAATCCTTAATAATCTTATCAACAAGTTCCACTGCTGCCTGCTCATTATACATATGGGTAGTATCATTTCGGTTTCTTAACATCTGAAGCCATACTTCCTCATCAATGAAATCAAAATATGCATATGCTGATTTGATGATCTCTCTCGGTGAGCCTGAGGCTGCATTCTTGACACCTTCATATGCCAATAATTCTTTCAGCACCTTCCAGCCAAGCTCAAATTGAATATAAAACTTATCGATAATACCGCTTATAATAAATTCATTCGTAATATCTTCTTTGTCCGCTTTACAGAGTACTTGCAGATGTCTCGAGAACTGTTCAAATTTTTTCATACAACACTACCCCATCTCTCTCTATCTCTGAAACAAGCTCAGGCGAAATGTTTTTATTGTCCATATTGATAATGTCAAGCTCTAATAATGACCATAAATCCTCATTCAGAGAATCCTTCAACAGTTCAAATTTATTGCATCCATAAACCGCAAGATCAATATCACTTTTTGCATGGTTGGTTCCTCTGGCTCTGGATCCAAACAAAACTATTTTCTTTACATCATATTTTTCTGCAATTTGTCCAATTTGCTTATAAACTTTTTCAATCGGAACACTCATGAAATTCCCCTTATTCCTGAACCCTGCTTTGTATTATTCCAGTGTACAATATTCCCGGATTGCCGTCTCATACAGATTATTCCCCTCACTGTCCACAACGACAATGACCGGAAAATCCTTCACCTCAATCTTGCGGATGGCCTCCGCGCCGAGATCCTCATAGCATACCACTTCGGATTTTGTGATACACTTGGATAAGAGTGCCCCTGCACCGCCGACTGCTGCAAAGTATACCGCATGGTTGCGGACAACGGCATCGATCACTTCTTTCGAGCGCCTGCCTTTTCCGATCATCGCTTTCTCCCCAAGGTCTAACAGTGTTGGGGCGTATTTGTCCATTCTGGTTGCCGTGGTAGGACCCGCGGATCCGATCGGGCGTCCCTCCCTCGCCGGGGATGGTCCCATGTAATAGATCGTCGCATCTTTGATATCGATCGGGAGCTGTTCGCCACGGTCTAACGCTTCCGTCATCCGCTTGTGGGCGGCATCCCTTGCCACATAGATGGTTCCTGACAGATAAATATAATCGCCGGATTTTAATTTTTTTGTCACTTCAGCTGTAATTGGTGTTGTGATATGCTGATCCATATTCTGTACTCCTGTCCGTAAAATTTTCTTACCCTCACGACCTTTTTCTTGTCATGAATGATGTTTCCTGCCATCTGCTGAAATTACACTTCCCGCACCACATGCCTGTTCACATGACAGCAGACATTGACT
The DNA here is from genome assembly GCA_934320555.1 of uncultured Roseburia sp. Classification (GTDB taxonomy): domain Bacteria; phylum Bacillota; class Clostridia; order Lachnospirales; family Lachnospiraceae; genus Roseburia. The sequence goes on from CAKRFH010000017.1 coordinate 7,218, forward strand.
GCTACCGGGAGTCCTGCAATATGGGTTGCGTAAGTATTGATATTCACTGCCAATGCTGTTGTAGTACCGCCAAGTCCTCCCGGTCCGATGCCTAGCTGGTTGATCTTCGCTAACATCTCTTCTTCCATCTCTTTCACATACGGAATATCCGAATGCTCCCCGACTGGTCTCGTCAGTGCTTTCTTTGCCAGAAACGCACATTTTTCAAACGTACCGCCGATTCCGACTCCGATCACCATCGGTGGGCAGGCATTCGGTCCTGCCTCTCTTACTGCGGTCAGAATCGCATTCTTTACTCCCTCGATGCCATCAGCCGGTTTTAACATGAAAATGCGGCTTGTATTCTCACTTCCAAAACCCTTCGGTGCCAGAGTGATCTTTACTTTATCTCCCGGGACAATGCTGTAATGAATAACCGCCGGTGTATTGTCTTTTGTATTTTCGCGGATAATTGGATCACCTACGACTGATTTCCGCAGGTAGCCTTCGATATAACCCTGGCGGACACCTTCATTCACTGCATCTTCAATTGCCATTCCCTCAAAATGAACATCCTGCCCGACCTCTAAGAAGACAACCGCCATGCCTGTATCCTGACAGATTGGAATCATCTCATCTGCTGCAATCTTTAAGTTATCCTGAAGCTGGTTTAAAATTTTTTTCCCGAGTTCTGATTTTTCTGATTCTGCTGCATTCTTCATAGCCTTGTCCATATCTGTGGAGAGATAATGATTTGCCTCGATGCACATTTCTTTTATATTTTTTGTGATTTCCTCTGTATTTACAGTTCTAATCATATTGTTTTCTCCTGCCCTGTTTTTCTGTACTGCCTTTACGCCAATTTTTAACTGTATGTCCGCATAGAAATTTAAACTACTTTTGTATTATTTATTTTTCCCATTTTCATCCCCTTTGCGGATATGGAAATACTTCTTATATCGCTCCAGGGACTCGTTCTGCTCCTTAGATTTCATATCCGGGAATGCTTTCATCAGACGCTCGAAACCAAAGTTCTTCTTGCCAAGCAGGTCTCTGTATTTCTGTTCAAGTTCTTCCTTCTCGCGCTGCTTCTCAAGACGGGCAGCCTCCCTGCTCTCCTTATATGCAGCAAGCTTCCCTTTCGCAGATTCGGTTGACTCTGTGATTTTCTCTCTCACTGTCTCTGCGGATTCTGCGAGTTTCTCTCTTCTGTCCTCTGTAGATGCAGAAATCCGATCCTTTGTTGCAGCAGTTGTCTCTGTAATCTTTGTCCTCGTATTTTCAGCTGATTCTGTAATTCTGTCTTTTGCAGTTGCCGCCGTTTCTGCCAGCCGCGCCTTCATTGTCTCTGTCGATTCTGCTACCCGGCTCTTCGTCTCGCCAGCCGCCTCAGAAAGCTTTTCCTTTGCTGTCGCCGGAATCTCTAGCAGGTTATCCTTCGTATCCGAAATCTTTGTGATAAGCTCCTCGTGTGTCTCCTGGAACTCCTCTGATTTTTCCACAGCCGTTGTCACATTTTCATAAATATTCTCACCGATCTCATCGGAAAGCTTATGTATTTTCGCTGCCATCTCATCCATTAACTTCAGGCGTCTGTTGAACTTCAGAATCGTGCTTACCGTAACGAAGCAATCCACCGTAAATCCTGCCATGAGAATGACTAACAGCACTACGCCCAATGTATGTGGGATCATAGTAATTCCTTTGTAAATGATCGGGTGAAGTACATCCATGATGAATGTGCAGGCAAGTCCCCAGTAGATGGAGAACTTCAGGCACACATACCCCTGAATATTAAAAGGTTTGTTGCTGTAATCCCACCATTTATTGTGGAACACCTTCTCTAAAACAAATCCCGTGATGTATTCCAGAATGGAAGTCAGCAGAAAAGATCCTGCAAACAAAATCAGCAGGTTATCCTTTAATGGCGTCAGTACCCCGACTACAATCACTACCCCGCATCCATAGATAGGACAGTACGGGCCGTTCAAAAATCCACGGTTTACAAAGATTCCACGGTCTAGGGCTGCATACGATACTTCCGTACACCAGCCGATAAACGCATAAATGATAAAAATCCAGACAAGCTCATAAAAATTCTGCGGCATGCCATCTCCTCCTGTTCGTATCTCTTTCCAGATTTTATTCAGAAAAACGCAGGTTGTAAACAGAACCTGCGTTTTTCCGGAAAGTTATCCACTTTTTCCTTCTGATTTGAGGATAACTTTCCGAATATTCAGAATCATTGTGGAAATATTTTTATTCAGCTCTTACTCTTCATCCTCTGCGTCAGCTTCTGCCCTGTTTAAAAGTTCTTTCATCAGCTCATCATCTGTTTCCGTCACTTCAGCTGCAGCTTTCTTTGCGGCTTCTGCTGCTGCGGCGGCACTTCTCGCTTCCTCTTCCGCCGTCACAAGCTCGGATGCATCTGTATTTTCCATTAAGGATTTATCCTCGCGGACTTTTGCAATGCTTGCCACTACAACATCATCGGAGAGGTTCATCAGCTTCACGCCGGACGTTACTCTTCCGAGCAGTGACGTATCGGACACTTTGATCCGGATAATGATACCTTCTGTTGTGATCAGCATCATCTCATCATCCTGGTTGACTGCCTTCACACCGACCAGATTTCCGGTCTTCTCCGTGATCTTATAGCACTTCACACCCTTACCGCCACGGTTCTGTGCCGTAAATTCCGATGCAAGTGTACATTTTCCAAGACCTTTTTCTGAAACGATCATGAGCGCTTCGCCCTGGGATTCCATCTGCATACCGACCACTTCGTCTCCATCTGCAAGGCTCATACCAATTACACCCATGGATGTTCTTCCGGTACTTCTCACATCGGTCTCATGGAAACGGATACACTGACCATACTTCGTCACAAGGAAAATATCCTGCTCGTTGTCCGTCTTCTTTACCTCGATCAGCTCATCATCTTCCCGGAGTGTGATCGCTGCAAGTCCGGTCTTTCTGACATTGGCATAATCGGTAACCGGTGTCTTCTTCACAATACCGTTCTTTGTCGCCATGAACAGATAATGTCCTTCCGTGTATTCCTTGATTGGGATCACGGCTGTGATCTTCTCACCCGGCTGTAACTGCAGCAGATTGATGATCGCAGTTCCCCTTGCAGTTCTTCCTGCCTCCGGGATCTCATAAGCTTTCATTCTGTATACACGGCCTGTGCTTGTAAAGAACATGAGGTAATGGTGGGATGTCGTCATCAGAAGATCCTCGATATAATCTTCCTCGATTGTCTCCATTCCTTTGATTCCCTTACCTCCACGGTTCTGTGCGCGGAAATTGTCAGGGCTCATTCTCTTGATGTAACCAAGCTTTGTCATTGTAATAACTGTATTGGTTACCGGGATCAGGTCTTCCATGGAAATATCATACTCGTCAAATCCGATAGATGTTCTTCTCTCATCCCCGTATTTCTCCGCAATGAGGAGAATCTCCTCCCGGATGACACCGAGCAGCTTCTTCTCGTCTGCAAGGATTGCCTTTAATTCTGTGATACGCTCCATCAGGTCTGCATACTCACCTTCGATCTTCTCACGTTCCAAACCTGTCAGTGCACGCAGACGCATATCTACAATCGCCTGTGCCTGTACATCCGTCAGGGCGAAGCGATCCATCAGGCGTGTTTTCGCCTCCGGCGTATTGGCACTGCTTCGGATAATGTTGATGACTTCGTCGATATTATCCAATGCAACTAATAATCCCTCTAAAATATGGGCGCGCTCTTCTGCCTTGTTCAGATCGTATTTCGTTCTTCTTGTCACAACATCCTTCTGGTGGATCAGGTAATAGTTGAGCATCTCATACAGATTCAGCACTTTCGGCTGATTATCCACAAGCGCTAACATGATAACACCAAAAGTATCCTGCATCTGGGTATGCTTGTACAGAAGGTTCAGTACAACGTTCGGATTTACATCACGGCGCAGCTCAATACTGATTCTCATACCCTGACGGTCAGATTCATCACGGAGGTCTGTAATGCCGTCAATCTTTTTATCTCTGACAAGTTCTGCGATCTTCTCGATCAGTCTCGCCTTATTGACCATGTACGGAAGCTCTGTCACGACAATGCGGTTCTTGCCGTTTTGCATCGGCTCAATATTCGTAACCGCACGAACCCTGATCTTGCCACGACCGGTGCGGTACGCCTCGTTGATGCCTGCAGTTCCAAGGATCATCGCTCCGGTTGGAAAATCCGGTCCCTTCACGATGCCAAGCAGTTCTTCTATATCGGTCTCACGGTCTTCTAACACTTCATTATCGATAATCTTAACTACGGCATTGATCACCTCACGCAGATTATGCGGCGGGATGTTCGTTGCCATACCGACTGCGATACCGGTGGTACCATTTACAAGGAGATTCGGATAACGGGATGGAAGTACAGTCGGTTCCTTTTCCGTCTCATCAAAGTTCGGTACAAACTTTACGGTATCCTTGTTGATATCAGCAAGCATTTCCATGGAAATCTTACTTAAACGGGCCTCTGTGTATCGCATCGCAGCGGCACCATCCCCGTCGACGGAACCGAAGTTTCCATGTCCGTCAACAAGCGGATATCTGGTAGACCAGTCCTGTGCCATATTAACCAAAGCTCCATAGATAGAGCTGTCTCCATGCGGATGATATTTACCCATCGTATCACCGACAATACGCGCACATTTTCTGTGTGGCTTGTCCGGTCCGTTATTCAGTTCGATCATGGAATAGAGCACACGGCGCTGTACCGGTTTCAAACCATCCCTTACATCCGGCAGTGCACGCTGGGCGATAACGCTCATCGCGTAGTCGATGTAAGATTTCTCCATGGTTCTCTTCAGATCTACATCATGGATTTGATCAAAAATTTTGTCATCCATTCTATTTTACCTCATTCCTGCAGGTGCCGTCTGCTTCATCCGCCCTGCATTTCTTTTAAACTACATTTGTGATATATTGTATAAGAATTCCAAACCTTATTTTTTCCTGACCGTTAAATATCAAGATTCTCCACATACTTCGCATTTTCTTCGATAAACTCACGGCGCGGCTCTACCTTGTCACCCATTAAGGTGGTGAATGTGATATCAATCTCAGACGTACTCTCATCGTCGATCATGACACGCTTTAAAATACGCCTCTCCGGATCCATGGTCGTCTCCCAGAGCTGCTCGGCATCCATCTCACCCAGTCCTTTGTATCGCTGGATCTTGTTATTTCCATCACGTCCGATATCGGTGAGAATCTGATTCAGCTCCTCATCACTGTAGGCATACCACACATTCTTGTTCTTCTCGATCTTGTAAAGAGGCGGCTGTGCCAGATACACATGTCCCTCGCGGATCAGATCCGGCATGAAACGGTACAGGAAAGTCAGCATCAGCGTACTGATATGCGCACCGTCCACATCGGCATCGGTCATAATGATAATCTTATTGTAACGCAGCTTGCTGATATCGAAATCCTCATGGATACCGGTACCAAACGCTGTGATCATCGCCTTAATCTCGGCATTTCCGTAAATCTTGTCCAGTCTTGCCTTCTCCACATTTAAGATTTTTCCACGAAGTGGAAGAATCGCCTGGGTTGCACGGCTTCTTGCTGTCTTCGCAGAACCACCGGCGGAATCTCCCTCGACGATAAAGATCTCACAGTTTTTCGGGTCTTTATCGGAACAGTCAGCCAGTTTTCCAGGAAGAGATGTGTTCTCTAATGCTGTTTTTCTTCTGGTCAGATCCCTTGCTTTTCTTGCTGCCTCCCTCGCACGCTGTGCAAGAACGGATTTCTCACAGATTGTCTTTGCTACGGTCGGGTTCTGCTCCAGGAAATAGGTGAGCTGTTCGCTGACAACAGAGTCCACGGCTCCACGCGCTTCACTGTTTCCAAGCTTCTGTTTCGTTTGTCCTTCGAACTGTGGTTCCTCAATCTTGACACTGATGATTGCAGTCAGACCTTCTCTGATATCATCACCGCTTAATGCCGGTTCGTTATCCTTTAACAGCTTGTTGGCTCTTGCATAGTTATTGAATGTCTTCGTCAGTGCATTTCGGAAGCCTGCCAGATGTGTACCGCCTTCCGGTGTAATAATATTATTGACAAAGCTTAACGTCAGCTCGTTATAGGAATCATTGTGCTGCATTGCAACTTCCACATAAACGCCGTCCCTGTTTCCCTCACAGTAGATGACTTCCGGATACAAGGCCTCCTTGCTCTTGTTTAAGTAGGTGACAAATTCCTTGATACCTCCGGCATAATGGAAATCATGCTGTCTGACCGGATCCTCTCTTAAGTCGGTCAGCACGATACGGAGTCCCTTTGTTAAAAACGCAGTCTCTCTCAGACGCTGCTTCAATGTATCATAATCGAATACTGTCTCTTCAAAAATAGATCCGTCCGGCCAGAACGTGACTTTGGTTCCATGCTTATCTTCCCCACAGTCCCCAATCACTTTTACCGGCTCATCCGGTTTTCCGATCTGATAGCTCTGGAAATAGATATGTCCCTCTCTGTAAACTTCTACCTGAAGCTTTGTGGAAAGCGCATTTACAACAGACGCACCGACTCCGTGCAGACCTCCAGACACCTTATATCCTCCACCGCCGAACTTTCCACCGGCATGAAGTACCGTATATACAACCTCGAGAGCTGATTTTCCTGCTTTATGGTTAATGTCTACCGGGATTCCACGTCCGTCATCCTCCACCGTGATGGAATTGTCCACGTTGATCGTAACTTCAATGTTCTTGCAGTATCCGGCAAGTGCTTCGTCTACAGAGTTGTCTACGATCTCGTATACAAGATGATGTAACCCTCTCGCTGAGGTACTTCCGATATACATACCCGGTCTTTTCCGAACTGCTTCGAGTCCTTCCAGAATCTGGATCTGGTCTCCACCGTATTCATTTTCTGTTCCCATTTATTCCTCCATTCTGCACCGGGTCGCATATCCGGTACAAGCCTTTCTCTTTCCTGGCACTCTATGTAAAACTACATTTGCAATACTAACTACAAATGCAGTGTATTTCTTATTTCTGTTCTTTCACAGTTCCTTTCACCACTTCAAATACCCGGTTAATCTCGAACCTGTTTTTTACAAACTCATCGAGTCCCGTACACGTAATCAGTGTCTGCGTATCATGGATACTGCTCAGAAGAAAATTCTGCCTGTTGCTGTCAAGCTCCGACAACACATCATCCAGTAAAAGAACCGGTGTCTCATGTATCGCCTTCTTCACCAGCTCAATCTCAGAAAGCTTTAACGATAATGCCGATGTCCTCTGCTGTCCCTGGGAGCCGAACTTCCGGATATCGATCCCATCAATAGAAATGAGAAGATCGTCCCGATGTGGACCTACAGATGTCATGCACTGTCTGCTGTCTCTCTCCCTCACCCGATGAAGCTCTTCCTCAAACTGCTCCTCCCTCACACTCGGTTCATAGGTGACAAGCAGTTCCTCTCTCTCTCCGGACAGCTGCGCATGGATCTTCTTTGCAATCCCGCTTAGCTCCTCCACGAACTGTCTTCTCCGACGGATGATCCTGCTTCCAGTTTCTGCCAGCTGAAAATCCCATACCGGGAGTGTATCCGCAAGCTCCGGACGATAAACCATATCTTTTAATAATTTGTTGCGCTGATTTAAAATCCGGTTGTAGACCGCAAGATCTGACAAGTAAATCTTATCAAGCTGACAAAGCTCTGCATCTAAAAACCTTCTGCGCTCCGCTGGTCCGTTCTTGATCATATTCAGATCTTCCGGTGAGAAAAAAACCATATTCAAAATTCCAAAAAGCTCACTCGCCTTTTTAATCGGCATCCTATTGACGGCAATCCCCTTGGTCCGGTTATGTTTCAAATGCATGTCGATCTGGTATTCTTTGTCATTTTTCACCACAACCGTCCGGATATGCGCCTCCTGCTCCCCGAAGCGAATCATCTCTTTGTCTTTACTACATTTGTGAGACTTTGTTGTTCCACTTAAGTATGCCGCCTCTAAGATATTCGTTTTTCCCTGTGCGTTGTCCCCGTAAAAAATATTGGTTCCGCAGTCAAGGGAGAGGGTAAGCTCCTTATAATTGCGAAAATTCTTTAACTCGATCGATTTGATGATCATTTCACAATCTGAATTGTCTCCCCGTTAAAGCAGACAACATCCCCGTTGTATAATTTCTTGCCGCGCTGTAATTCGGTCTGACCATTTAAAGTTACCTGACCATCCTGAATAAAAAACTTCGCGTCGACCCCTGTCTCCACCAGACCAGCTTTCTTAAGCGCCTGGCCGAGCTTGATAAATTCATCTGTTTCCCTGATATTTACTGTGATCATGAGATTGCCTTTCTATGCTTAGTTGGTTGCTGCGTTAAAGTTGACCGGAAGAATGAGATAAATGAACTTTCCTTCGTCGTCTTTGATAAAGCATGGTGCTTTCGGGTTCACCATATAAAGAGAGACGGTCTCCTCGTCGATGACTCTTAACGCATCGATGAAGAACTTCGGGTTGAACCCGATCATAATATCTCTTCCCTCTTTCTCGATATCAATGTCCTCGTTCATGGATCCTATGAAGGAGTTAATCTTCAACTCCATGTTGCCATCTGTGATATTCATGATAATCGGCTTCTTATCCCCTTCTTTGATGAGGAGGGTAGCACGGTCAATACAGTCTAACAGCTCTTTTTTGTTGATCTTTACCTTCGTGTCATAATCGGAGGAAAGCATCTGGTCAATCTTGAAATACTGTCCTTCGATCAGTCTGGATACAACTGTAGTATCTGCAAATTCGAATACAATATGATTTTCAGAAAGGAAAATATGAACTTCATCCTCCACACTTCCTGGTAAAATCTTGCTGACTTCCTGAAGTGTCTTTCCAGGAACTACCACTTTCTTATGGTCGTAGTTATTCTTCAGTTCGATATTACGGATGGAGATACGATGTCCGTCTAAGGAAACTACCTTCAGGTAATTTTCAGAAATCTCGAACAGTTCTCCTGTCATTAACTTATTGTTGTCATTGTCTGCGATAGAGAAAATGGTCTGTCTGATCACTTCTTTTAAAGTGAACTGGGAGACAGAGATACACTCATTGCGCTCAATATAAGGAATATAGGAAAAATCTTCCCCTGATTTTCCTACGATATTGAACTTTGCCTTCTCACAGGTGATGGTGGTCTTAAAAGAAGAATCTGTCTCAAGGACAACATCACTGTCTGGTAATTTACGGACAATCTCAGAAAAAATCTTAGCGTCTAACGCGATAATTCCACGCTCTACAATCTCGCCTTCAATCTTTGTTTCGATACCAAGTTCCATATCATTGGCTGTCAGCTTGATCTCACTGGCAGAAGCATCGATTAAAATACATTCAAGGATCGGCATTGTGGTCCGGGTTGGAACTGCCTTCGATACAATATTAACCCCCTGAAGTAAATTTGATTTGGAACATATCAGTTTCATAATGTGAATAACTCCTTCCTGCATGGCGTAAGCCAATAAAAATATAAATAATAAAAGAAATTCAAAGTAGTCGTATTAGTGGCTGTTAATAAGTGAATAACCTCTGAAAGATTGAAAAATCAAAGGCTCGGACAAAAAAATCAACTGTATAACTATGTGAAAAGCCTGCGGATTAACCTTGGATAAAATGTGCATGAAAAGAAAAGCCTTCAGGAAAAAAATGAAGTTCCAAAACATTTTAAGAAGGTTATCCAGAACTTTTCACAGAAATTAAACAGTGTTTGAACAGGTTATCCACAAAAATTTGTTAATAACTCGAAAAAATGTTTATAACCCTAGTTCGGATTGATTTTCTTCTTGATAGTTTCAATTAAATTACGTGTCTGTTCATTAGAATCGTACTCGTCACCGATCTTCTTAATGCCATGGATGATCGTGGAATGGTCACGTCCACCAAGCAGGGAGCCGATAGAATCAAGCGGAATGTCAGTCATCGTCTTGCACAGATACATGGCAATCTGTCTCGGTTTTGCAATCTCGTTGCTGCGGTTCTTGGATATCATCTGGTCTAAGGAGATCTGGAAATGTTCGGAAACCACTTCGATGATCAGCTGAGGTGTGATCTCGCGCGGCTTGTCCGGTGTGATAATATTCTGAAGCTCCTTCTTGGCAATGTCCATGGTGATGTCCGTTTTCTCAAGGTTCGAGTAGGCGAGCAGCTTGTTTAAGGCACCTTCAAGCTCACGGATATTCGATTTAATGTTATTGGCGATGTAATTCAGAATGTCATCGCTTAATACCATGTCGTCGGATTCAACTTTCCTGCGGAGAATCGCCATCCTCGTCTCATAGTCCGGTGCGCCGATGTCCGCCATCAGTCCCCATTCGAAACGGGAACGGATACGCTCCTCTAAAGTCTCCATGTCCTTCGGCGGCTTATCAGAGGTGAGGATGATCTGCTTGCCGGCTGAGTGTAAGGCATTGAACGTGTGGAAAAATTCTTCCTGGGTACTTTCCTTACCGATAATAAACTGAACGTCATCGATCATTAACACGTCGATCGTGCGGTACTTCTCACGGAACTTGTTCATCGCGGAAGCATTACCACTTCGGATCGATTCAATGACTTCGTTGGTAAATTCCTCGGATGTTACATATAAAACTTTAGCGGACGGGTTCTTCTTCAGAATAAAATGTCCGATGGAATGCATCAGATGCGTCTTGCCAAGTCCCGGACCACCATAAATATAAAGAGGGTTGTAGGCCTCTCCCGGAGATTCCGCAACGGCGAGTGACGCGGACTGTGCGAAACGGTTGTTGCTGCCGACGACGAAGGTGTCGAATGTGTAGTTCGGGTTTAAGTTGGACCGTTTTGATACTTCCGGTTCCGGAGTTTTTGGACCTTTGCTGTTTACAGAGCGGATCTTCTTCGCATCTTCCGGTAAAATAAACTTAATATCGTATTCGATTCCAAGGATTTCCGCAATTGCAACGCGCAGTGCCAGGTAATACTTCTTATTCAGGTAACTGATTCCGATCTGCTCGGACGGGACGAGAATGTAAATCAGATTTTCCTCCACACTGTAGACCTCTAATGGTTTCAGCCATGTGTCAAAAGAAATATCGCTGAGCTCGTGCTCTTTTTTTACATATTGCAAAATCTCTTCCCATTTTTCTAAAATTTTATCCATTTTCTAACTCCGTTTTCTTACAGTATCAATTTGTATATATGCTATCCTACACTATTTTTACGGTTTTATCAACGTTAAATTGTTGATGTACCGGGGATAAAGCGTTGATAAAAAAACGGTATATGGGCAGAATATGGCCTTGTGTGTATAAAATGTGTACAGTCTGGAAAGTAATGTTAATAAGGGGAAAAAGGTTATAGACCGCATAATACAAGGGTTTTGGCCACTTATTAACAAGTTATGATAACATTATCAAGATTTTATCCACTTTTTATCCACAAATTGGGGATAACTTATGTAAACGTTGATTTTAGCGGGTTTTCGTGGAAAAAAAAGTCCATAAGGAGTGTGCATAAGTGTTCACAATATCTGGGGGAGATGGAATCTCTTCCTTATATATATAGTGGTGAAAAACAGAGGAAGGGAAATACACGGGAAGTGGAGAAGTGTGGATTTCCAGGAAAAAGCCCTGTTTTATGGGAAAATATAAGATTTTACTTGACTTTATGCCAGGTTTTTGATATAAATAAAAATGATGTTTTTTAACTGTTAGAGCAGATTGCGTTCAATTCCGGAAACGGAGTTGATTTTTGAAAACGTAGAGGAGGTGTATACACAATGAAGATGACATTCCAACCTAAAAAGAGACAGAGATCCAAAGTTCATGGATTCAGAAGCAGAATGAGCACAGCAGGCGGAAGAAAAGTTTTAGCTGCCAGAAGATTAAAAGGTAGAAAAAAATTATCAGCATAGGCCACATATTTGTGGTCTTTTCTTCTTTTATGATGAATTGAGACCAACTGCAAAGGAATATTAGATGAAATATTCAGAGTCATTAAAGAAAAACAGAGATTTTCAGAATGTATACAAAAAAGGAAAGTCTTACGCCAACCGTTATCTGGTGATGTATGTTCTGAAAAATGAAACAGATCGGAACCGATTAGGCATATCGGTCAGCAAAAAAGTAGGAAACAGTGTGATAAGACATCATGTAACCCGTTTGATCAGAGAAAGTTACAGACTACACGAAGACATGTTTAATAGTGGTTTGGACATCGTAGTCATCGCAAGAAGTACGGCAAAGGACATTTCCTATCGGGAAGTGGAGAGTGCGCTGCTACATCTTGGAAGTCTTCACAAAATAGTAAAGTGACGGTTGCAGGAAGATTCCTGTGACTGATTTCAGAAAAGAAGATGGAATGATTTTGAAAAAGTTAATGATCGCTTTAATTAAGTTCTACAAAAAGTATATTTCTCCAATGAAAACAACAAAGTGCCCATACTGTCCATCCTGTTCCACCTACGGGCTGGAAGCTGTCGAGAAGTATGGCGCGGTGAAAGGTGGCGCTCTTGCAGCGTGGAGAATTATAAGATGTAATCCTTTTTCAAAAGGAGGATATGATCCGGTTCCATAATGGAGGTATTTTCAGTGTCAGAAATGTTATTGACCGCATATAATGGTGCGATTCTTGGACCGATTGCCAAATTCCTTGGATGGATTATGAATGGCATGTATATTCTGATGGAAAAAATCGGTATTTCCAATGTCGGTCTGTCCATTATTTTATTTACTATTGTAATTTATATGTTAATGTTCCCGCTGACTTACAAACAGCAGAAGTTTTCAAAGCTGTCGCAGAAGATGAATCCGGAGCTGCAGGCAGTACAGAAGAAGTATAAGGATAAGAAGGATCCGACTTCCATGCAGAATATGCAGACAGAGACCCAGATGATCTATGAGAAGTACGGTGTCTCCCCAACAGGAAACTGCGTGCAGATGTTGATCCAGTTCCCATTATTATTAGCCCTCTACCGTGTATTTATGAATGTTCCGGCTTATATCAGCAGTGTAAAGCAGGTATATATGGGACTGGTAGACAATATTATGGCTACATCCGGATATCAGGATATCATGGCACAGCTTGTGACAGACCTGAATTTAAGAACTGTAGCTGTAGATTTCACAGCAACAGACACAACGACCTTACAGAATTATATTGTAGATGTCCTTTATAAGATGAATTCCTCAGGGTGGGATACGTTAAAGAGTGCGTTCCCAGGACTGACAGATTCCATTTCATCTACTTATGGCGTGGTTTCCCATGTCAATCAGTTCCTTTTATTAAATATTTCCGATACACCGCTTGAGATCATTAAGTCCGGATTTGCAAATCACAGCTATCTGATTGCTGTTCTGGCTCTTTTGATTCCGGTTATTTCTTATCTGACACAGGTGTTGAGTATTAAGTTAATGCCGACAGCAAGTGGAAGTGACAATGACCAGATGGCTCAGCAGATGAAGATGATGAACCGCACGATGCCTCTGTTCTCCCTGGTAATGTGTTTTACTGTTCCGGTAGGTCTTGGTATTTACTGGATCGCAAGTGCAGTCGTAAGAAGTATCCAGCAGTTTGTACTGAACAAGCACTTTGACAAGATTAACCTGGACGATATCATTGCGAAGAATCAGGAGAAGGCGAAGAAGAAACGCGAGAAGATGGGTATCTCTGAAAATCAGATTACCAATGCTGCCCGCATGAACACCAGACAGGTATCTGCACCAAGCCCGAAGAGCTCTGTCAAGACAACTGCAGAGAAGGAGCTTGAAGCAGAGAAAGCTGCAGCAAAGAAGGCAAATGCCAGACCGGACAGTATGGCTGCAAAGGCAAATCTTGTCCGCGATTTTAATGAGCGAAACAATAAGAAAAACGATAAATAAGATCTCTTTTTTCAGAGGAAATTGTGGAGGTTATGGTTATGGTTATGGAGTATATTGAAGTATCAGCAAGAACAGTAGATGATGCCATTACAGAAGCTCTTGTAAAGCTTGGAGCTACCAGTGATCAGATTGAATATGAAGTAGTTGACAAAGGAAGCGCAGGATTTCTTGGAATCGCAAGAAGAGATGCAGTCATCAAGGTACGCAAGAAATATACCGTGGAAGGAAGCATCCGTGAGTTCTTAGAGAAGATCTTTGCAGCGATGGAGCTGAAAGTGGAGATTCTCATCACACAGACGGAAGATGACAATACTTACAACGTAGAGCTGAAGGGTGACGATATGGGCATCCTGATCGGTAAGAGAGGGCAGACTTTAGATTCCTTACAGTATCTGACCAATCTGGCAGTGAACAAGCAGTCAGAAGAATATATTAAGGTAAAGATCGATACGGAAGATTACCGCAAGAGAAGAAAAGAGACACTTGAGAATCTTGCAAAGAATATTGCTTACAAGGTAAAGAGAACAAAGCGTCCTGTTTCGTTAGAGCCGATGAACCCATTCGAGAGAAGAGTGATTCATTCTGCTTTACAGAACGACAAGTTCGTCACCACACACAGTGAAGGGGACGAGCCATACAGACATGTCGTTGTCACCTTAAAAAGGGACAGAGACAGATAAGACTTTATAAAGAACTATAACATGATTGCACGGCACAGAATTTTGTCGGAACCGCCTGAATAACAGACTGTCCGGATGGAATTTTGTGGCGTGCATTTTGTGGTCATATGGACAAAGTAAAAATCAGAAAAGAAAGGGTATCAAGATGAAGACGGATACAATTGCAGCGATTGCAACTGCCATGTCAAGCTCCGGAATCGGAATTGTGAGAATCAGTGGAGAGGAAGCAGTGTTGGTGGCGGACCGGATTTTTGAAATGAAGAATCACAAAAAACTGTCAGAAATGCCGACTCATACCATTCATTATGGTCACATTCATGATGAGGATGAGGTAATTGATGAAGTCATGGTTCTTCTGATGCGTGGACCGAAGAGCTATACGAGAGAAGATACCGTGGAAATAGATTGTCATGGCGGTGTGTACGTCATGAAGAGAATTTTAGAGACTGTGATCCGGCATGGAGCGAGACCGGCGGAACCGGGAGAATTCACAAAACGGGCCTTTTTGAATGGAAGGATTGACCTGTCACAGGCAGAGTCTGTCATTGATGTGATTTATTCTAAGAATGATTTTGCATTGAAGAGTTCCTTAAGCCAGCTGTCCGGTTCTGTTTCAGAGAAGATCCGGGATATCCGTGGGACGGTGCTGCATGAGATCGCATTCATCGAGAGTGCTTTAGATGATCCGGAGCACATCAGCCTAGAAGGATATCCGGAACAGTTATCAGAGATCGTGTCAGGCGTTGCTGATAAGATTGAGAAGCTGTTGGCGAACAGTGATAACGGAAAGATGTTGAAGGAAGGAATCTCTACCGTAATTGTTGGAAAACCGAACGCCGGAAAATCGTCTCTGCTCAACACATTAGTGGGAGAGGAGAAGGCGATCGTTACGGATATCGCGGGAACCACGAGGGATGTCTTAGAGGAACAGATTAACTTAAACGGCGTTCTTTTAAATGTCATTGACACGGCAGGAATCCGTGATACGGAAGATGTGGTAGAGAAGATCGGCGTGGAACGCGCGAAGAAATATTTAAAGGATGCTGATCTGGTTATTTATGTGGTAGATACCTCCACAGCACTTGATGAAAATGATGCGGAGATCATGGAACTGTTAAGGGACAGACATACGATTGTATTATTAAATAAATCGGATCTAAAACAAATTACAACTGTAGAAGATGTTCGAAAACACCTGGACAAGACGATGATTCCAATTTCCGCAAAGGAACAGACTGGAATAGATGCGTTGGAGAAAGAAATCAAAGAAATGTTTTTCTCCGGGGAAGTGACATTCAATGATGAGGTGTATATCACCAATATCAGACAGAAAACAGCACTGCAGGAGGCACTGCGGAGTTTAAAGCTTGTACAGCAGAGTATTGAGGACGATATGCCGGAGGATTTCTATTCGATTGATCTGATGAATGCCTATGAGGAGCTTGGCACGATTATCGGTGAGGCTGTGGAGGACGATCTGGTCAATGAGATTTTCAGTAAGTTCTGTATGGGAAAATAGAGTTGGTTTTGGGCAGACAAATTGATGAGGATATAGAGAAGATGGAAGAAAAAAAGATTCCGTATGTAAAGGAAGAGTATGATGTAGCAGTGGTCGGTGCCGGACATGCAGGCTGTGAGGCAGCATTGGCGTGTGCAAGGCTCGGATTGGAAACGATTATTTTTACCGTGAGTGTGGACAGTATCGCGATGATGCCGTGTAATC
Source organism: uncultured Roseburia sp. (assembly GCA_934320555.1). GTDB lineage: Bacteria > Bacillota > Clostridia > Lachnospirales > Lachnospiraceae > Roseburia. Next base: position 23,473 of record CAKRFH010000017.1, read on the forward strand.
CGAATATCGGAGGAAGCTCGAAGGGACATTTGGTGCGCGAAATCGATGCGCTTGGCGGAGAGATGGGAAAGAACATTGATAAGACTTTTATTCAGTCGAAAATGTTAAATAAATCCAAGGGACCGGCTGTTCATTCCCTGCGTGCACAGGCAGACAAGATGAATTACAGCATGGAGATGAGAAAGACACTCCAGAATACCGATCACCTGACAATCCGGCAGGCAGAGGTCTCAGAGATCGTGACGGAAACCGTAGAGGCAGAAAATGGAACCAAGGTGATGAAAATCACAGGAGTAAAGACGTTCTCAGGAGCACTTTATCAGTGCCGCGCTGTTGTATTATGTACCGGAACTTATCTGCGTGCAAGATGTCTGACCGGTGAGATGATTACATACACCGGTCCGAACGGGCTGCAGGCAGCGAATCATCTGACCGATTCCCTGAAAGAGCATGGCATCGAGATGTTCCGTTTTAAGACCGGAACACCTGCCAGAATCGATAAGAGATCGATCGATTTCTCCAAGATGCAGGAGCAGAAAGGGGATGAGAGAGTCGTTCCATTTTCTTTTACGACCAATCCGGAGGACGTTCAGATTGACCAGGTATCCTGCTGGCTGACATATACGAATGAAAAGACTCATGAAATTATCCGGAATAATCTGGACCGGTCTCCAATCTATGCCGGAATTATTGAGGGAACCGGACCGAGATACTGTCCGTCTATTGAGGACAAAGTAGTAAAATTTGCCGATAAAGACAGGCATCAGATCTTTATCGAGCCGGAAGGATTGAATACAAATGAGATGTATGTCGGTGGAATGTCATCATCTCTGCCGGAGGATGTGCAGCACGAGATGTACCGCACCCTGCCGGGATTAGAGCATGTGAAGATCGTCCGGAATGCTTATGCGATTGAGTATGACTGCATCAATCCAAACCAGCTGTATGCAACATTGGAGTTCAAGAAGATTAAGGGACTTTTTTCCGGTGGACAGTTCAATGGAAGCAGCGGGTATGAGGAGGCAGCCTGTCAGGGACTTATTGCCGGTATCAACGCTGCTATGAGTATCCTTGGAAGAGAGCCGCTTGTGCTTGACCGGTCCGAGGCTTATATCGGAGTTCTGATTGATGACCTTGTGACCAAGGAAAATCATGAACCATACCGTATGATGACCTCAAGGGCCGAATACCGTCTTCTCTTAAGGCAGGACAATGCAGATCTGAGGTTGTCTAAGAAAGGCTATGAGATCGGACTGATTCCGCAGGAGCGCTATGACTGGGTATGTAAGAAGGAAGCGCTGATCCGGGAGGAGATCGAGCGTGTCGCAGGTGTGAAGATCGGCGCTAATAAGGAAGTGCAGGCGTTACTGGAAAGCTACGGAAGTATTCCGCTTAACACAGGTACCACACTGACAGAGCTGATCCGCAGACCGGAACTTGATTATGAGAAGCTTGCTTCAATTGATAAGGACAGACCGGATCTGCCATATGATGTGGTGGAACAGGTCAATATTAATATCAAGTATGACGGTTATATTACAAGACAGATTAAGCAGGTGGAGCACTATAAAAAGCTGGAGACGAAGAAAATACCGGAAGATTTCGATTACGATGAAGTGCCAAGCCTCCGTATCGAAGCAAGACAGAAGTTAAAGCTATATAAACCGCTCTCCATCGGACAGGCTTCCCGTATCTCCGGGGTATCTCCGGCAGATATTTCTGTACTTCTTGTATATATGGAGCAGATGAGATACCACCAGCAGAAAACAGAACCGGTGGAAGCGTAGAGAAAAAAAGGATTTAGAATATGGCATATAATACAGAAAAATTCGAAAAAGGATTAGAAGAACTTGGAATCTCCCTGAGTGAAGAGCAGATCGGGCAATTTCTTACCTATTATGAAATGCTCGTGGAAAAGAATAAGGTCATGAATCTGACAGCAATCACGGAGTTTGATGATGTGATTGAAAAACATTTCCTGGACAGTCTTTCTCTGATCAAGGTGTGTGATTTGAACCGGGAACTGTCCGTTATGGATATGGGAACCGGAGCAGGTTTTCCAGGAATCCCACTTAAGATTGCTTTTCCAAAGTTGCAGGTCACATTGGCAGACTCTTTGAATAAGAGAATCCTCTTTTTACAGGAAGTGATTGACAAGCTTGGATTGAAAGGAGTGGAGGCAATCCATGCAAGGGCAGAGGAACTCGGAAAAAATAAAAGCTACAGAGAGCAGTATGATCTTGTTGTCTCACGGGCGGTTGCCAATCTGGCATCGTTAGAAGAATACTGCGTTCCGTTTGTAAAGATCGGAGGCAGCTTTATCTCTTACAAATCCGGTGAGATTGAGGAGGAAGTGGCAAATGCAAAAAATGCAACTTTTTTACTTGGAGGAAAGGTAAAGAATGTCTATAAGTTCGACCTGTATGAACAGAAAAGATCTTTTGTAGTGATTGAAAAATGCAAAGGAACACCAAAAACTTATCCGAGAAAAGCGGGAACACCGACGAAAACTCCGTTGTAGACGAAGGCTTGGTTGTACATGTTCCACATGAACAATTTATTTAGTATCATATAAAAAAGAAGATTTAGGAAAATCCTAAATCTTCTTTTTTGTGACAATGAAAAACTTTCTGCATGCAATCTTCCATATCAAAAGGCATCAGGCAGATTACGTATTCTATAAAAACCGGTTCACAGTCTCTACAACCTTATCCGGTACTTCCAACTGTGGATATTTCTTGCAGTTGGACAGATAAACTGTCTCAATAGAAGAATTTAATCTGGTATAAGTATCCGCATTTGCAATCGCGTCCTTTCCGTTTCTGGACAGGATCAGATAGAATGGAACTTCAAGCTTCTTCACGGCATGTTCAATGCTGTTCTTGGTATAATTTGCTTCCATGCTTGCCATCAGATATTTACCACGGGAAAAATTCATATGGGCAGCTTCATAATAAGCATCCATCAGTTTGGAAGAGATAAGTTGTGGGCGGGCATAATAGTCTTCTCGGAATGCTTTGTTCAAAGAGGTATTGCTGACTCTGAGGTTGTAAAGGAAGGTTCCGATGATAGGAAGCTCAAACAATGTTTTCTTCACAGATGCATATTTGTTCGTTGTGATATGAAGGCTCTTTAAGGATGCCGGGTTCAATACCAGAATAGAGCTCATCAGGTCTTTATTCATATTGCAGGCAAGTACCGTGAAGGAGACAGATTCGTTGGAAGTCAGAACTGCTGTCTTCTCACCGATGACATTGCGGATGAAATCAGTAATCAACTGGACATACAGATAATTCGTGTAAGTCAGGAATGGCTTATCAGAGCGACCGCATCCAATCAGATCCAGGGTATAGACAGTGTGGTTCTTTTCTAACTTCCGGATCACCTTGCACCATTCATAGGAAGAACTGGCTGGATCAAGATCATGGATCAGAAGAAGAGGGGAGCCATTTCCACGCTTCGTATAATAAATTTTTCCATTTTTCCAGTCATAATAGTTTCCATTTTCAGCTTTTAAAATATTCTTCATGTCTGCGGCTGCCTGAATAAAGCGGTTCAACAGATGAATGCTGCCGGCAGCAAGAGCGGATAAGAGAAGAAAATGTCGTATATTCTTTTTCATAATAAAACCCTGCCTTTCTGTATTCCTACTTCTTATTATATCCGTTTTGGCACAGATATACAAATTAAATTTATTAAAAGATAATGTTTCACGTGAAACATTTGGGAAGAATAGAAAATCTGATTTACACAGAGAAACAGAGCTTATATAATGAAAGAATAGAAGTAAGTGGAAAATGCGGGGATAAAATATGGCAGAGGAGTATCTGAACAGTCTCAAAGAGAATATTTATCAGAAAAAGAAACATCTTCAAAAAGAAAAGAAAAAGTTAGAAAAACAACAACAGGAAATAGAACAACTGTTGGAACAGAGCAAGGCAGAGGAAGAGGCAGGATATGATCTTTTTACACCGAGAAGTGTAAAACAGGATCTGAAAGAACAAAGAAAAAATCTTGAAGAGCAAAAAGAAGAAGTACTTAGACAGAAAGAACAGCTGAATCAACAGATCACGGAGAATAACAAAGACATCGAAAGTGTTCGTGAAATTGAACAGAAATTTCATGAGATTGAAAATGAAGAGAAAAAAACAATAACAGTGGAAACAGGAAAAAAGAACACTGAAGAAAACGAGAAGGTGTGCCACAGCTGGGAACAGATTTTACACAGAATGGAACTTTGCTACAGGCTGATTGATCTTGATCCGGTACGCTGTAAACTGGAAATGAATGGTGTCATGGAACAGATTCAACAAAATATAGGGAAAACAGAGAAATAAAAATGTTTCACGTGAAACATTTTGTATGGGAAAGCATGATTTTATCCTAGATTTGAAAGCAGTGAAGTGTTATACTACTAGACAGGAAATACAAAGGCTATTATTGAAAGGACATATAGAATGGGAAGAATTATAGCAGTAGCAAACCAAAAAGGCGGCGTGGGAAAAACAACTACGGCGATCAATCTTGCTGCATGCCTGGCGGAAGCGGGGAAGAAAGTATTAACGATTGACCTTGATCCACAGGGAAACATGACGAGTGGACTTGGAGTAGACAAAAATGCAGTAGAAAATACCGTATATGAACTGATGTTGGACGAATGCTCCATAAAAGAGAGCATGACGGATACAGTTGTAGAGGGTATGCAGATCATCCCATCCAATGTCAATCTTGCCGGAGCTGAGATCGAACTGCTGGGGATCAATGAAAAAGAATATATTTTGAAAAATGCAGTGGACTATGTGAAAGATGATTACGATTTTATCATCATTGACTGTCCGCCGTCCTTAAATATGCTCACTATTAATGCAATGACAACTGCCAATTCTGTATTAGTGCCGATTCAGTGCGAATACTATGCATTAGAGGGATTGAGCCAGCTGATTCACACGATTGATCTCGTACAGCAGAGACTGAACCCGGATCTTGCCATTGAAGGAATCGTGTTTACCATGTTTGATGTCAGAACCAATCTGTCCGTACAGGTTGTCCAGAATGTAAAGAGCAATCTGGATGCAAAGATTTATGAGACACTGATCCCGAGAAATATAAGACTGGCAGAAGCACCTTCACACGGTCTGCCTATTAATCTGTATGATACAAGATCAGCGGGAGCAGAAAGCTATCGGCTGCTGGCGAAAGAAGTAATCGAAAGGGAGGAACTGTAAGAGATGGCTACGGCAAGAAAGAGTGCACTGGGAAAAGGTCTTGGAAAAGGATTAGATTCCCTGATTACAGATAAAGTAGGAATGAATAAGCAGCCGGAGACGAAAACTGCCGCTCCGAAGAAAAATGAAAAAACCATTGATGGCATTCTGGTCAACATCAATAAAATCGAACCAAATCGTGAACAGCCAAGAAAAAACTTTGACGAGGATGCACTGTTAGAGCTTTCTGAATCAATAAAACAGTTTGGCATGTTGCAGCCACTTCTTGTCAAGGAGAAGGATGGCTATTATGAGATTATCGCAGGAGAGAGAAGATGGCGCGCTGCCAAGATGGCAAATCTCAAAGAAGTTCCGGTCATCATCAGAAAATTAAGCGATCAGGAAATGGTGGAAATTTCCCTGATTGAAAATATCCAGAGGGAAAACTTAAATCCGATCGAGGAAGCCATCGCCTACAAAAGACTGCTGACAGAGTTTAAACTGAAGCAGGATGAGATTGCAGAGCGTGTATCTAAGAGCCGTACTGCAGTGACAAACTCCATGCGATTACTTAAATTAAATGAAAAAGTACAGCAGATGGTCATTGACGATATGATCAGTACCGGTCATGCGAGGGCATTGCTTGGAATTGAAGATTTAGAAAAGCAGTACGTCGTGGCACAGAAAATTTTTGATGAGAAGCTGAGCGTCCGCGAGACAGAGAAACTTGTGAAGAAGCTTCAACAGGAAAAAGAGAAAACAACTCCGGAGAAAGAAAATAAACTGGATCCAACCCTTACCGCAATCTGTCACGATCTGGAAGAAAAGATGAAGACAATCTTCGGGACCAAGGTTGCCATCAACCAGAAAGACAATAAAAAGGGAAAAATAGAAATTGAATACTATTCGATGGAAGAGTTAGACCGGATCATGGATCTGCTTGGTACAATTGAAAAATAGAACAAGTGTTCTAAAAAGAAAAAGAGAGGAAATTATCATGATTGCACAATATTTAGGATTTGATTCCGATTATATTATCATCGGCCTTGCGGCTTTGGTTCTCATTCTGATGATTCTTATGATCGTCAATGTCGTTCAGATGAGTAAACTGAAAAAGAATTATAAAATATTTATGACAGGAAAAAATGCAAAGACGCTGGAGGATACGCTGATCAAACGTCTGGATCAGGTAGATGAACTGATGGTGGCAAATAAGGCAAACGAGAAAAACATCAAGGCACTTTTCCAGAACATGCAGCTTACATATCAGAAAATGGGACTCGTAAAATACGATGCGTTTCATGAAATGGGAGGAAAGCTCAGTTTTTCCCTTGCTATGTTGGATATGAAGAATAACGGATTCATTATCAGTGCTATGCATACAAGAGAGGGCTGCTATACATATATTAAGGAAATTGTAGACGGAAACTCCATCATCGTATTGTCAGAGGAAGATCAGGAAGCATTGAACCAGGCAATGGGTGTGAAGAGTACAGGCAACAAAAAATAAAGAAGGACAGATCATATGCATAAATTTTTAAGAGCGATCGGATTCTCAGAAATCACAAAAAAAGAACTGGATCAGCTTATGGGACAGATCATAGAGAGACCAATGCTGCAGAAGGTGGCACAGGACTCGGAAGGAAATGAGTTCGCAGAGTTGTCCAGTGAGTTTGGGGAGTTTTTCGGGCTGTCGCTCAGAGGAACCTTCCAGGAGGATGATTCTTTTGATTTTTCCTATTATTATCCGTATTACTGCGGAAATCGGATTTCAACGATGGAGCAGGTGGAAATCGAGAAACATGCCGAAAAGGAATCCTATGCGGGAATCTGTGACGATGTCAGACTTGGTGTGACGCTGATTTTTTATCTGCAAAACGTACCGGATTATCTGGCAGTGAAAAATAATAAATTTTATAAGAACCAGTCAGAAGGAGTGATCCTCGGAGCACTTTCCACGGAAGGAAAAGTACTTCTTCCGGTTAATAAAGCGGAGAAGAAGAATCTTCCGCCACAGCAGAACACGGATGAAAGAAACCGCCTGATCGCGGAGGCGCGGAATGGAAACGAGGATGCTATCGAGAATCTGACCTTAGAAGATATGGATACCTATTCCATGATATCCAGGCGTGTGCAGCATGAGGATATCATGAGCATTGTGGAGTCCTACTTTATGCCATACGGCATTGAGAGCGACCAGTATTCCATTCTCGGGGAGATCACAGACGTGAGGTTGTTACAGAACCGGATGACAGAGGAAAATGTCTATGCCCTTGACATCCGCTGCAACGATATGGAATTAAGTCTCTGTATCAACCAGAAGGATCTTTTCGGAGAGCCGCAGGTTGGCAGACGATTCAAGGGAAATATCTGGCTGCAAGGCAGTGTGAAATACCGGGATTAAGAGGTTTATTGGTTTTCAATTGATAAAAAAAGGATTGAACTTATTCTGGAATTGGGATATAATAGAATGGCAATTGAAGAAGGGTTCTCATAGTTAAATGGATATAACAAGTGCCTCCTAAGCGGTAGATGGTTCGAGTCTAAATCTTGCATAAAACTTAATATTTTGATAAATGTCCATGTAGCTCAGCTGGATAGAGCACACGCCTCCTAAGAGAAAGCCGAGGCATGCCCCAAAGGGAAAAAATGAAAAACAACTTTCAGTTCGAATCTATTCTGAAAAATGCTAATGGTGACAACAAAGCATTCCCCAATTTGGGGAACGTTCTAATGTTACCAAATCAAAAAAATCTGTAGATTGACAACTCGAAAAAGAGTTGATAATCTTATATATGGCCGAAGGGAAAAATCCCAGAAACCCAGTAAAATCAAGGGTTTACGGCATATGTCGTCATAGCTCAGCTGGATAGAGCACTCGCCTCCTAAGCGGCAGATTGTTCGATTCCTTCGAGCAATGAAAATTGCATAAATCTTAAAAATGTCTCAGTAGCTC
>CAKRFH010000018.1:0-30665 GCA_934320555.1 uncultured Roseburia sp.
ACATTCTTTTGAACCTCCTCAATAATATTGTTTGGGGTAGAAGCCCCTGCGGTAATACCTACGTTATCGGTGGATTTTAATCTAGATAAATCAAGATCCTTCATTGTTTGTATATAGTAAGTATTTTCACATTCTTTTTTACATATTTCAAATAGCTTCTGTGTGTTGGAACTTGCCCTGCCTCCGATGACGATCATCGCATCCGCTTCCCGTGCAATCTGCTCCGCTTCAGTCTGTCTCTCCTCGGTTGCATTACAGATAGTATTTAAAACAGTTATATCATAACCTTTTTTGGTCATAATTTCAACTAATTCTTGAAATTTATTGTAATTAAATGTCGTTTGTGATACAATACACACCTTTTTTTCGGAGGAAAGGCTGAATTTTTCCGCATCCTCACGGTTCCCGATCACAGTTGTCTGCTCCGGAACGGACCATCCTTTAATTCCTTCCACCTCCGGATGGGTATCATTTCCTATGATCACAACATGGTACCCGTCCCTGCTGTACTGATCCACAAGCCGGTGGATCTTTAATACGAACGGGCAGGTGGCATCCACAATCTCAAATCCGAGCGCCCGGATTTCATCGTAGATCTTCTTTTCCACCCCGTGTGAGCGGATGATCACAGTTCCCTTCGGATTCTCCCCAAGCTCATCGACAGAGTGCACAACTGCAACGCCTTTCTGCTCTAAATCCGCCACGACTTCCTCATTATGGATGATCGGACCATAAGTGTAGATCGGCTGACCTCCTTTTTGGGCTTCCCGGTATACAGTCTCCACTGCCCTTTTCACACCAAAGCAGAAGCCTGCGCTTTTCGCTAAAATTACATGCATGCCTTTTTCTCCTCATAAATGGCGCGGATCGCTGCGACCACTTCCTCAATATTCATCTCGGAAGAATCAACAAGCACAGCATCTTTGGCCTGCTTTAACGGAGACGTCTCACGGTGCATATCGCGGTAATCACGCTCGATGATATCTTTCTCAATGGCATCAAACTCACATGCCACGCCCTTAGCGGTCAGCTCTTCGTATCTTCTCTCTGCCCTCGTCTTTGAGCTTGCGGTCAGATAGATTTTTACCTGCGCATGCGGCAGGACGCAGGTTCCGATATCCCTTCCGTCCATAATAACATCCGTGCTCTCTGCAAGCTTTCTCTGAAGTTCCACAAGTTTGGTGCGCACAACCGGGTAAACGCTTGTCGCGGAAGCCATATTGCCGACTTCCTCCGTGCGGATATATGCCGTAATATTCTCCCCGTTTAAGATAACCTGCTGGGCACCGTCCTGGTAGGTGATCGTAACGTCCACACTGTCACAGGCTGATGCGATCTTCTCTTCCTCCTCCGCTTTGATACCATGGTTTAAGAAATAATAGGCCATGGCACGGTACATGGCACCTGTGTCCACATATACGAAGCCGAGCTCTGCGGCAAGTTTTTTGGCGATAGTGCTCTTTCCGGCTCCTGCCGGTCCGTCAATTGCGATATTCATACTCATAATGTATCCAGATCCTTTCGAAATTATTAGTTTTATTCTATACAGCTTCCTGCGAGATGTCCGGTTGACCAGGCGATCTGCAAATTAAAGCCTCCTGTCACAGCGTCTAAGTCTAAGACTTCCCCACAGAAATATAGATTCTTTACCAGCTTTGACTCCATCGTGGAAGGATTCACCTCACTCACTTTGATACCGCCCTTTGTGATAATGGCCTCATTGAAGTCACGCACCCCGTTTAACGTCATCGGAAAAGCTTTGATCAGATGTAAAAACTGCTGACGCTCTTCTTTGGTGATCTCGTTCACCTTTTTATCCGGATCGATACCAGAGAGTTCTAAGATCACCGGGATCATTTTTGCCGGAAAAAGTCTGCCGATGGAATTCTTGAACTGTCTGTTCTTCGCTTCCTCAAAATCTTTGAGCAGACGTTTGTCAAGCTGTTCCTCCGTGAGGGCAGGCTTCAGGTCGATCTCCATGTGCAATGGCTGCTTTGCAAGATCCGGCTTTAACATGGCGCTCGCCGTGAGGATCAATGGACCGCTCACGCCAAAATGGGTGAACAGCATCTCACCAAACTCATCGTAGAGCTTCTTTTTGCCATTGTAAATCCGCACATTGACATTCTTTAAGGAAAGTCCCTGCATCTCCCGCACATAGGCTTCCTTTACATTAAATGGAACCAGGGACGGACAGATCGCGGTCACTGTATGTCCTGCCTCTTTCGCGAAGCGGTATCCATCTCCGGTTGAGCCGGTCGTCTGGTAAGAAAAACCGCCGGTTGCGACGATCACATCGTCTGCTGCAAGCTTCTCTCCGTTCGAGAGCTGTACGCCGCACACCTGCCTGTCTCCCTCCGGTGTATCCTGATACAGCAGCGTCCGCACTTCACTGAAAAGCCGGATCTCTACACCATCCTTTTTCAATGTTCTCTGCAAGGCTGCAATGACATCCGATGAATGGTCTGACACTGGAAAAATCCGGTTGCCGCGCTCGTTCTTCACAGAAAGCCCTGCCTGTTCAAAGAAGTCGATCACCATCTGGTTGTCGTACGCATAGAATGCACTATATAAGAACTTCCGGTTCGTCACAACACTTTGGAAAAGGACTTCCATATCACTGGAATTGGTAATATTACACCGCCCTTTCCCTGTGATAAATAGCTTTTTTCCAAGCTTTTCATTCTTTTCAAGCAGAAGCACCTGATGCCCATTCTCCGCTGCCGCGATCGCCGCAAACATGCCTGCCGGTCCACCGCCGATTACAATTACTTTACTCATTAAATTCGGTATCTCCTATTTTTCCATATCGCATTTTGATGGAATCATCAATATAATTGATCTCATCATTCTCATATACCTGGTACTCATCCCAGATATCTTCCAACATCTCCAGTGTCTCCGACACCTTATCACGGTTCTTCATGCAAAGCGCCACGATCAGTGCGTTGATCACACTTAACGGTGCAACAAGAGAATCCACAATGGATGCCATGTCACTGTCCGCGATCAGATTGCACGAGGAATATAGATTCATCGGGGAATGCACACTGTCTGTCAGTGTGATCACCTTCGCATTCCGGTTATTGGCAAATTCCATCGCCTTTAAGGTTCGCATGGAATAACGCGGGAAGCTGATTCCGATAATCACATCCTCCTCCCCGATGCGCACCATCTGTTCGAAGATCTCACTTGAGCTGCTCGTCTGAAGCAGGTGGACATTATCAAACATCAGGTTAAAATAAAACGCCAGAAACGCCGCAAGCGGTGCACAGCTTCTGATTCCGATGATATAAATATGCTTTGCATTTAAAATCGTGTCCACCGCCATCTCAAAGGCGTTCTGGTCAATCTTTTCCAACGTGGAATTGATCTTATCCGCATCCGACCGGAGCACAGATTCTAAAATCTTTGACTGGCTGATCCGCCCGTAGGTCACTTCCATTCGCTGGATGGAGTTCAGCTTGTTCCTCACAAGTTCTTCCAAGGCGCTCTGAAATTCCGGATAGCCTTTATACCCAAGATGTGTTGCAAATCGCACCACAGTCGATTCGCTGACACCCACAACCTCTCCAAGCTTCGCTGCTGTCAGAAAAACTGCCTTGTCGTAATTATCTGTAATATAAGCTGCCAGCCGCTTCTGTCCCTTGCTCAACTTGCTGTAGGACTCGTTGATACGGCTGCCAAGATCGTTTGTCTTACCCATCTGTTCCCCATTCTGGCACTTCTGCAATGCATGTTTGTCCCATGCATTGTGTAACTCTGTCACAAAATACCAACAAGTTTTATTATAACAAATAACCTTCATTTTGCAACTGAAAAGAATGGCAAAAAAACACCGCAGTCCTTCCTCTGACTGCGGTGTTTTTACACTACAAACTATAAAGTTGACATATCTCTCCGTTATCAGCCTATACCGGATAAGCTCCGTTCTTGGTATCTGCAACGGTTGCATCTACCTTCTTCTGCTGAGCTTCTCTGTACTTGAAGAAGTCTGTGGCAACCTGTGGGAATAATGCATAAGTAAGCACATCCTCATCCTGCTGTTTCCACTGCTTCATCTCTGCTTCGATCTTGTCTAATTCCGGCTCAAGCAGATCTGCGTATCTGCATGTGATCGCATTCTTCTTCTCTTCGCCGAGAACCTTGTCTACCACTTCCGGATTGAAAGGCTTTACAGTCTGGCCATATTTGCCGAGTAATACGTCCTTTGTCTCCTTTGTTGCTACTTTGTAACGCTCACCCATCAGTACGTTGAAGACAGCCTGTGTACCAACGATCTGGGAAGACGGAGTTACAAGAGGCGGCTCGCCAAGATCTTTACGCACTCTTGGGATCTCCTTTAATACTTCCTCATATTTATCCTCTGCATGCTGCTCTTTCAGCTGGGAAACCATGTTGGATAACATACCACCCGGTACCTGATATAATAAAGTCTTGATATTAACACCGAGAACTTTTGTATTCATCAGTCCGCTCTCTAATGCTTCCTCTCTCATTGGTCTGAAGTAATCTGCGATCTCTGCTAACAGGTTCTGGTCTAATCCGGTATCGAACTCTGTTCCCTTGAATGCCTCTACCATAACCTCTGTTGCAGGCTGGCTTGTTCCCATGGAGAATGGGGAAATTGCGGTATCAATGATATCGCATCCCGCCTCTACTGCCTTTAAGTAAGTCATGGAAGCTACACCGGATGTGTAATGGGTATGAAGCTCGATCGGTAAGGAAGTAGAATCTTTTAATGCCTGCACAAGCTCTGTTGCTTTAGAAGGAACTAAAAGTCCTGCCATATCCTTAATACATAAGGAATCAGCACCCATATCTTCTACTCTTTTTGCCATATCCATCCAGTACTCTAAGGTGTAGGCATCTCCTAATGTGTAGGATAATGCAACCTGTGCATGTCCTTTTTCCTTATTGCAGGCTGTTACAGCAGTCTGAAGGTTGCGGATATCGTTTAAGCAGTCAAAAATACGGATGATATCAATACCGTTTGCGATAGATTTCTGTACGAAGTACTCTACCACATCATCGGCATATGGACGGTATCCTAAGATATTCTGTCCACGGAATAACATCTGTAACTTCGTATTCTTGAACCCGTCTCTTAATTTACGAAGACGATCCCATGGATCTTCTTTCAGGAAACGTAATGAAGCATCGAAGGTAGCTCCTCCCCAGCACTCAACAGCATTGTATCCGACCTTGTCCATCTTGTCGATGATCGGAAGCATCTGCTCGGTTGTCATACGTGTTGCAATCAGGGACTGATGTGCATCACGAAGGACAGTTTCTGTTATTTTTAAAGGTTTTTTAACAACTTCTGCCATGATTTATTCTTCCTCCAAATTAAATTCCAAAGATTGCCATAAAGACACCAGCTGCTACTGCAGTACCGATAACACCGGCAACGTTTGGTCCCATTGCATGCATAAGTAAAAAGTTCGTAGGATCTTCCTCAGCTCCGACCTTCTGGGATACACGGGCTGCCATAGGTACGGCAGATACACCGGCGGAACCGATCAGTGGATTGATCTTGCCCTTTGTAACATAGCACAGTAACTTACCGAATAAGACACCGGCTGCTGTACCGAACATGAATGCTACAAGACCAAGGATTACGATCTTGATAGTTGTCCAGTTCAAGAAAGCCTCTGCACTGGTAGATGCACCTACGGAAGTACCAAGTAAGATAACAACGATGTACATCAGGGCATTGGAAGCTGTGTCTGTCAGCTGGCGGACAACACCGGACTCACGGAACAGGTTACCAAGCATTAACATACCAACCAGTGGTGCTGTTGTAGGAAGGATCACACATACCACGATTGTTACGACGATCGGGAATAAGATCTTCTCTAACTTGGATACCGGACGTAAGCTCTCCATCTTGATTGCACGTTCTTTCTTCGTTGTGAACAGCTTCATAATTGGTGGCTGGATAATTGGAACTAATGCCATATAAGAATATGCTGCAACAGCGATTGGTCCCATCAGACCAGACTGTCCTAACTTTCCTGCAAGGAAGATAGAAGTCGGGCCATCTGCTCCACCGATGATGGATACGGCTGCGGCTGCCTTATCGTTGAATCCTAATACGATTGCAAGGAAATAAGCGCCAAAAATACCGAACTGTGCGGCAGCTCCGAGTAAGAAGCTGATCGGGTTTGCAATCAGTGGTCCGAAGTCCGTCATCGCTCCGACGCCCATAAAGATCAGGGATGGAAGGATTGACCACTCATCTAACGTGTAAAAGTAATGGAACAGACCACCGACACCATTGCTCATCTGCTCCGGTGTTGCAAAAATATCCGGATAGATATTTACAAGCAGCATACCAAATGCGATCGGAACCAAAAGTAACGGCTCAAATCCTTTTGCAATTGCAAGATAGAGGAACACACATGCAACAAGGATCATGATGAAGTTACCAACGGTCAGATTGAAGAAGGCTGTCTGGTGAAGGAGATTGTCCATTGTCTCCATAAAATAACTCATAGTTATCCTCCTAAATTACTAGTTTAATGTAGCAAGTAATGCGCCTGCTTCTACCATATCACCTACATTTACGTTGATGCTTGCAACAGTTCCATCCTGTGGTGCAACAACAGGTGTTTCCATTTTCATGATCTCTAATACAAGAATCGTGTCACCTCTCTTGACAGCCTGTCCAACAGATGCTTCTACTTTGAAGACTTTACCTGCTGCTCCTGCTTCTACCTTTACGCTTCCTGCTGCTCCTGCTGCCGGTGCAGGTGCTGCTGCCTTCGGAGCTGCTGCAGGTGCTGCTGCTGCACGTCTTGGAGCTGCTGCAGGTGCGCTTACGCTTCCGTTTTCTTCTACTGTAACATCATAAACATTTCCATTTACGGTAATTGTATAGCTTTTCATTTAAAAAATCCTCCTATAATATAAGGTAATTATTGCTTATTGTTCTAATATGACTGATACTGCCCTATCTTCTGTGGATGGAGCGGACTACGAAAGAATCTGTTGTGGTTCCCTCGGTTGCCGCAATCGCTGCCGAGATGACTGCCACAAGTTCAAGGTCATCTGTAAGAGTCTCTTCCACAACCGGAGTTGCAGGTGCAGGCACTGTGGCCTTCTCCTCTTCCTTTTTCTTCTTTCCACCCAAAAGCATAGGGATAAAACGGAAGCAGTAAATAATCAGACTGATTAAGATCAGTACACAGAATACGGTACCCATTCCCATCAGTGTATTCAATGCTGCTTTCTGTAACTTCTCACCGACGGAATATACCTTATCTGCAGTAGCGTCTGTCATTTCCAGTTCCTCGGTCAGATAGTTATATTCGTAAACGAAAGTGATATCTACTTCACGTTCCTCAAAGTTCACGATCTGGTCAACCGTAACCGTGCCGCTCGCTTTGGTGATGGTGAACTCACCAAGACCTTCATATGCCCCTACGTCAGAAGCTGCTTCCTGCCATCCGGAAAGCATATTGATCAGTGCCTTTGCCTCTGTCGCTTCCCTGCCGTACTGTTTGGCGTACTGTTTCGCATACTGCTCATTAGACGTAATTGCGGATGATACATCCTCATCTGTCAGGGAAACAAGTGTTGATGCCATGCCCTGTGCATAATCCTGCAGGTCAGAATAGCTTGTACCATAATAATCAACGGTTGTCGGGTCTGTACCACAGGCTGTTAATGACAGCGCCATCATGCAAAGACAAAGCATTAAAGATAATTTTTTCTTCATAACTTCACCTTTCTATTTTGTTCCATGTTTCTTATCCGGTACGCTGACACACTTTGTATAAAGCATCTCGAATGCTGCAACAAGGTACTTTCTTGTATCAGCAGGCTCGATGATCAGATCTACATATCCTCTTCTTGCTGCTGTTAAGACATTAGACTGTAACTGTTCGTACTCTTTTGCTTTCTCTGCAAGAACATCAGCGGAAGCATCTGCATACATGATCTTTGCAGCAAGTTCAGCGTCCATCATGCCGATCTTGGTATCCGGCCATGCATATACTAAGTCAGCACCGATCGACTTGGAGTTCATGGTGACATAAGCACTTCCGAATGCATCTCCGACAATCAGGTTCACCTTCGGACATGTTGCGGATGCGAATGCACTTGTCATATGGGCAAGAGCTTTTGCAAGTCTTCTCTCACAGCACATAGAAGCTTTAAAGCCTGTTACGTTTGTAATGGATAATACCGGGATCTCAAAAGCATCGCAGAAACGGATGAAATCAGAAGCCTTCTCACATCCTCTTGCGGTAAGGGCAGCATCAAACTTCTCAGCCACTTTTCCCTCTTCGTCATGTACTTCTGTGCAGTTAGCTACTGCTCCGACTGTCATGCCGTTTAACTTCACGAATCCTGTTACCATGTTCTTTGCATAGTCTGCCTTTGTCTCAAAGAACATATGGTCATCAGAAATCTCAGAGAGCAGATATCTTGCATCGCCCTTCATCACATCCATGGATGCGCATGCGCGGTTCAGATCGTCCTCACAGTCCTCTGTGTAGGCATCGCCCTCATTGTTCAGTGGAAGCATGGATACTAACGCACGGATCTGTGCGATAATCTCTTCCTCGGTTCCTACATAGTCGATGCATCCTGTCTCTTCACTCTGGAACTTTGCAGCGGATGTATCACACTTCTCGATTCTGTTTCCGTCGATTGCGTTCGGGGAATTGATGAACATCTTAGCCTTGCTCTCTTCCATAAAAGCGAAATCAGATAAAGCTGGAACAACTGCAAGACCACCGCCACAATTACCGAATACGGCTGAAATCTGTGGAACAACACCGGAAGCTTCCACTTCCTTTGCATAAATCTGTCCGAATCCGTCTAATGCATCTACGGACTCCTGTAATCTCATTCCTGCACAGTCGATAAAACCGATCACAGGTGCACCCATCTTCATTGCCATGTCATAGACATTCGCAATCTTCTTTGCATGCATCTCACCGATTGTTCCGTTTAATACGGATGCATTCTGGCTGTATACATATACCAGGCTTCCATCGATCAAACCATAACCTGTGATAACACCGTCAGATGGTGTATCTGTGTTTGCAAGATTGAAATCTGTACTTCTTGCTGTTACAAGAGAACCGAGTTCCATGAAACTGTTCTCGTCGACTAACCTGGTAATACGCTGCATTGCCAGGCTATCATTACTACTACTCATTCTTTAGCCCTCCATCTATAAAAAATTAACAAATTTCGCTATGATAATTGTATCTCTTTTTTCACTAATTTTCAAGTGCATTGTTAATTTTTTGACAGATTTTTTACAAAACTTTACAGGGCGATTCCAATCACCTGACTGACACACCAGCCTAATGTCCTTTTCTCTGCGTCTTCCGCTGCGACGACCTTATATTCTCTTAAAATCTGATCTCCGAGCTTTAAGTACACCGCCCCGACACAGCTTCCCTGCTCCACCGGCGCTGTAAGTTTTTCCGCAATCCGGTATTCCGTCCGGATCTCTTCCCCTTCTGTGAGCAAAACAGAGGAAATACCTTTTTTCTGACAGAGTTTTACCGAAATATATGCGTTCTCCCCGATCCGCTCTGTCTGCGCATCCAGAACCGGGATCCGTCCCAACGCTTTCCAATCCGGTTCATAATCTGCGAGATCCACTTTCTGGTAAGCTTCCAGGCCATATTCCATCAGCTTTTTCGTATCCGCCCATTTCCAGTTCTTATGATTCGGCCAGCCGCAGGCAAGCAGCGCCACAATATAGCCTCTGCCGCCCCGCTCGAGTGCTCCGACATAACAGTAACCGGCATTCCCGGTAAAACCTGTTTTCCCGGAAAGTGCTCCATCCATCATCGTTAAAAACGCATTGTGGTTGTAACAGTGATAGCTGCCCTTCCCTTCTGCATCCGTAAAGCTGTGCTCCGATGTCCCCGTAATCTTTAAGAACAGATCCGCCTCCTTGGACTCTGTCATGCAATAGCGCATCATGCGGGCAAGCTCCTCTGCCGTTGTATGATGGAAGCCCTGCTCATCCTGCGCATCCAGTCCGTTCGGCGTGATAAAATAAGTGTCTGTACACCCGATTTTCTCCGCATACCGGTTCATCACAGCCGCAAAATCCTCCACTGTGCCTGCCATCTGCTCGGCAAGTGCCACTGCGCAGTCATTATAGGATTCTAACATCATTGCATACACAAGATCTTTTATATAAAACTTCTGCCCGGCAGCAGCCCCCAGATGGACTTTCGGAGCTGCCGCTGCACGGGGTGAAATCTCTGCCACCTGATCGAGGTCACAGTTTTCCAGTATGATGATGCAGGTTAATATCTTTGTTGTACTCGCATTTGCAAGCGGAAGGCTGCCGTTCTTTTCGTACAGCACCCTTCCTGAACCGGCATCCATTAAAACTGCGGACTTTGCATATAATTCGCTCTCCTCTGGTACATCCGCTGCACGGACACACTGCGGCCAAAGCTGTCCCGCCAGTGCCAGAACTATCCAGACCAGAATTGCTATTTTCTTTTTCAAACCATTTTCCTGCCTGATTCTTCACCCATTTATATGCAAAAAAGATCCGGAAATATTCCAGATCTTTCTTTTCTCCCATCATCAGATATCCAGTTTTACCTTCATCTCTTCCTCTGCTTCCTGCTTAAACTCCTCAATCTGTACCTGGCTTAAGGACGGAAGCTGATCCAGCGACTGCACGCCGAAGCTCCGCAGGAAATCCTCCGTCGTGCCGAACAGCAGCGGCTTACCCGGTGCGTCCAGTCTTCCAAGCTCTTTGACCAGATTGTACTCCACCAGACGGCTCACCGCATGATCACAGGACACGCCACGGATCTTCTCGATCTCCGCCTTTGTAACCGGCTGCTTGTATGCAATGATTGACAGTGTCTCCAATAAAACATCTGTCAGTACATGTTTTTTCGGCTGCTTCGCGATCCGGATCAGATATTCATACATCTCACTTTTGGTGCACATCTGATAGGCTCCGTCAAGCTCAATAATCTTCATGCCGTGCCCGGACTCTTCGTATTCGATGCGCAGATTCTCCACAAGCTCTTTTGTCTCCTCCACCGGCAATTCTAACGCTGCCGCTATCTTCTCAAGCTCCACGGACTCCCCCATTGTAAAAAGGATTGCCTCAATGGCTGCCTCATATTTCTTCTTTTCCATCTCTGCCATTCCCCGTTCTCTAAAATCCTGCATATCCGGATACCGCCTCTGCCTGTGCAGCTGCCTCTTCGTCTGCTTTCTGGCCCACACAGTCGCTCCAGATCTGAATATCATCAAAGGTATGTTCCTGTAAAATATGGATCTTCCCCATCTTCATCAGCTCTAAGACGGCAAGGAAAGTCACGATCACCTCCACTTTACCGGACTGCGCTTCCAAAAGTCCCCGGAAACTGAAATAGCTGTGGCTTCTGCAATAGTCCTCCAGATATGTCATCTTCTCCGCCAACGACACTTCTTCCTTCTCAATCTTTCCAAACTTCGAACGCACAGGGTCGATCTTGTCGATCTGCTTCTTCATGACAGACTTATAAATCTGGTTCAGCTTCGCCAGTGTCATATCGGACATCAGTTCCTTTAAGTCAACCGGCTCCTCATACTCTGCCACTTCCGGCGGGATTGTCGGTGCCTTATACATCACGCGGTCCGCATCAAGCTGTCTGTCCTTTAACTCATACGCCATGCACTTGTACATCTTGTACTCTAACAGCTGACGCACCAGCTCTGCTCTCGGATCTTCCTCCTCCTCTTCCTCTGTCTCCTTTTTCGGGAGCAGCATCCGGGACTTAATATCCAAAAGTGTCGCCGCCATCACAAGGAATTCACTCATCACATTCAGGTCGTTCCGTTTCATCTCCGCTATATATTCCATGTACTGGTTCGTGATCTCCACGATCGGAATATCATAAATATTTACTTTATTCTTCTCTAGCAGATGAAGCAAAAGATCCAAAGGTCCTTCGAACACCTGCAGCTTTACTGTCAGTTCCATCTAGGATAACTCCTGTTTTCCGTAATCATCCATGTTGTCCGGAACCGGATTCCATTCTCCCGTTCCGGACTGTCTTATCAATTTTATCTGGAATACCGGAAAAATGCAAGCATAATGTACAGGTTTCCCCTCTAAAATAGAACAGAAGTGTTTCATGTAAAACCGGAGGTTCCCCCTATGCGCGCTCTTGTTCCAATTCTGCTGTCTTTAAACATTCTATTCACGGATGGGCTGCTGCCTGCTTCCACGACTGCCGCTCTGCTTTCTGTCTCTGTTTCTTCTAAAGAAACTTTTTCGGTACATCCTGCCAGATCCTCTCTCGTTCCGGCTGATTTTTCCGGGGTGCTTCATTATGAAAACACTGATCAAACAGCAACAGATAAGCCGCAGACGGACGTCTTAAACCTCTCTGCCCCCAGCGTCCTTCTCATGGAGGCATCCACCGGGACCATCCTCTACGAAAAAGAGTCCCATGCCATCCTGCGCCCTGCAAGCATCACGAAAATCATGACCCTGCTCCTGATCTTTGATGCGCTCTCCGCCGGTCAGATCTCCTTAGAGGATACTGTCACTGTGTCAGAATATGCTGCCAGCATGGGAGGCTCCCAGGTATTCTTAGAAGCCGGGGAAACGCAGACGGTAGACACGATGATCAAATGCATCAGCGTGGCAAGTGCGAATGATGCCTGTGTGGCCATGTCCGAGTATCTCTGCGGCAGTGAATCCGCTTTTGTCGAAAAAATGAACGAGCGTGCCAAAGGGCTTGGCATGAACGATACCCATTTCATGAACTGCTGTGGATTAGACGTTGACGGACACGTCACCAGCGCCTATGATGTTGCGCTTATGTCCCGGGAGCTCACCGTAAAATACCCGCAGATCCATGATTATTCCACGATCTGGATGGATACGATCATTCATAATACAAAGCGCGGCGCGGAGGAATTCGGTCTGGCGAACACGAATAAGCTGATCCGGCAGTATCCGTACGCAACCGGGTTAAAAACCGGCTCCACCAGCCTCGCAAAGTACTGCGTCTCTGCCACGGCAGTAAAAGACGGGATGGAGCTGATCGCTGTTATCATGGCTGCGCCGGATTACAAAGTACGTTTTGCAGATGCTGCGGCTCTGTTAAATTACGGTTTTTCCCAGTGCCGGATTTACACCGATGCGAATACCGATACACTTCCCGCCCTGCCAGTGTCAAAAGGAACTTCTGATATGCTCCCGCTCTGCTATCAGGCCCCTTTCCGCTATGTTGCGACGGATGGCTCCGATCTCTCCAGCATCACCAAAGAGCTCCGGCTTCCGGAATCTGTGCAGGCTCCTGTCGCAGTCGGAGATGTGGTCGGGCAGGCAGTGTATCTGCTAAATGGCAATGAGATCGGGTCTGTCAGCATCTTAAGCAGCAAAGAGATTCCGTCAGCCGTATACCAGGATTATCTGTTCCGGGCACTCGGATTTTATTTTCCGTAACAAAAACCTTTGGTCCTGCCCGCTTTATCCCCTCAACGAAAAAAGCAGCGGTTCCCAATACCGCTGCCTTCTTTCTTTCATTTTTCCCTTCAGGCACCCTTACAAAAGCGGAGCGACCAGACGCATCATCCCCTGCAGAATCCGGATAAATACATTCTGGTTCCTGCAAAATTCCAGTGTCATCTCCTCAGACTGTTCAAATGTATCCAGACAGTCTTGCTTCAGCTGCTCCAGCGCTTTCGTCTTATACATAAATACACCGCACTCAAAATGCAGATACAGGCTCCGATAGTCTAAGTTGATGCTTCCAACCGTTCCAACCTTATCATCGCACAAAAAGCTCTTCGCATGGATGAAACCTGGCGTATATTGATAGATCTTCACTCCCGCCCGCAGTAACGGTTCATAGTGGGACTGGGTCAGAAGAAAAATCAGTTTTTTATCCGGGATACCAGGGGTGACAATCCGCACATCCACGCCCCTTTTTGCCGCATTACAGAGGCTAACCAACATCTCATTGTCGATAATCAGGTACGGGGTAAAAATGTAAACATAATTTTCCGCATCATTGATCATATTTAAGTAAATATTTTCCCCGACTGTCTCATGGTCTAACGGACTGTCCCCATATGGCTGGACATAACCGTCTGTCTCCGGCAATTCGGTCTGGTAGATTTGCGGCATGTATTCCTTATAGTCTTCCCTTGAGTGATTCACATAGCTCCATGCCGTGAGAAACATTGCCGTCAGATTCCAGACTGCCTCTCCTTCCAGACGGACTCCGGTATCCTTCCAGTAGCCAAAACGGGATTTCTCATTGATATATTCGTCTGCGAGGTTGATGCCTCCTGTGAATCCGACTTTGCCATCCACCACAAAAATCTTCCTATGGTCTCTGTTGTTCATAACAACAGACATAATCGGGCGGAACGGGTTAAAAACTGCACATTTGATTCCCATGCTTTCCAGCTTTTTATTATATTTCGGAGGAAGTGTGCTGATGCACCCGATATCATCATAGATCACCCTGACATCGACCCCTTCTGCCGCTTTGCGCGCCAGAATCTCTGTCATAGTATCAAACATATATCCCTCTTCTATAATAAAGTATTCCAGGAAAATAAAGTGTTCTGCTTTCTCTAATTCCTTTAACATATCCGGAAACATCTCTTCCCCGGAACGGTAATACTTCGTCTGCGTATTCCGATAGATCGGGTAGCCGCCCCAGTCATTGATATACTTTGACTGTCCAAGTACTGCCTTATCTTTCTGCTCCAGGTCTTCCTTAATTTCCGGTGTCTGGTAAAAATATGCCCCCACTTCCTTCACAATCGTATCCAGCCTGCGCTCCGTCTTCTTCGTCAATTCGGATCTTCCGAAAGTTGTATACAACATCAGACCGACCATCGGTGAGAGCAGTATGATAAACGTCCACGACAGCTTATTGGCCGGATTCGTCCATTTATTTACAATCACAAGCACCAGAATCACTGCGATCAGGCGGATTGCCAGGTTCGCATACGTAAACTGATAGCTGAAACGGTACATCACCAATACCAGCCAGACAAACTGTAAAATAATCGTAAGCGCTACAATTGAAAATCTTCCTAATAATAAATGTGCTATTTTCTTCATATGTGCCATCTACCCCTTTTCACGCTATTCTACCCTTCCTGCCAGAAAATGTCAAACTGTATCACCGAATCAGATTGTCCGTATGGAGGATTCCCCAGCAGTTTCTCCCGATCTGTTCGCCTCTCGGGTATGCACTCTCATAAAGCCTCAGCTTCAAATCTGCAGGAAGCCAGTCAGGATGCCTCTCTAATGCAAGTGCCAGTGCGCCTGACACAACCGGCGCCGCCATGGAGGTGCCACTTTTCACTGTGTATGTCCCATCCTTCGCACAGCTTGTAATATTCGTTCCCGGCGCTAGTATCTCCGGTTTGACAATGCAGCATTCCGTCGGTCCAAATCCGGTATAGCCCTTCATCAGCTTTCCCGCCCTCTCTGCCGGAACGACTTCATCGTCCAGGCTTCCGACTGTGATGACTTTCCTTGAAATGCCCGGGATCGTGACCGTATTCTCCCCGGGTCCGTTATTTCCCGCCGCCGATATGACTGCGATCCCGCTGTCCCAGACCGCATCCACCGCGTACAGCAGAGCATCTCTCTCCATTTTTCCCGCACTCGGAAGCATCCCGACTGAAATATTTAAAATCCGGATTCCGTACTTTTCCCTATTGTGCAACAGCCAGTCCACTCCCTCTAACACATGGCTGGTGACACCGTTTCCTTTCTGATCCAGCACCTTCAAAATCACATATTCTACCTTAGGGGCGATTCCTGCATACCGGCAATTGCCCCTCTCATCTTTTGACCTGCTCCCGTTCCCGCCGATAATCCCCGCAATATGTGTTCCATGCCCGTTATCATCGTACATGGAAATCCGTTTCCCGCAGAAATCACGGAATACCACTACTCTATTGGAAAAATCCGGATGTGGCGCCGCCCCGGTGTCCATCACAGCCACCGTCACGCGTTTCCCGCTCAGTCCGGCTTTGTAAGCTTTTTCACAATGAATCAGTCTTTTCACACGATCCATAACTCTATTTTATCCTCTTTTTTCCATTATATGAGGCCGGTGCAGGAGAGGTGTTAATAGGAAAGAATCCTGCTGGCGGAGCATTTATATTCCTTAGGATGTATTTTCCATGAAATATAAACTGCCCTGCGGCAGATAGCACTCTCTATCCGCCACAGGGCAGCCCTTGTGTTTTTATATTTCACGCTTATTTATTTGCTGGAACATCCTTCATGGAGAAGCTGATTCTTCCCATCTTGTCTTTGCCAAGGCAGATAACGGTTACCTTGTCACCAAGTGTTAAGACATCCTCTACGCGGTTGATTCTCTCTTTGGAAATCTTAGAGATGTGTACCATACCTTCTTTTCCAGGAGCGAACTCGATGAATGCACCGAATTCTTTGATGCTTACAACTGTACCGGTGAAGATCTGACCTTCCTCGAAATCTGTTGTGATGGTGCGGATCATATCAATTGCCTGCTCCATCTTATCCTTATCTGTACCACATACGGATACAGCGCCATCGTCTGTGATGTCGATCTTTACATCTGTACGGGCAATAATCTCGTTGATCGTCTTACCCTTCTGTCCTACCACATCACCAATCTTGCTCGGGTCGATCTGGATCTGGATAATCTTCGGTGCGTATTCGCCAACCTCTTTACGTGGCTCTGCGATTGCTTTGGACATAACCTCATCCATGATATAAAGTCTTGCTTCTCTTGTTCTTGCGATTGCTTCCTCTACGATCGGACGTGTCAGACCATGGATCTTAATATCCATCTGGATCGCTGTGATACCCTTATGAGTACCGGTTACCTTGAAGTCCATATCTCCGAAGAAATCCTCTAACCCCTGAATATCAGTCAGGACAATGTAATCATCATCTGTCTCGCCTGTTACAAGACCACAGGAAATACCTGCTACCATAGATTTGATTGGAACTCCGGCTGCCATAAGTGCCATACAGGATGCACAGGTAGAAGCCATGGAAGTAGATCCGTTGGATTCGAATGTCTCGGATACAGCACGGATTGTATATGGGAACTCTTCCTCGGAAGGCATAACTGCCATAAGTGCTTTCTCAGCCAGCGCACCGTGTCCGATCTCACGGCGTCCCGGACCACGGGATACCTTTGTCTCACCTACAGAATATGCAGGGAAATTGTACTGGTGCATATATCTCTTGGTTGTCACATTGGCATCTAATCCATCAATCTTCTGAACCTCTGATAATGGTGCTAACGTAACTACATCACAGATCTGTGTCTGTCCACGTGTGAACATGGCAGAACCATGTACTCTCGGGATTAAGTCTACTTCTGCTGCTAACGGACGGATCTGGTTAATCGCACGGCCGTCCGGACGCTTGTGGTCTTTTAAGATCATCTTGCGGACCGTCTTCTTCTGATACTGGTAAACAGCCTCTCCTAATAATGGAAGCCATTCTTCGTTCTCTGCAAATGCCTCTGCTAACTTGTCTGTGATCGCACGGATATTCTCCTCACGCTTCTGCTTCTCATCTGTGAAGACAGCTGCCTCCATATCTTCCGGAGTTACGATCTCTCTCATAGCTGCAAACATCTCTTCCGGGATTGCACAGCTTGTATACTCATGCTTCGGCTTGCCGCACTCTGCAACGATCTGATCCATGAATGCGATAACTGTCTGGTTCACATCGTGGCACTTGTAGATCGCTTCGATCATCTTCTCTTCCGGGATCTCATTGGCTCCGGCTTCGATCATGATAACCTTTGTTCTTGTAGATGCAACAGTAAGCTGTAAATCACCCTGATCCCATACTTTCTGGGATGGATTTACGATAAACTCTCCATCGATCATACCCATCTGTGTCATAGCACATGGACCATCAAACGGGATATCGGACATTGTTGTAACTAATGCAGAACCGATCATACCAACCACTTCCGGGCGGCACTCTGGATCTACAGACATAACCATATTGTTCAATGTAACATCATTACGGTAATCCTTCGGGAATAATGGTCTCATCGGACGGTCAATAACACGGGATGTCAGGATCGCATTCTCGGATGCCTTTCCCTCTCTCTTATTAAATCCTCCCGGGATCTTTCCAACTGCGTACATCTTCTCCTCGAACTCTACGCTTAACGGGAAGAAATCTACTCCATCCCTTGGTTTGTCGGATGCTGTAACGGTAGATAATACAGTGGTATCACCGTATTTGATCAGGGCAGCACCATTTGCCTGTGCACATACTCTTCCGATGTCTACAGTCAGGGTTCTGCCTGCAAGTTCCATTGAAAAACTCTTATACATTCTTTTTCTCCTTTTTCTTTCTTTTCTTAATGACGCCACAACACACAGCGTGGCTGATACAGAAGTACCGAAACTACTGAACCACACATACTCTCATCCGCTTGCGGATCAGCTGTCCTGCCCGAACAGTACGCATGTATCCTTCAGTGGTCTCGGGATTTAGACTTCTGCCTCATTCCATTTTACTAAAAAGCCTGCAATTATACAAGCAAAAACTGTTTCGCCGGAATACTCCTTTGAAACGGAAAAATAGAGCGGCGCAAACTCCGCTCTATTTCCATTCTTATGAATTATTTTCTTAATCCTAAGCCTTCGATTAATGCACGGTATCTCTCGATATCCATTTTCTTTAAGTATGCTAATAAGCCACGTCTCTGTCCTACCATTTTCAGAAGACCTCTTCTGGAATGATGGTCATTTGGGTTCTCTTTTAAGTGATCTGTTAACTCTGTGATGCGAGCTGTTAAAAGAGCTACCTGTACCTCTGGTGATCCAGTGTCATTTGCTGTTCTGCCGTACTTAGCGATAATTTCCTGTTTCTTTTCCTTTGCGATCATGTTATGATCCTCCTTCTTATTCTTAATCGCCCGATAATGCATGATACTCAGTAAAAGGTCGGAGTGTCCATCTACCGAATATGGGCTAAACTCATACCTGCATAGTATAGCATAGACCATGCAGGTTTGTAAACAACTTTTTTGTGGAAATTCCAATCAATTTCTAATTGGAAAGAACCCTTACTACTTTCACCGGATTTCTATAATAAGCTCCGGAGATCTTGATACCGCTCTTCGGGGAACTTGCATGTACTACCTGTCCATTTCCGATGTAAATAGCCACATGGTTGATCCGTTTGCCGTTGCCGTAGAAGAACAGGTCTCCTGGCTGTGCTTCCGAAGAGGAAATGGAAGTTCCGCATCCTGCCTGTGATACGGAAGAATGTGGAAGTGATACGCCGTATTGGGCAAATACACTCATGACAAAGCCGGAACAGTCAGCACCCTTTGTCAGGCTTGTACCGCCCCAGACATATGGATTTCCGACAAACTGGCATGCATAGGAAACAAGATCTACACGGACATCTGATACGCCCTGGCCGTAACGGACTTCTGTCATTGTCATTGCTGTCGGAAGTTCTGTGGAAATCTCCACATAATCAGCAGATACATATCCCTCATCACTGTCGACGTTTACCTTTACCCAGCCGTCTAACTGCTCTAATACCTCAAGCTCTTCCCCGAGCGGCATTGCCGTCATAATGCTGCAGTCCGTATTCGGCTCCTCACGCACATACAGTGTGGTAGTTGTCACCTTTGCAACAGTCTCTACGACTTCCTCTGCCAGTGCTGCAGCCTCATCCCCTGTCACTAAGTACTCGGACTTCACATAACCGGATACCTCACCGGATGTGATCTTTGTCCATTCACCCTCAGTTCCTAAAATCTCACATGCAGCCTTATTCGGCATCTTACCGACAACAGACGCATCTGTGCTGGCTGCCTCCCTGACATTTAAGTTGCCATCTACCACTGCAATTCCAAGATTCTGGTAACCGTATATAGTGGTCGGTTCTGAAACTGCCTCTGCATTCTCCTCTGCGGCAGCCTCTGCTTCCGGAACTGCTTCCTCCTCAGTAACAGCTTCTGGCTCAGCAACGCTCTCTGCCTCCACCGGCTGCTCTGTCTCCTCCTGTCCGGCTGCGGTCAGGCTGATTCCGGTATCAGAAACAGCTGCCTGGCTGTCTGTGGACAATGCCTCTGCGGTTACACTTGCGATTCCCGCTGTCAGTGACGCATCATCCTCTGCTGCCTCCGCGGTTACGCTTGTATTCTGAACTTTTTTATCTGATCTTCCATTACCGATTGCCGCAGCAGAAATTACAATTGTTCCTGCCACTCCAAGACATAATGCCCTGACATATCTGGACTTCATCTTACTTAACCATACCTTTCTGTGCGCTGCATGACGCAGCCAAAAACGATAAATTTTATCACGAAACTTTCTCTAGTATAACAGGGTACGGTTTCCTTGTCAATTGTAATTGTAATATTTTTGTAATATTTTTGTTACAGATTCCGAAAATAAGCCTCTGTATACGCAATGTCATTCTCCATCTGTTCCTTGAGTGCCTCAATATTTTCGAACTTATGCTCCGCGCGGATTTTGCTGATAAATTCCACTGTTACAATTCTGTCATAGACATTCTCGTGGAAATCGAGCAGATATGTCTCCACCCCGACCGGATTATTCCCTTCTATCGTCGGCTTGCATCCCACATTCGTGACTCCCTGATAACGCTCTTCGCCGATTGCCACCTCCGACACATACACACCAAACGGCGGCAGGAGCTTCTCCTCCGGCGGGATCAGGTTAATCGTCGGGATTCCGATCGTCCTGCCGATCTGGTTGCCATGTTTCACCATTCCCTTCACGAAATAGCGGTAACCGAGCAGATGGTTCGCCTTCTCAATATTACCGGCTGCAATCTCCTCCCGCACAAAGGTGCTGCTGATGTCCCTGGCATCCTCTTTCATCTTCTTTAAAATCAGCGCCTCATATCCAAGCTTTCCGGCATACTCCTGAAGCATTCTGTAATCGCCGCGCCTGTTGTGTCCGAAACGGAAATCCTCCCCGGCAACAATGCACTTCACATGCAGCCGTTCCACCAGCATCCGGATAAAGTCCTCCGGCTCCATATGCATCACTTCTTCCGTAAACGGGCATTCGATCAGATAATCAATCCCCATCTCCTCGAAAATATGCATCTTCTCCTCGTTGGTTGTGAGCACCTTCGCCTCCACATGCTGCACGTTTCTGCGCGGTGGGATATCGAACGTAAAAATGGCTGCTTTCAGCCCTTCCCTCTTCTTCTCCGCAAGTCGTTCCATGAGAAGTTCGTGTCCTCTGTGGATTCCATCGAACTTTCCAAGGGAGATCACGGTGTCCTCTTCTATTTGAAAATCAACTGTATTTCTGATATATTTCATAGTTCCATAAACACTTTCACCGGTTTAAAATTCCCTCTCTCCTGCTGGAATTCGTAAATCCCGATAAAGTGATCCTTTTCGTCGTAAATTCTGACCGGTTCTTCCGCAAATCCATTCTCATAATCTAAGATCATTTCCGGTTCAATCCGGTTTCCATTATATAATACTTTGTCAAACTGTCCGGAAACAACTGCTTTCGGGTATTTGAAAAAGACCGAATCCACCGCATGCACAAAGGAAAAATCCCCTGCCTTCACAAGCGCCTCCACCTGGTCTAACTTCAACGCATCTTCCACACAAAACTCTGACACACGTGTGCGTAAAAGCTTCTCCATGCAGCCTCCACAGCCGAGCTTTTCCCCGATATCCTGACAAAGCGTTCGGATATAAGTTCCCTTCGAGCAGTGTACCCGCATCCGCACCCTTGGCAGATGCACCTGTAAAATGTCAATGGAGAGAATCTTCACCGGTCTTGCTGCACGCTCCACCGTCTTTCCCTCTCTTGCAAGATCACAGAGCTTCTTTCCATTCACTTTCAGTGCTGAGTACATCGGCGGGACCTGCATGTAATCTCCCACAAAGGAGCGTATTGCCTCCCGCACCGCGTCCTCCGACACTGTTACCTCTCTCTGTTCTAGCACTGTGCCGCTGGTATCCTGTGTGTCTGTGACTGTCCCAAGCAGAAGTACTGCCTCATACTCCTTGCTCTTGTCTGTCAGCAGATCACATACTTTTGTGGCTTTACCAAGACACACAGGCAACACTCCCTCCGCATCCGGATCGAGTGTCCCTGTGTGTCCGATTTTTTTCTGCTTCAAGATACCACGGAGCTTTGCCACCACATCAAAAGATGTATATCCTTTTTCTTTATATACATTTATGATTCCGCTTACCATACTGTATCCTTTTTCCAATTAATTTTACTGCTGCAGCTCTTTCTCAATATCTGCAACGATCGAAGCAACGATCTGCTCCGGATCCCCGCTCATCGAGAAGCCTGCCGCTCTCTTGTGTCCGCCGCCGCCGTATTTCACTGCGATCGCAGACAGATCTACCAACTTCTTCGACCTGGTACTGATCTTGAACTCGCCATCTTCAAGTTCATATAAAAAGATGGCTGCCTCCACATCCTTCGTCACCCGAAGCTGGCTTACAATACCATCTAAATGCTTTGGAAGTACGTCGTACTCTTCCATCTCACGCTTTGTGATCACGCTTGAAATACATCTTCCATCTAAATGCAGCTGACTCTTCAACAGCGCAAGACCCATAATCCGGTTCTGGTTATAAGTCTTCGTAAAGAATGTCTCATCGATAATCCGGGAGAAATCAATTCCCTTTGTCATCAGCTTTCCGGCGATCTCCATCGTCTTCCTTGAAGTGCACGAATACTGGAACACGCCTGTATCATGCACAATTCCAGTGTAAATGCACTCCGCCATCTCGCGGTCGAGCCGCTCGTATGGAAGCAGGTCAAAGACCAGCTCACAGGTCGAGCTTGCTTCCGGAACGATATAATTGTGCTCTGCAAAGCTTAAGTTGCTCACATGATGGTCCACACAGACGGTGTGTGCCGCACTCTCAAAATACTTTGCTGCATTTCCAAGCCTTGTCGCATCCCCGCAGTCCAATGCAATAAAAAGATCATAGGTTCTGCCATCCGGCCACTCGTTTAAGATCTCTTCCGAACGTTTTAAAAACTTAAAAATGTTCGGGATCGGTTCTAAGTAGAGAGCCACCTTCACATGTGGAAAGTAAGTCTTAATGTAATTATAGGTTGCCAGGCAGGAGCCCACACAGTCACCATCTGGTCTGACATGACCGGCAATGGCGACCGTATCCGCTTCCGCCAGGAAAATATCCAGATTGTCCATCTCTCTTATTCCTGTTCTTCTGCTTCATCCTCTGACAATACAGCAGCCGCCCTGTCTGCTTCTGTCACATCGTCAATCATCTTTGACATCTTCACACCATACTCAATGGACTGGTCTAAGATGAACGTAATCTGCGGTGTGTTTCTCAGATTGATGTTCTTTGCGAGCAGCATTCTGATATACCCCTCCGCACTCTTTAACCCTTTGATCGTATCCTGCTGGGACTTCTCATCCCCGAGCACACTGATGTATGCCTTGCATGTCTTTAAGTCCGGTGCTACTTCCACTGCCACCACACTCGTCATCGGGTTGATCCGCGGATCTTTGATCTCTCCGCGGATGATATTACTCAGCTCTTTTAAAACTTCCCCGTTAATCCGGGTATTTTTAATACTGTTTTTTCTCATATTTTATGCCTCTCAATCACAAGTTTTTATCTTGGAACCTCTACCATGATATATGCTTCAACCTGATCGAACTCGGCGATATCGTTAAATCCTTCGAATACAAGACCACATTCGTAGCCTGTCTTTACTTCCTTCACATCGTCCTTGAATCTCTTTAAGGATGCCAGATTTCCTTCGAAGATCTGTGTTCCCTCACGGGAAATACGGACTTTACATCCACGCTGGAAGACACCGTCAAGGATGTAAGATCCTGCAATGTTACCAACACCGGATGCCTTGAAGATCTGTCTTACTTCAGCATGACCGATCACCTTCTCCTCGAAGATTGGATCTAACATGCCCTTCATGGCAGCTTCCACATCCTCGATCGCATTGTAAATAACCTTGTACAGACGGACATCGACGTTTTCACGCTCTGCTGTCACCTTTGCGGTCGGATCCGGACGAACGTTGAATCCAATGATAATCGCATTGGATGCAGATGCAAGGATAATATCTGACTCGTTGATGGAACCTACTCCTCCGTGGATCACCTTTACAACTACTTCCTCGTTCGACAGCTTTACAAGACTCTGTTTTACTGCCTCTACGGATCCCTGTACATCGGCTTTTACGATGATATTTAATTCCTTCACATTTCCGGACTGGATCTGTGAGAACAGGTCGTCTAAGGACATCTTTGCCTTCGTATCCTCGATCAGCTTGTTCTTGCTCTCGGAAATATAGGTCTCTGCAAATGCCCTTGCCTCTTTTTCTGTATCCGGAGAAACAAAAGTTTCACCAGCTTCCGGTACGGAAGATAAACCTAAAATCTCTACCGGGGTAGATGGTCCTGCTTCCTTCACTCTTCTTCCCTGGTCATCGATCATGGCACGGACTTTACCATAACAGCTTCCGCATGCGATCGGCTGTCCGACCTTTAAGGTACCTTTCTGTACAAGAACCGTTGCAACTGCACCACGTCCCTTGTCTAACTGTGCCTCAATGACAAGACCTCTTGCGTTACGCTTCGGATTTGCCTTTAACTCCATCACCTCTGCTGTTAAGAGGATCATCTCAAGCAGGTTGTCGATACCTTCCTTCGTATGTGCGGATACCGGACAGAAAATAGTGCTTCCGCCCCAGTCTTCCGGAATCAGTTCGTACTCGGACAATTCCTGTTTTACACGCTCGATATTCGCACTTGGCTTATCAATCTTGTTGATCGCAACAATAATCTCCACACCTGCAGCTTTCGCATGGTTAATTGCCTCAACAGTCTGTGGCATAACGCCATCGTCCGCTGCGACAACAAGAATCGCGATATCGGTAGAATTAGCTCCACGCATACGCATTGCGGTGAATGCTTCATGTCCTGGTGTATCGAGGAATGTGATCTTCTGCCCGTTGATGGATACCACAGATGCACCGATGTGCTGTGTGATACCGCCCGCTTCACGGTCTGTGACCCTTGTGGAACGGATCGCATCCAGAAGGGATGTTTTACCATGGTCAACGTGACCCATCACACATACAACTGGTGGACGTGGTACTAAGGTCTCTTCTGCATCGTCTTCCTCTTTCAGAAGTTCAGCAATGACATCCACTTTCTCTTCCGGCTCGCAGATGCAGTTGAACTCTAATGCGATCCCCTCTGCCTGCTCGTAGTCGATCTCCTGGTTGACGGTTACCATGGTTCCCTTTAGGAACAGCTTCTTGACAATGACAGCCGGCTGTACTTTCATCTTGTCTGCAAGATCTTTGATCGTCAGCTTCTCCGGCAGTACTAAAGTCTTGATCACTTCCTCTTCCTGCTTCGGCTGCTGTGGCTGCTGCTGCGGTTTCTTCTTGCCGCCATTCTTTTCAAGATTTACGAAACGTTCCTGTTTCTTGCTGCCGAGTACATCGTAGTCGCCGCGCTGTTTGCCGTTGCGGTTCTTATTGTCGCGTTCCCTCTCCCTTGTCTCCTTACCGCGGATCTCCTCCGTGATCGGTGCGGAATCCTTGTTAAACTTGTCAATTTCACGATCCAGTCTTCCGGAATTAGATTCTTTGCCGCGATACGAATTGTTTCGATTGCCGTTACGATCACCCTGGTTGAAATTCTGACCCGGTCTTGCATTCTGGTAAGGTCTCTGATTATTGCCATTTGGTCTCGCTCCTCTGTTATCGCCGCGTCCCTGTCTGTCACCGTTATTGTTACGGTTATTATTATACCCGCCTTCTCCGTTATTATTTCTGTATGGGCGGTCTCCCTGTGGACGTGCCGGTCTGTCGCCGTTGCCACGGCTGTTGTTATTTCTTGCCGGACGGTCTCCCTGCGGTCTTCTGTCCTGTGCAGGTCTTGCAGCTCTCTCCTGCTGACGCATCTGCTCGTAAACATTCTCTGTCGGCTTCTTGAACACTCTCTCCTGTGTTGGCTGGATCGTCTCTGCCGGTTCTGCTGCTTTCTTTTCTTCCGTCTTCGGTGCCGGTTCCGCGGTCTTGCCTGCGTTCGGATTTAAGAGGCTGTCAAAGTACTTTCTCATATCCTGCCCGGACATGGCCTGCTTCGGCTGCTGTGCTCCTCTTCCCTGCTGCGGGCGGTCCCCCTGTGGACGTCTTGCTCCGTCTGCACGGTCCGGGCGCTGGTTTCTCGGTCCCTGGTTCGGTCTTCTGTTTCCGTTTCCATGGCCTGCGTTCTGTCTGCTGTACTGTGCGTTGAAAACAGCTGTGATACTGGACTTCTTCTTCGGTCTCTCATGCTCAGAAGACTCCCCACTCTTTGGGGCTTCCTTCGGCTGTTCCGCCTTCGGTGCAGCTGCTGGCTTTGCCTCTGCCTTCGGTGCCTGCTCTGCCTGTGGTTTTACGCTCTTTTTGTACTTTTTACGGATAACATCCTGTGCCGCATCCTCAATGTTGCTGCTCGCAGACTTCACCTCGTACTCGGTACCGCCTAATGTTTCTATAATTTCCTGTGATTTTATTTCCAATTCTTTTGCAAGTTCATGAACTCTCATTTTTGCCATATATTCTGACTCCTCCATTATTCAGTTGTTGTCTGTTTCAATTTGTCTTCTATGGAACGCGCAAGCCCTTCATTTACAATTGCAAGTGATGCACGAAATTCTTTTCCGATACAGTGTCCTAATGTTTCTTTGTCAGAATAAATATACATAGGGACTTCATAGAAATCCGTCATATTTGTAAACATCTTCTTTGTATTATCCGAGGAATCCCCAGCCACGATCACGAGGCAGGCCTTTCCTTCCTTCACTGCTTTTTCCGTTGAAAACTCACCACTTACGACACTACCGGATTTGGCTGCAATGCCTAACATGGACAAAACTCTATCTGGTCTCAAATTCTTCCATCTCCTTTGTCAGCATCTCGTATACATCCTTCGGGATCGCCATCTTGAACGAGCGCTCTAATCCTTTCCCTTTCACTGCCTTCTTGAGGCACTCACTGTCCGGGCAGATATAAGCTCCCCTTCCGTTCTTACGTCCGGTTGTATCCAGTAAAATTTCTTCTTCCGCTGTCTTAATGATTCTTAACATTTCCTTCTTAGGCTTCATCTCTCCGCAGCCTATGCATTGACGCATCGGAATCTTTTTATTTGCCATAATCTGTCTGTCCCTCGATTACTCTTCCTCTGAATACTCACCGTTGTCGTAGTCCGCATCCTCCTGATACTCGCCATCCTCATCGTAGTATTCATCATCTTCGTATTCGTTCTCATAATCATAGAAGTCACCGGCTTCTCTTGCCTGTGTCTCGCTCTTGATATCAATCTTGAATCCTGTCAGTCTTGCTGCCAGTCTTGCATTCTGTCCTTCCTTACCGATTGCAAGGGATAACTGATAATCCGGTACGACAACCTTTGCAGCCTTCTCCTCTGCATCTGCGATAACAGAGATAACCTTTGCCGGGCTTAATGCATTCTCGATCAACATTGCAGCATTCTCATTCCAGGTGATGATATCAATCTTCTCACCGCGGAGCTCATTTACGATGGCATTGACTCTGGCACCGTTCATACCGACACATGCTCCAACTGGATCGACATCCGGGTCATTGGACCATACAGCAATCTTTGTTCTGCTTCCTGCTTCACGGGCGATTGCCTTAATCTCAACTGTACCGTCCCTTACCTCTGCAACTTCGGACTCGAACAGACGTTTCACCAGCTCCGGATGGGTTCTGGAAACTAATACCCTTGGACCCTTGGAGGTAGCTTTTACCTCAAGAATATACACTTTGATACGCTCTGTTGGCTGGAATACCTCACCTTTTACCTGTTCGTTCTCTGTCAGGATCGCATCTACCTTACCAAGGTTGATGCTGACATTTCTTCCAACATAGCGCTGAACGATACCGGTCACAATATCCTTCTCCATACTGTAATACTCATCAAAAAGGATCTTTCTCTCTTCCTCACGGATCTTCTGTAAGATCACGTTCTTGGCATTCTGTGTGGCGATACGTCCGAACTCTTTGGATTTTACTTCGATATTAACGATATCATCGAGTTCATATTTGGAGTCGATCATCTTTGCATTGACAAGGCTGATCTCCTCTACCGGGTTCTCGACGGTCTCTACGACCTTCTTCTCCTGAAATACATGGTATTCGCATGTCTCCGGGTCGATGTTCACCTTTACATTATCAGAAGTACCGAAATGGTTCTTGCATGCTGTGATGAGGGAATTCTCGATTGCCTCTAACAGCGTCTCCTTGCTGATATTTTTTTCCTGTTCTAATATTGTTAATGCTTCTAACAGTTCATTATTGGTACTCATTTTATTCCTCCTTATTCTGTTCTCTTTTCTCTATATTCTTTAAAAGTCAAATGCAAGACGGATCAGCGCGATATCTGCTTTGTCAAACGTAAGCTCTTCGCCGTCCTCCTGCTCGATTGTTACCGTATTGGCATCATAGGCTTTCAGGATCCCGTAAAATTCTTTTTCACGGTTGATGGCACGGTACGTACGGATCTCTAATTCCTTTCCCATGCTTCTCACATAATCCTTCTCTTTCTTCAATGGTCTTCCAAGACCCGGAGAGCTCACTTCAAAGGTATAGGAACCTTCCACATAATCCTCCCTGTCAAGAATCTCATTCATCTCCCTGGATACATCTGCGCAGTCGTCGGAAGTAATTCCGCCTTCTTTGTCAATGTAAACTCTTAAATACCAGGTGCTTCCCTCTTTCACATATTCCACATCGACCAGTTCAAAGTTCATGCGGTCTAAAATCGGGGTGATGAGTTCCTCGGTGCGTGCTTCATACATCTCTTTTTTCGACATGTGTACACCTCTTCCTTCCATATTCAGTTTTTGTATACGGCAGCCTGTCTGTCATTCTGCCTGAACATAAATTGAGAGAGGGCTTATGTCCTCTCTCAATCCAAGTCATCGTGTTATCATCTATAAGGTAACACCTTTTTCTGCTTTTTGCAAGCCTTTTTCCACTTTATTGGAAATAAACAGAAAAAAAGTTGATCGCCTAAGCAATCAACTTCCGGGTTGGGCTGTTATTCTAAAATAACATAGCAGCTTGTAGGGGAATCGAACCCCTGATTCCGCCGTGAGAGGGCGGCGTCTTAACCGCTTGACCAACAAGCCATTCTATCTATCAGCTATTCAGCTGAGCAGTTCGTAGGGGAATCGAACCCCTGATTCCGCCGTGAGAGGGCGGCGTCTTAACCGCTTGACCAACGAACCGTGTTGCTCATTTAATATAACACAGGGAAAAGAATAATGCAAGCACTTTTTTACTATTTTTTTAATTTTTTTGAATTTTTTATATTAAATCCCAAATTCAGACAATAATACAATAGAATGCCGGCAGTTCTCCCACCGGCATTACACTTACATGCTCTGGTTCATTTCTTCTAATGCCCGGAGCAGTTCCTCTGTATCAATTTCAGAAATTGCATTCAGCGTCTTTTCCAGTGTCCCTGCCCCGTCGCCGCCGTGCTCACTGCATCCGGCGCCACAGGTCATGCAGTTGTGGGTACACTCCTGCTGCAGCTTTTCTTCCTTTGTCATCTCTTAATCCTCGTATCCGTTTGGATTGTTCTTCTGCCATCTCCAGGAATCTGCGCACATGTCTTCGATTCCGTACTGGGCTACCCAGCCAAGCTCTTCTTTTGCTTTGGTCGGATCACAGTAGCATGCTGCGATATCGCCAGGTCTTCTCGGTTTAATCACATATGGCACTTTTACGCCAGTTGCCTTCTCAAAGTTCTTTACGATATCAAGAACGCTGTAACCATGACCTGTACCGAGGTTGTAAATGCAAAGGCCAGCATTTTCCTCAATCTTCTTCAGGGCCTTCACATGTCCGAGTGCGAGGTCTACAACATGGATGTAATCTCTCACGCCCGTTCCGTCCGGTGTATCGTAATCATCGCCGAAGACACCAAGCTCTTTTAATTTGCCGACTGCAACCTGTGTTACATATGGCATAAGGTTATTCGGGATACCGTTCGGGTTCTCGCCAATTGTTCCACTCTTATGGGCACCGATCGGGTTGAAGTAACGGAGTAAGATCACATTCCATTCCGGATCTGCTTTCTGGATATCAGTCAGGATCTGCTCTAACATAGACTTGGTCCAGCCATATGGATTGGTGCACTGTCCCTTCGGGCAGTTCTCTGTGATCGGGATCTCTGCCGGATCGCCATATACAGTTGCAGAGGATGAGAAGATGATGTTTTTGCAGTTATGCTGTCTCATCACATCTACTAATGTCAGAGTTCCTGCGATGTTGTTGTTGTAGTATTCCCAAGGTTTTGCTACAGACTCTCCGACCGCTTTCAGTCCTGCGAAGTTGATGCAGCTGTCGATCTGCTCGTTCTCGAAGATCTCATTTAAGATGGCTCTGTCTAAAACATCGCCTTTGTAGAATTTTACTTCTTTGCCTGTAATTGCCTTTACTCTCTCTAAGGATTTCTCAGATGAATTGCACAGGTTGTCAAGTACGACTACATCGTATCCGGCATTCTGCAATTCCACACATGTATGGCTGCCGATGTATCCGGCACCGCCTGCTACTAATATTGCCATTGTTATTCCTCCTTGTTTTGCGAAGCAAAATCC
>CAKRFH010000019.1:0-30527 GCA_934320555.1 uncultured Roseburia sp.
CCTCCTTGTTTTGCATGCCAGGAGGAGATATCGTTCTATCTCAAAAAGAATCTGAAAATTCCTATCAAAGCTTCCTTACGCCGGTATTATCCGGTTCAAGTAGTGAGGGTCGATAAAATATCTCTCAGCGTTTTCCTGTTCTGATCATTCAGAGGAAAATCCAGCACCCCTAGCATGTTGTTATTCATTTGACAGCAGAATTTGTTTTGCTGCTGTTTAGAATATAGCAACAGAAGAACAGGAAGTCAACCCCATATTTTTCCCGGATTTTATTTATATAAAGAGAAAAACTTGCAAGAAGTATATTATTTTGTTAATCTAATAAGTATGTCAAACAGAAGAAATTCGACCAAAATACTGCAACACAGACAGAGTGATTTTGCGGGCGCGAAAAGCAAAAGAGAGAGGAAAAGAAAAAGATGAAAAAAACAGGAAAGAAAATTGCAGCATTGATTTTGTGTGGAATGTTAGCGGCAGCAACATTCACAGGATGTGGTGCAGAAAACAGTGGGACGGCAGGCGCCGGAACGCAGGAAGCTGACACTCAGGCGGCTGCAGAAGCTGTGGCAGAGACAACAGTGGAAGATACACAGGCGGCAGAACAGACCGGTGCTGTGACTTTTACAGATGATCTGGGACGTGAGGTAACGGTAGACAATCCGCAGAGAGTCATCTCCCTGATCGCAAGCTACGCAGATATCTGGTATCTGGCTGGTGGAATTGACAAGTTAGTGGCAACAACGAATGCGACATGGACCTATTTTGACCTGCCGCTCCGGGAGGATATTGTAAACCTTGGTTCGTCTAAAGAGTTAAACCAGGAGCAGTTACTTGCCTGCGAGCCGGATTTTGTGATCGCAAGCTGCGGAACAGACAGAAATGTCGAACTGGAAACCTTTTTTGAGGATACCGGTATCAATGTGGCTTATTTTTCTGTCAACAGCTTTGATGATTATTTAAGAATGTTAAAGATCTGTACCGATATCACAGGCTGCACAGACAATTATGAGGAGTACGGAACAAAAGTGGCAGAGGAAGTGGATGCTGCCCTTGCGCGTGTGGATGATACCCACCCAACGGTTCTGTATGTGCGTGCCAGCGGTAAGAGCTGTAAGGTGAAGAACAGCGAGGGAAGCGTGTTAGGCGAGATGCTCGCCAATATGGGATGCATGAATATTGCAGATTCTAACGAGAGCCTCTTAGAGCAGCTTAGCATGGAAGTGATTTTAGAGCAGGATCCGGATTACATTTTTGTTGTATTGCAGAGCGAGGACCCGGCAGAGGCAGAGGAAATTTTGCAGACCACACTTCTCGACAACCCGGCATGGTCTACGCTGACAGCGGTCAAAGAAAACCGTTATTATGTGATGGATTCGAACCTTTATAATATGAAACCGGATGCAAGATGGGGGGAAGCATATGAACAGCTTGCAGATATTCTCTACCCGCAGGAGTAAAGGATTCTTTCTGGCAGGGCTTGGTACGGCACTTGCAGCGGCACTGGTGGTAAGCCTTTTGATCGGTTCCGTGAAAGCGGATCCGCGGGATATTTTTGCGGCACTGCTTGGACGGGACAGGGAGTCTACGACAGCCCGGATTATTTTATACAGCAGGCTGCCGCGGACGTGTGCAGCGCTTTTGGCAGGGGCTGCCCTTGCGGTGTCGGGCATGGTGATCCAGACCGTACTGAATAACCCGCTTGCATCTCCTGGCGTGATCGGGGTCAATTCAAGTGCCGGTTTTGCAGTGGCGCTCGTCTGTGCCTTATTTCCGACGATGCAGAAGCATACACCGCTTATCGCTTTTATCGGGGCGCTAGCAGGAGTCCTTCTTGTGATGGTATTGGCACAGAGCACGGTTGCTGCCCGTATCACGGTGGTGCTTGCGGGAGTAGCGATCTCGAACCTTTTTAATGCCGGGATTGATGCGGTGGTAACACTTGTCCCGGATGCGCTAAACAGTGTGGCAGATTTCCGGATCGGTGGATTTACCGGCGTTACGATGTCACAGCTTGCGGCACCGGCAAGAATTATTGTAGTGAGCCTTGTGCTTTTGCTGACGCTGTCCCACCAGCTTGATATTTTATCTTTAGGAACTGACACAGCAAAAAGTCTCGGGCTGGCGGTTGGAAGAATGAGGATCGTCTTTCTGATACTGGCAGCGGCGTTAGCAGGAGCAGCAGTGAGCTTTGCCGGTCTGCTCGGGTTTATCGGGCTGATCGTGCCGCACATGATGCGGCGGCTTGCAGGG
This sequence comes from uncultured Roseburia sp., assembly GCA_934320555.1. Classification (GTDB taxonomy): domain Bacteria; phylum Bacillota; class Clostridia; order Lachnospirales; family Lachnospiraceae; genus Roseburia. The sequence goes on from CAKRFH010000019.1 coordinate 2,251, forward strand.
GAGGACAGCGGCATCTTACTGGCCGCAACGGCACTTGGTGGGGCACTTTTTATGGTGCTCTGCGATCTTGTGGCGCGTGTATTATTTTCACCGTTCGAGATCCCGGTCGGCATCGTGCTTTCTTTTGCAGGAGCCCCATTTTTCCTGTGGCTTTTGTTCCGACAGAGAGGAGGCAGGGTATGATCCAGACCAGACAGCTCTCTGCCGGTTATCTCGGAAAAACGATTGTGAAAAATATAACATTAGACTTTCATCCAGGGGAGGTTCTTGTCTTATTAGGTCCGAACGGGAGCGGCAAATCAACCTTCCTAAAGGCAGCGTTAGGCCTTCTTCCAATCTCTGAGGGAGAAGTGCTGTATGACGGTGTGGACATCCGGCAGATGAAGCGGAAAGAAGTGGCGAAGAAGGCTGCACTCCTGTCCCAGAGCAGAAATACACCGTCCATTCAGGCAATCCGCATGGTTTTACACGGACGGTTCCCATATCTGTCCTATCCGCGCAGCTACACGGCGGAGGATAAGAAAATTGCGAAGGAATCCATGGAAAAGACCGGCACGGGCGCTTATGAGACAGCGAATGTCAGCGAACTTTCCGGTGGGCAGCGTCAGGGCATCTATCTGGCGATGGCGCTTGCACAGGATACTTCGACCGTTTTTATGGATGAGCCTACCACCTATCTGGATGTGAAACACCAGCTTCAGGTGATGCAGACGGCGAAAGAGCTTGCAAAAGCAGGAAAAGCAGTGGTACTCGTCCTGCATGATCTTCCGATGGCGCTTGCAGGGGCAGATAAAATAGCCGTCTTTGAGCAGGGCGAACTCCGTGCCTGTGATACGCCGGAACAGATCTATGCACAGGGAATCTTAGATGAAGTGTTCGAGGTGAAAGTGCGCTGTGTGGAGACAGCGGACGGACGGCAATATTATTGTACGATGTGAAAAAAACAAACGGTAGAAACAACGATAGGATATATAAAACTAAGACAGGAAAAGAGATATGAACAAGGCAATTTTAATCATAAGCGTCGGGACAAGCGAAACAGCAGCACTCGAAGCGACAACCATGCGCATGCAGCAGGAAGCCGCAGAAAAATTCAGACTTCCATGCTATGTGGCATATTCCAGCAAATTCGTCTTAAAACGCATGCAGGAAAAAGGAACCGGGGATTACCGGGGAATCGCAGACACAGTGGCACAGATGAAAGCGGACGGCATAGAGGAAGCCTACGTCCAGCCTACCTATCTGTTAAACGGTGTGGAAATGGAGGACATGACAGCACAGCTCACAGAGGCAGCAGGAATGGATCTCTCTGTAAAAATCGGCAGACCGCTTCTGATGGGCAAACCGGATTACATGCAGACTCTTGAGCACATCTTAGATGATGTGAAGCTCACGGAGGAGGAAGCCCTCGTCCTCATCGGACACGGCACCAACCACCTTGCCAACACAACTTACCAGAACTTCGAATACACAGCCTATATGCAGGGCTGCCGCAACGTGTTCGTCGGTACCATGAAAGACGACCGAAGCCGGCAGATGGTTCTGCGTAAAATAGTAGCGTCCGGATACCGTAGCATCCGCCTCATGCCCCTCCTCTTCGTAGCAGGCTACCATGCAAAAAAAGACCTCATAAACGGAGAAAACTCCTGGCAGCAAACCCTGACCGAGGCTGGCTGTGAAGTGAGCATCTACATGAAGGGATTAGGTGAAATTCCAGGAATCCGAAATATGTTTTTACAGAACTTACAGGAGTTGCTGTAATATTTCAGGATTTTGAATGCGAACTGTATAAGTATTCAATACGATTTTATTATGCTTGTATTTTGATCTATAATACTGCGCTTAAAAAAATAATGAAATAACTATAGATCCTAGAAGCGAAGCTCCACCAAAACCTTCGAGGATGGCATGTTCTGCCATCCTCACAACCTACAGAGGAGCTTCGCCCTCGAATTTAAGATACACAAGGAAAAGAAGGAGTACCCCTATGGAAGCAAAAAAAGGAAAAGTATATCTGGCAGGAGGAGGTCCGGGTGACGCAGGACTTCTGACAATAAAGACCAAAAAACTGATCGAAAGCGCCGATGTGATCGTTTACGATGCCCTTATCAGCACTGAGATCATGAGCCTCATCCCGAACGACAAAGAGTGCATCTACGTCGGAAAACGCGCCGGCAACCATGTTGTCCCGCAGGAGGAGATCAACCAGATCCTCTTAGAGCAGGCACTGCTCGGCAAGAAAGTACTGCGCTTAAAAGGTGGAGACCCGTTCGTGTTCGGAAGAGGTGGAGAGGAACTGGAACTCTTAGTGGAAAACGGGATCCCGTTTGAAATCGTTCCGGGAATCACATCAGCGGTTTCCGTACCTGCTTATGCAGGCATTCCAATTACACACAGGGATTTCACGTCCTCCTTCCATGTCATTACCGGACATGCCAGAAAAGACGGAGTGTCCCGCATCAACTACGATGCACTCGTGCAGTTGAAGGGGACACTCGTTTTCCTAATGGGAATCTCTTCCATGCCGTCCATCTGCAAAGGGCTTATGGATGCCGGAATGGAAGGAACGATGCCGGCAGCAGTCTTAGAGCGTGGAACGACAAGCAGACAGCGCAAAGTTGTATCTGATGTAGCACATCTGGTGGAGGCATCCGAACAGGCCGGGATCAAGGCGCCGGCGATTATTGTGGTCGGTGAAGTCTGCACATTGGAGAAAGACTTTGATTGGGCAGGAAAAAGGATACTTGGAAAAAGACAGTTCTTGATCACAAGACCGAAGGAGAACGGCTCAGCACTGGCAGAGCGGCTTCGTGCATGCGGCGCACAGGTGCTCGAGGTTCCATCTATTGTGACTCACCCGATTGAACAGAACGAAAAGTTGAAAAATGCAGTCTTACAGACAGGTGCGAAAGAGCTCTGGCTCGTCTTCTCAAGCCCAATCGGTGTGCGCACTTTCTTCGACCAGCTTCTTAAGCTTGGACTTGATGCCAGAAGCCTCATGCAGGATGGGCGCAGCCTGAAATTTGCCGTGATCGGAAGTGCAACCGGAAAAGAGCTGCGGAAGTTTGGCTTCTGTGCAGACGTGATGCCTGCAGTCTTCAATGCAAAAGAGCTTGGAGAAAAACTGGCAAAAGAGGCAGTACCGGAAAGCCGGATTGTAATTGCAAGGGCAAAGGAAGGCTCAAAGGAGCTGATTCCACCGTTGCAGCAGGCAGGTCTGGAAGTGGAAGATATTCCAATCTATGAGACAGATTATGAAGTGAATGAGATTTTAAACAAAGAGATTCAGAAGGCATTTGAAGCAGGGGAGATCGATGCGGTGACCTTCACAAGTGCCTCCACCGTGCGTGGCTTTGTGAATGGAATTAAGGATGTGGATCATACAAAGATCTGTGCAGTCTGTATCGGGGAACAGACTGCGGCGGAAGCACGCAAATACGGCATGCAGATCTTCATATCGAAAGAGGCTTCCATGGACAGCATGATGGAACTGATTATGGAGAAATTTGGAAGCCGAGACGCAGAGTAGGCTTAGCATGATCTGATTGTATCAGAACGAAAAAATTTAGGAATTGTGGAGCACTGTAAGAAAATGGAAATGTGGGAAAAAGGGCAGAAATCAAAAAACAGTGTGGACAATCTCTAACCGGAGAGAAAGGATATACGGGGAATGGAAAAAAAGAAGTATTTTCCTATTTTCATAGACTTATCAGAAAAGAAAATCGTTGTAATCGGTGGTGGGACGATTGCAGGGCGGCGCATTAACACACTTTGTCATTTCTGCGACCACGTTCTTGTAGTGGCGCCTGAAGTTACACCAGTGGTTAAAGAACTGGTACAGCAGGAAAAGGTAACCTGGATCCGTGCCACTTATGACAGATCTTACCTCACAGATGCGAATCTTGTAGTTGCGGCAACGGATCACACACAGGTGAACCATCAGGTGAAGGCAGACTGTCTGGAACTTGAAAAAGAGCAGAACAGACAGATCTTCGTCAGTGTTGCAGATGACAAAAGCCTGTGTGATTTCTATTTTCCAAGCATCGTGCAGGATGAGGAGATGGTGATCGGAATCAATTCCGGCGGGGCATCCCCGCGCCGCACGAAGGAAGTGCGGCAGGAGATTGAAAAGCTCCTTGAGAAGGAGAGCATCTATCAGTAAATATTACGGTTTATCTCGCAGATCTCCACAAAGCGGGAGAGTGTGTTGGAGAAGAACTTTCCTTTGCGGCAGACGAGGTCGAAGGTGCGGCGGAAACTGATATCTTCGAGTCTGCATGCCCACAGTTCTCCGGTGGCAAGTTCGTGTTTGACGACACGCGGGGACATGACACTGATCCCTAAGTTGTGGAGCAGGGCTTCCTTAATGGCCTCGAAGCTGTAGCAATCCCAGAGCGGACGGTAAGAGATATGGTTTTCCCGGAGCACGGTTTCAAGTCTGGCACGCGTACCGCTGCCTTCCTCTCTTAAGATGAAGGCTTCTCCCTCTAACTCCTGTAACGGGATGGAATTTCTGCCGTAGAAGCGGTGGGAACTGGAACAGATAACGGCAAGCTCGTCCTCCATGACAGGTTTTACAACAAGGATCGAGGAGGTGATATCGCCTTCTACGAAACCAATGTCAAGCTCACTCTTTAATAGCTTTTCCTGAATGATGCCGGTACTGGCGACCGTGACCTCACAGTTGACACCGGGCAGTTCACGCTGAAGCTGTTCAATGATTGGCGAGATAATATAATAGCCGATCGTGGCGGTGGCACCGACACGGATCGCTGCATTGTGGGACTCATCCTGAAGGAAGAGTTCCATTTCTTTATATTGGTGGATAATGCTCGCAGCATAAATCGTGAGCTGCTGGCCGGTCGGGGTCAGGCAGAGCGTATTGCCGACACGGTCGAATAATTTGATATCGTATTCTTTTTCAATCTCCGAGATTGCGAGGCTGACGGAGGGCTGAGTGATATAGAGCGATTTGGCGGCGGCACTCATACTTCCGAGTTCAGCGACCTTTGTGAATATTTCCAAATTGCGGATAGTCATAACTAACTCCTTTTGTTCAAAATAAATAAGAAAAATTCCTCAATAATAGAGTAAATAATATAATAAATATGGTCATTATAAGTAAATGCCTATGGCATATATTAGTATATTAGCATTTTACTTTTTGCATGTCAAATGTTAGAATTTTATCGATAAGGTATCAACTTAAAATTTTAGAATGATAAAATTTTAACAAACAACAAAGGAAAGAGGAGGGAGATTACAGCTATGAGCTATAAGCTTTCTAAGCAGGAAACGACACAGCTTTTTGAGAAACTTTCTGAGAAGTATGATATTTACGCTCCGAAGCTTTTCAAGAACGAAGGCCGTTTTTCTGAAACAGACGTCATTAAATATGACAAAATCAAATCTCTTGATGAGGTGGTTTGGGATCACAAGTCAACTTACCCGATGAAGGAAGTATTATCACCGATTCAGCAGACAGTATTCTACTTCACAGAAGACGAGTTCCGTGCAAGCAAAGGCAAGACACGTCCAATGCTTATCTTCGCCCGTCCATGTGATATCAACGCTATGAAAGTACAGGCAAGAATCTACGCTGGCAACGGCGGATACACCGATATGTACTATGAGCGTATGAAAGAGCTTGCAAAATATATCTTAATGCCATGTAATGGTGGCGATGATACCTGCTTCTGTGTAAGCATGGGAACCAACACAACAGATGAGTACTCTGTTGCAGTAAAACCTACAGAAGATGGCATGCTCTTCGAAGTGAAGGATGAGGATCTTGCAGCATACTTCGCAGATGCAGCAGCTGCAGATTTCGCACCTGAATTTGTTCAGGAGAACGAACTTACAGCAGTGATTCCTGAGATCCCTGACAGAGAAGTTCTCAACGCATTAAAGAAGCATGATGTATGGAAACAGTTCAACGGACGCTGCATTTCCTGCGGAGCCTGTACATTAGCCTGTTCAACCTGTACCTGTTTCACAACCCGCGACGTAATCTACGGAGATAATCCGGAAGTTGGTGAGAGACGCAGAGTATCTGCTTCCTGCCAGATCGATGATTTCGCGAAAGTAGCAGGTGGCGGAAATTACCGTCTGACAGCTGGTGACCGTATGCGCTACAAGATGCTTCACAAGTTCCATGACTACGATGCACGTTTCCATGAAGGACATATGTGTGTTGGATGTGGACGTTGTACAAGCCGCTGTCCAGAATTTATCTCAATTACAACAACATTAAAGAAGATGAATGATGCAGTTGAGGAAATTAAGAAAGAATTAGGCAAATAAGAAAGGAGCAGGAACAATGACAAACTGTGTTCAGCCTCAGGCATGCGAGATTTTAAGCATCAACCATGAGACAGATATCGAATATACATTCCGTATTGCTACGGATATCAAACCTTCCCACGGTCAGTTCCTTGAGCTCTCCGTACCAAAGATTGGAGAATGTCCAATTTCAGTCAGTGAGCAGGGCGACGGATGGTTGGAATTCACAATCCGTAAAGTTGGTAAAGTTACCGACGTTATTTTTGACAAGAGACCTGGAGACTTCCTTTTCCTCCGTGGACCTTACGGAAAAGGATGGCCTGTAGATGAATTAAAAGACAAACATGTATTCATCATCGCAGGTGGTACTGGTGTATCTCCAGTCCGCAGTACTTTAAACTTCTTAGCTAAGAACGAAGGATATGCAAAATCAGTCAACCTGATCTGTGGTTTCAAGAACTACGAAAGCGTATTATTCAAGAACAACCTTGAGACATGGAAAGAGAAGTTCAATACATGGTACTGCCTTGACAATGAGGAGCATGAAGGATTCCACTGTGGTCTTGTTACAACAGTTGTAAACGAGCTTCCTCTTGACAAAGTAAAAGCAGCTGGTGAAGACTATGCCGTTCTCGTTGTAGGACCACCAGTCATGATGAAGTTTGCAGGACTTGAGCTTCTTAAGAATGGTTTTGATGAAAACAAGATCTGGATGAGCTTCGAGCGTAAGATGTCTTGTGCAGTAGGAAAATGTGGACATTGCCGTATCGACGAAGTTTATGTATGTCTTGACGGACCTGTTTTCCCATATACCATCGCGAAAGATCTTGTTGATTAGGAGGAGAGACAATGAACAGAGATATTAATATTAAAGAGACTCGTATTAATTGCTTCCGCCAGTCAAAAGTGGATGGTGAATTTATGCTTCAGATGCGTGTGCCAGGTGGTTTCATCGACGCAAAGTACTTAAGCACTGTACAGCATATCGCACAGACTTGGGGCGATGGCAATTTCCATTTTGGTACCCGTCAGACATTCGATATCTGCGGTATCAAATATGATGACATTCCAGCAGTTAACGCTTACATCGAAGACTACATCAAGGAAGTAGATGCTGAGTTATGTAACGTTAATATGGATACAATTTCCGGTGAACCGGCTGAATGGGATCACAAAGGTGGATATCCTACAATCGGTGCCAGAAACATCACAGCATGTGTTGGTAATCATCACTGTATCTGTGGTAACATTAACACATTCGAACTGGCTCGTAAGATCGAGAATATCGTCTTCCCAAGCCACTACCATATCAAAATCAACATCTCCGGATGTCCAAACGACTGTAACAAAGCTCACGTATGTGACTTTGGTATCATCGGTACATACAAGATGGTTTACCATCCAGAGCGTTGTATCGGATGCGGACTCTGCGCTAAGAAATGTGAGCACGGAGCAACACGTGTATTATCTCTTAACAAAGAGACAGGCAAGATCGAGAAAGATCCATGCTGCTGCGTAGGATGTGGAGAATGTGTAAAGGCTTGTCCGGCAAGTGCATGGACACGTTCCGCAAAACCTCTTTACAAAGTTATCATCGGTGGACGTACCGGACGTCAGACACCTCGTATGGGTAAGATGTTCCTGAACTGGGCTTCAGAGGAAACAGTTCTTGCAGTATTAGGCAACTGGCAGAAGTTCTCTGCATGGGTAATGGATTACAAGCCAGAGTACTTACATGGTGGACACTTAATCGACCGTGCAGGATACAAGAAGTTCAAAGAGCTTATTCTGGAAGGTGTTGAACTTAACCCAGAGTGTCTGGTTGCAGAAGATCTGTACTGGACAGAGACAGAGTACCGTTCTAACTACAACGTAAAACCTATCTCTATGCATCACACAGCTGGTCCTTCCAATAAATAGGAAGCAGACCAGTCTGTAAAGTCAGGATTGGAGTACAGCGCATACTGTGCTGTACTCCAGGACTGTCATTCATGACAGCAGAATATCCACAGAGTGTGTATTCTATTGTTTCTATTGTTATATGACGGTGGAAAGCTTGCATAATGTGCTTTTTATTGCTCATGACAATACCGGATGCCAGCTGGCATTTGTTTTATGACAAATACCGAGTGATCAGAAATGACATCTTCCCGTCATATGATTTTTTTTGCTCTCATTTGTCAAAAAATTAACATTATGCAAAGCGCGCAAAAAATATAAAAATTTGCAGCTTACGTTATGAAAAAATATGAAAATGTAGGGGAAACAAACATGAAAAAAAATATGTCCTATATCCACTTTGCGATTGGTCTTCTCATTATGATCGCATTTCGTTTCATTCCAGTTGGAGTGTTACCGGAAGTAACAGAAGTTGGTCTTCAGATTATGGGTATCTTTATTGGTACCATTTATTTATGGACAACAAGTGATCCGACCGTTGCCAGCTTGACAGCCGTTGTCATGATCGGTCTGAGTGATTTCACAACAGCCGGAGGCGCATTAGTGGCATTCCTTGGTAATGCGACAGTTGGTCAGATGATCTTCCTTATGATATTCATGGGCGGTCTTACAAACAGAAAGCTGACAGCTTACATCGGAAGATGGATCCTGACACGTAAAGTAATCGAGGGAAGACCTTGGGTATTCACCACAGCAATTATACTTGGAAGTTACGTTATGTCTGTATTCATCGGATGTTTCGCTCCAATCTTCTTATTCTGGCCGGTACTTTACGGAATTTTTGAAGATGTTGGATTCAAGAAAACAGACAAATATCCAAAACTGATCGTTATCGGTGTTGTATTAGGTGCGTTAATCGGATTCCCTGTACCACCTTATATGTCTAACGGTCTTGCATTATTAGGTAACTACCGTGGATTATTACCGAACTTTGGTAACCTTGCAGAAATGGAAGGCGTCATGATCTCAGATGCTTCTTACTTCATCGGATGCTTTGTCATGGGTCTTATTCTTGCAATTTCTGTTGTATTAGTAATGAGATTTGTCTTCAGACCAGATGTGGAACCATTAAAAGATGTTACGATCGAGATGCTTGAGAAGAATCCATTACCACCAATGAACAAAGGACAGAAGATCTTCGGTATCTCTCTTGTCGTATTTATCTTCTGTATGTTAGTTCCAAGTTTATTACCAAATGTACCGGTATTAAGCTTCCTGAACAAGAATTCACTGATCGTACCTATGATCCTTACTGTAATTCTTGCACTGATTCAGGTGGATGATGGCCCTGTATTAAATATACAGCAGGTTATGGGAAAAGATTTTGCATGGCCGACATTCTGGTTATGTGCAGCTGCTATTTACCTTGGCGGTGTACTGACAAATGAGTCAACCGGTATTACACCGTTCTTAAGCACTGTATTATCTCCAATCTTTACAGGAATGTCAGGAACTGTATTTACAATCGTGTTACTTATTGTAACAGTTGTGTTGACCAATATCTGTAACTCTCTTGTAATCGGTATGATCATGCAGCCAGTTGTATTAACCTACTGTGTATCAGCAGGTGTGAACCCGGCTCCGATCATTACCCTGCTGATCTTCACTGTATTATTGTCAGCAGCATGCACACCGGCAGCTTCTCCATTCGCAGCTATGCTGTTCGGTAACAAAGAGTACTTAACAAGTGGTGACGTATACAAATATGCTACAACATTTGTTTTAGTTGAAGTAGCTATTATCTTAGTATTAGGTATTCCATTTATCAATTTATTGATGTAAAATAGAGTTAGTGTTCCAGTGTGCTGCAAACCATCTGGCACACTGGAATAAAAGAGTAAAGAGGTAGAAAAATATGAGTCTTTATGACGTAGTAATCGTAGGTTCCGGCCCATCCGGTATGACAGCAGCTATCTACGCTGCAAGAGCAAATATGAAAGTCCTTTTATTAGACAAGCTTGCTCCGGGCGGACAGATTATTAACACAAATGAAATTCAGAACTACACAGGTGTGGGTACCATCAACGGTGCAGAGCTTGCCATGAACATGTTCAACCACACACAGGAATTAAACATTGAGTTTGATTATGCAACAATCACAAAGATCGAAGATTGCGGAGCGACAAAGAAGCTTTATGTGGAAGAAGATCCGGATCGTGTGATCGAGACTAAGACAGTCATCATCGCAACAGGAACAGAACACAGAAGACTGCACGTAGAGAACGAGGACAAGTTCATCGGAAACGGTATCGGTTTCTGTGCAATCTGTGATGGCGAGTTTTATCGTGACAAGGATGTTGTTGTCATCGGTGGCGGTAACTCCGCAGTAGAAGAGTCCATCTACTTAACCGATATCGTAAAACATCTGACGATTGTTACCATGTTCGATCTGACAGCAGATCCTATCGCATGCGATAAGCTGCGCAGCTCTGAAAAAGTAACAATCTATCCTTACCAGGATGTATTGAACTTCGTAGGTGAGAACTCCTTAGAGGGTATCCACTTCAAATCTACAAAGACAGGCGAAGAGAACACAGTAAAATGTGATGGCGTATTCGAGTACATCGGATTATACCCTGTAACAGATTTTGTAAAAGATCTTGGAATTACAGAGAGCCACGGATATATTGAGACCAACTCCAGAATGGAGACAAAGATTCCGGGAATCTTCGCATCCGGAGACTGTATCTCAAAAGAGTTAAGACAGGTTATTACAGCTTGCGCTGACGGTGCAATCGCAGCTCAGAACGCAGCAAGCTATATCAAAAATATGTAAGAAAGGAAGGTGCTTTTCAAAATGTTAAAGGAAGTAGCAACACAGGAATTTGACGAGTTATTTAACAAAGGGGTTGTATTAGCAGATTTCTTCTCTGCAACATGCGGACCTTGCAAGATGTTATCTTTTGTTCTGGCTGATGTAGACAAGACATTAGGCGACAAGATGACAATCTTAAAAGTAAACTTTGACGAGAACAAAGATCTGACAGAGAGATACGGAGTAAAGGGTTACCCGACTCTGATCTTATTCAAGGATGGAGAAGAAGTAAAACGTTTAACAGGTTTACAGCAGAAACCAGCCCTTGTTAAGGCAATTGAAGAAGTATTATAAGATCTGCAGAATGCAAATCATCCGTAACGCTTCCGGCTTTTATGACGGTGCAGGTGCAGCTGTCGCGGAAGCAGTTACAGCATAATGAAAATCAGGAGGTAGTATTACCATGGCAGAAGTGCAATATACACAGTTAGAGCATTGGATCCCAAAACAGGCAGAAGCTGAGAAAGCGATGTTAGCTGAATTTGAAGCTGGCAATTACACAATTGAGAATCCACTTGTAAAATATAATCCTTATTTCATCAACCCATTAGCAGCAGTTGTTCTCTTCAAGACAGAGAAAGAAGTAGCTGTTACAGTAACGGTAAAAGGTAAGACAAAAGAAGCTGATTTCACACATACATTTGAGAAGGCAACGACTCATGTATTACCAATTTTAGGATTATATGCAAACTATAACAATACTGTAGAGATCAGACTTTACAGAGGCGAGACAAAGGTGATCAACATCGAGGTTGGTGATGTTGTTCCTGACATCTTACAGTACTGCCATACAACACCGGAATATTTCCAGGATAACGTTATGATCTTAAGCCCAGCCGGATTATTCAAACCATGCGGATTCGACTACGCTGGTGACATCCGTTGGCACTTAGACGCTATGTGCGTATTCGATTACAAACGTTTAAGAAATGGTAACTTTTTAATCGGTACAGACCGTCTGTTAAGAATGCCTTACTATATGTCAGGTCTTTACGAGATGAGCCCGGTTGGTAAGATTTACAAAGAGTACCGTCTCCCAGGTGGATATCATCATGACCAGTTCGAGATGGAAGATGGCAACTTATTAGTTCTGACAGATGACCTTAACAGCGATACAGTAGAAGATAAGTGTGCATTAGTTGACAGAGAGACTGGTGAAGTGCTCCGTGTATGGGATTACAAGAGCTTCCTGACACCAGGCGATGGTGCCGGCGTATCTTATACAGATGAAGACTGGTTCCATAACAACGCAGTATGGTATGACAAGAACACCAATTCTTTAACATTCTCCGGACGTCACGTTGATTCTATGGTCAACATCGACTTTGAGACAGGAAAATTAAACTGGATCATCGGTGATCCACGCAACTGGTCTGAGGAGAAGCAGAAATACTTCTTCAAACCAGTTGGAAACAACTTCGAGTGGCAGTATGAGCAGCACGCAAACTTAATCACTCCAAACGGTGATGTAATGTGCTTCGATAACCACCACAACGATACAAAGTTTGAAGCTGAGAAACGTCCTGCAAAGGATTCTTACTCACGTGGTGTAAGATATAAGATCGATACAGACAAGATGACAATCGAGCAGGTATGGTCTTATGGTAAAGAAAGAGGAGCAGAGTTCTTCTCACCATACATCTGTAATGTAGAGTACTACAACGAAGGACATTACCTTGTTCATTCCGGTGGTATCGCTTACGATAAAGACGGCAACCCATCTGAGGCACTTGGACCATATGCAGCTATGAGCGGCGGATCTGAGTATACGATCACAACAGAAGTATACGAAGACAAGAAGATGTTCGAGTTAAAGGTAAAAGGTAACTTCTACCGTGCAGAGAAATTAAAATTATACAGCGATGGAATCAACCTTGAATTAGGCGAAGGAAAGATCTTAGGTGATACATTCGTATCTGCTGAGATGGAGACAGAGGTTCCGGCAGAGGCAACAGGCGAGATGATGCCAGATTTCTGCGAGGCAAGAATCGAAGATGAGTTCGATAAGTTCACATTCTTCTCCAGATTTGTAAAGGGTGACCTTGTATTATTACTGTTAGAGAACGGTGATGAGGTTCACAGATATTACATCTCCACAACAGCTACACCAAACAAAGCTATGTGCTGTGGTTCCTTCCTTGATACAGATGACAGAAATATCAGAACATGTATCATGAAGAAGGGCTTAAAGGGTACATACGATGTACGTGTCATCATCAATGACAAGAAGTACGAGACAGGTGTTAAGATCACTTGCTAGTCGTAGAAGAACATGACATCCGTATCGGTTGATACACGGATACGATCTGGTCGTACCGAAATGTGAATAATAGGAAGGCTATCCATAGTCTTCCTATTATTACACAATAAAAAGTTTCCACACAAAAGCAAAGTCAGAAGGATAGAATTTTGACAGCTTGCATTTGCAGGGGAAAAGTAAGAAACAGTAAAGAAGAAGTACTGAATGATTACACAAAATGAATTTGGAGGTACCGAAATTTGAATACAAAATATACATTTACAAAAAGCTTAGTTGACAGACAGAACGAAGCTGAGAAGGCAATGCTCGAGGAGTTCCATAACGGAGACTATACATTAGAGCATCCATTAGTAAAATTAAACCCATATTTCATTAACCCATTAGCAGCAGTCGTTCTTTTCAAAACAGAGGAAGAGATCGCTGTTACGGTTACCGTATTGGGAAAAGAGCCTGCAGGAAATATGAAGCACACATTCCCGAAGGCAAAAGAGCATATTTTACCAATCCTTGGATTATATGGCGGATACAAGAACAAAGTTGAGATCGAGTTATACCGCAGTGAAAAGAATACCATCGAGATCGAGACAGAACCGTTATCAGACGATGTTCCAAAGCTTATTAAGATGGAGACAACAGCATCTTACTTAAGAGATGAGCTTATTATCGTTTCTCCTGCACTTAGTTCTCTTGCTACAGGTTTTGATTATCAGGGCGAAGTAAGATGGCATGTAAATATCCCGACTGTATTCGATATCAAACGTGCAAAGAACGGAAATATCCTGATCGGTACACACAGATTATTAAAAATGCCATACTATATGTCAGGTATCTATGAAATGACAATGGTTGGTAAAGTTGTAAAAGAGTTCACAATCCCGGGCGGATATCATCATGATCAGTTCGAACTGGAAAATGGCAACCTCTTAATCTTAACAGAAGATCTGACAAGCGATACTGTAGAAGATATGTGTGTCATGGTTGACAGAAATACAGGTGAGATCTTAAAGACATGGGATTACAAGGACTTCTTAGATCCTAAGAAAGTTGCTCCAAGTGGAAGCTGGACAGAGGAAGACTGGTTCCATAACAACGCTGTATGGTATGATAAGAACACGAATTCCTTAACATTCTCCGGACGTCATATTGACTCTATGTGTAACGTTGACTTCGAGACAGGAAAATTAAACTGGATCATCGGTGATCCGGATCAGTGGCCGGAAGAGTACCAGAAGTACTTCTTCAAACCAGTTGATGACGGAAGCGAGTTTGACTGGCAGTATGAGCAGCATGCAAACGTAATCTTACCAGATGGCGATGTTATGTGCTTTGATAATGGACACTTCCGTTCCAAAGATCCTGCAAAACGCATCTTAAATAAAGACAACTTCTCCCGTGGTGTGAGATATCACATCAATACGGATGATATGTCTATCCGTCAGGTATGGCAGTATGGCAAAGAGAGAGGTCAGGAATTCTTCTCTATGTACATCTGCAACGTAGAATTCTACAAAGAAGGACATTATATGGTTCATTCCGGTGGTATCCAGTACAACGGAGAAAATGCATCAGAAGAATTTGCTGCATTATCCACAGATCCGAACGTTCGCACACGTTCTATCACAGTAGAATTATTAGATGATGTGAAGATGTTAGAGTTAGAGGTAGAGGGTAACTTCTATCGTGCAGAGAAATTATCCCTGTATCATGACCAGGATAACTTACCATTAGGTGATGGATTAAGATTTGGTCATATGGGTGTGACAAAAGAGTTCGATACCTTAATTCCAATGGATCCATGCGGAGAGGAGATTCCTCATATTTACGAGACATCCGTAGAGGAAGAGGACGACAGATTCACATTCCGTGCAACCTTCGAGTCCGGACAGCTTGTTATGTTAATGCTTGAGAAGGACGGAGAGCAGCATGGATACTATATCTCTACAGCTAAGACAAAGTTCGCTGCATTATGCTGTGGTACTTTCATCGAGAAGGATGCAAGAAAAGTTTCCATTTCTGTCAATAAAGCAGGCTTAAAGGGAACATATGACTTAAGAGTCATCGTAGATGACAAGAAGTACGATACAGGCATTAAGATTGAGTGCTAGTATGGGAAGATCACAGGCTCTCAGAAATCAGAGGATAGCTGGGAGCCTGCAATCGGGATCGAGGTGAAGGATATTGCGATTCCGAAATACAATTGAGATTAGGAGAGTCTTGTTATGGAGATTATGAAAGTTAAATCTAAAGTAGACAGCAACATCGAATTAAGCGTTACTCCTGGACATTTTTCAAGTGACCGTTTCCATGTAAATTACTACATTGATATGTCCAACTTAAAAATGCGTATGTCTGAGGCAAAGAAAGTAGCTGCAGCCATGGCAAAACAGTACATCAAAAAGGTTGATATTGATCACAAATATATGTCTCCACTGATCAATGCAGAAACTCTGATTGAGAACAACGCAAACGTGACACCAATCGATACTATTATTTGTATGGATGGATGTGAAGTGATCGGTGCATATCTTGCAGAAGAGCTTGCAGCAGCAGGTGTACCAAACAGCACACACCACAACAGTATGTATGTCATTACACCGGAGTTCGACAACGGTGGACAGATGGTTGTAAAGAAAAATATCAAAGATATGATCAAGGGACGTAACGTTCTCGTTGTTTTGGCAAGTGCCATGAGCGGACGCACCATCACAAAAGCAATCGGAACCATCCTTGCTTACGGTGGACACGTAAAAGGTTTATCCGTTATCTTCGGAAATATCCAGGAAGTAGACGGATATCCGGTATACAGCGTATTCTCACATGAGGATCTTCCAAACTTCACCTTATCTGATCCGAATGAATGCCCGGATTGTAAGGCAGGCAAGAAGTTAGACGCTGTTGTAAATTCTTATGGTTATGAGACCTTATAAGAAAAAGAAGCAATTGAGATTTTAAACTGACGGAGAAAGCACCCGTTTTCCTATTTATGTGGGATGACGGGTGCTTTTTTCGTGGAAAAAATATAACAGAAAATGCTGCACAAATAGTATACTGCAAATAAAAACTTTGATAATCAAAATATTCTTGTTGACAAAACAGAAACAAAGTTATATACTTTGCTAGTCAAATAGTTTGACAGTCAAAATATAAACAAAAAGAAAACAAAGAAATGAGGAATAAAAAATGTCAGAAAAAATGAAAGAAATTATCGCAGAACAGTTAAGTGTAAATGCAGAGGAAATCAAACCGGAGACAAACTTCAAAGAAGACCTTGGAGTAGATTCCCTGGATCTGTTCGAGATGGTGATGGCAATGGAAGAAGAGTTCGGAATTGAGATCCCATCAGAAGATCTGGAAAAGATTGCAACCGTTAAGGATCTGGAAGAATATCTCAAAGCAAAAGGAATCGAAGCGTAGAAGAAGATACATGCAGTTATACCCGGAGCGATTATAACCGGAAACTGGGAAGACCTTCAGAAAGGGAGAGAAGATGAAGACAAGAATCACAGAACTGCTCGGCTGTAAGTACCCGGTCATCCAGGGCGGTATGGCATGGGTGGCAGAGTATCACCTTGCCGCAGCGGTTTCAAATGCAGGAGGTGTTGGACTGATTGGAGCTGCAAGTGCACCGGCAGAGATCGTCAGGGAGCAGATCCGCAAGACGAGAGAGCTGACAGACAGACCGTTCGGAGTCAATGTCATGCTGTTAAATCCGAATGCTGAAGAGGTGGCACAGGTCATCGTGGAGGAAGGCGTGAAGATCGTCACCACAGGAGCCGGAAGCCCGGCGAAGTTCATGGAACAGTGGAAGACAGCAGGTGTGACCGTGATTCCGGTTGTGGCAAGTGTGGCAATGGCAAAACTGATGGAGCGTGCCGGGGCAGATGCCGTGGTGGCAGAAGGAATGGAATCCGGCGGGCATATCGGTTCCGCGACAACCATGACACTGGTACCGCAGGTTGTGGATGCCGTAAAGATTCCAGTGATCGCCGCAGGTGGAATTGCAGATGGACGTGGGTTAGCGGCGGCCAGGATGCTTGGCGCAGAAGGTGTTCAGATGGGAACGAGATTTGTGGCATCCAAAGAGGCTCTTGTCCATCCTAATTACAAAGAGCGGATCTTAAAAGCAAGAGATATTGATTCGGAAGTGACAGGCATGAGCACCGGACATCCAATCCGGGTGCTCCGCAATCAGATGACAAGAGAATATCTGAAACTGGAAAAAGAAGGTGCATCCTTCGAGGAGTTAGAGCAGCTGACACTCGGTTCCCTGCGCAAAGCCGTGCAGGATGGAGATACGGTTCACGGAAGCCTGATGGCAGGTCAGATTGCCGGACTTATCAAAAAAGAAGAAACATGCCAGGAGATTTTAGAGGAGATCGTAAGAGAGGCAGAACAGCTGCTATCTGGCAGAAGGACAGAGGAGAAAAACTGCGATGAGTAAGACAGCATTTATATTTCCGGGACAGGGATCCCAGTATGTTGGAATGGGAAAAGAATTTTACGAAAATCTACCGATTTGCAGGGAAGTATATGATCTTGCATCTGAGGTGACTGGACTGGATCTTCCAAAGTTGTGTTTCACGGAAAATGAGCAGATCCATCAAACGGAATACACGCAGATCTGCATGCTTGCAACTGAGACAGCCATCTATATGGCGTTGGAACAGAACGGATATCAGCCGGATGTGACAGCGGGATTAAGCCTTGGAGAGTACGGTGCACTTGTTGCATCCGGGGTGATGACAGCAGAGGAAGCGTTCGAGGTAGTTAGAAAACGGGGCATCTACATGCAGCAGGCAGTTCCGACAGGCGGGGCGATGGCGGCGGTTCTTGGTCTGGATGGCGGAAAAATAGAACAAATCTGCGAGCAGACAGAAGAACAGATGCAGCTTGCAGTATCTGTCGCCAATTACAACTGCCCGGGACAGATTGTGATCTCTGGAAAGGCAGAGGCAGTACAGGCTGCCGGAGAAGCATGTAAAGAAGCCGGAGCAAAGCGTGTGGTACCGCTTAAAGTAAGCGGACCGTTTCATTCCAAACTGCTGATGGACGCAGGAAAACAGCTGAGGGAGGCGTTGAACAAGGTTGAGATAAGAGAGAACTTTGTTCCATATATTGCCAATGTGACAGCAGACTATGTGACCGAACAGACACAGGTGAAGCCTTTGTTAGAGTGTCAGATTTATTCACCAGTCAGATGGCAGCAGACAATAGAACGAATGCTTGCAGACGGTGTGGATGAATTTGTGGAGATAGGACCAGGAAAGACATTAAGCGGGTTTATAAAGAAAATCGACCGGAATGTGAAAGTCTGTAATATTGATAAAATGGAAGATTTTGTTCGGTTTGTTGCGGAACATTGCTAAATTCTATGCAGTATTAGCAGACCCGGCAGTCAGAAGCTGTTGATAGGTTCTGTGTTTCAAACACAGAGAACTGTCAGAAAGAGAATCAAGATACAAAAAAATGTGCGGGAAACAGGAGATAAGATGTCAGAAAAAGTAGAACAGCAGGAAAAAGTAGCTCTTGTAACAGGAGCAGGCAGAGGCATAGGCAAAGCGATCGCGTTAAGGCTTGCAAAAGAGCAGATAACGGTAATCATTAATTACTGTCATTCCGCGAAAGCGGCAGAGGAAACAGCAGAGCAGATCCGAAAAAACGGAGGAAGAGCAGAGACGGTCGCGTGTGATGTCACAGATTTTGCAGCCTGTGAAAAGATGGTGAAAGACCTGATCCGTGACTACGCGCATATTGATATTTTAGTAAATAATGCAGGAATCACAAGAGATGGCTTGATTATGAAAATGTCAGAGGATGATTTTGATGATGTACTGCGGACAAATCTGAAAGGGGCTTTTCACACGATCAGACACCTGGCGAGATATTTTCTGAAACAGAAATCAGGAACAATTATTAATATTTCATCCGTATCCGGTGTGATGGGAAATGCAGGGCAGGCAAATTACAGCGCCAGCAAGGCAGGAATCATTGGTCTGACCAAAAGTGTAGCGAGGGAACTTGCATCACGAGGAATAACCTGCAATGCAATTGCTCCCGGATTTATCGAGACGGAGATGACAGAAGCGATGCCGGAGCAGGCGAGGGAATCTGTGAAGGCGCAGATTCCTCTGGGAAGGACAGGAAAAGCGGAGGAAGTGGCAGAGCTGGTTGCTTTTTTGGCATCTGAGAAAGCTTCTTATATAACCGGGCAGGTCATTTCCATTGACGGCGGTATGCATATGTAGAGAAACAGGCGGAAAGGAAAGAAGAAATGGAAAAAAGACGTGTAGTAGTAACCGGAATGGGGGCAGTGACCCCGATCGGAATTGGCATAGACAATTTCTGGAAGAGTGTGAAAGAGCAGAAAACCGGTTTCGCACCGATCACACATTTTGATACAACCGATTATAAGGTGAAGCTGGCGGCAGAGGTGAAAGATTTTGATGCAAAAGCTTATATGGACGCAAAAGAGGCGAGACGTATGGAGCTTTTTAGCCAGTATGCCATGGCAGCAGCGAAAGAAGCAATCGAGGATTCCAAAATTGAGATGGAACAGGAAGACCCGTACCGTGTGGGCTGCGCGATCGGCTGTGGAGTGGGAAGCCTGCAGGCGATAGAGCGCGAGTACACCAAGTTGGTGGAAAAAGGACCGAACCGTGTGGGACCGCTTTTTGTGCCGATGATGATTTCCAATATGGCGGCGGGAAATGTTTCCATCCATTTCGGGTTAAAAGGAAAAAGTATCAACGTTGTGACTGCCTGTGCGACAGGAACAAATACGATCGGGGAAGCATTCCGCGCGATCCAGTACGGGGAAGCGGATATGATGGTGGCAGGCGGAACAGAGGGAAGCATCTGTCCGATTGCAATTGCAGGTTTCACATCATTAACGGCGCTCACAACAGCGACTGACCCGAAGCGCTGTTCCATCCCATTTGATAAGGAACGGAGCGGATTTGTCATGGGCGAGGGAGCCGCCATTGTCATTCTCGAAGAGCTCGAACATGCTAAAAAGCGGGGAGCTAAGATCTATGCGGAGGTGGCAGGCTATGGCTGCTCTTCCGATGCCTACCATATCACTTCACCGGCGGAAGACGGAAGCGGTGCGGCAAAAGCGATGACAAATGCTTTAGAGGATGCCGGGGTGCCAGCGGACGAGGTATTTTATCTCAATGCGCACGGAACCTCAACCCATCACAACGACCTGTTTGAGACAAGGGCAGTGAAGCTTGCGTTTGGGGAGCATGCGAGAGAAATGAAAATCAACTCCACCAAATCTATGGTCGGACATATGCTCGGTGCAGCAGGAGCCATTGAGTTTGTCACCTGTGTGAAAGAGATGGAAGAAAATTATGTGCATGCGACAGTCGGATATGAGATCCCGGATGAGGAGCTGGACCTTGATTACTGCAAGGAGCCGGTCTCCATGGAAGTAAATTATGCGCTCAGCAATTCGCTTGGTTTTGGCGGACATAATGCGAGCATTTTACTGAAGAAATATAAAGAGACTTTATAGTACATGAAATTGGCAAAAAATAGATTTGAAAAATGAAAGAGCAGGAAGAGAAAGATGTCAGTTTTAAATACAAAACAGATTATGGAGATCATCCCGCACCGACAGCCAATGCTTCTGATTGATACAGTGGAAGAGATCGAGTACGGCATCCGTGCAGTTGCAAAAAAATGTGTGAGCTTTAATGAGCCTTTTTTTGCCGGACATTTTCCGGGGGAACCGGTGATGCCGGGCGTATTGATCGTGGAGGCTCTGGCACAGACCGGGGCAGTGGCGATGCTTGGAAAAGAGGAAAACCGTGGGAAGACCGCGTATTTTGCATCCATCAACTCTGCAAAATTCAAGAGAAAAGTGGTTCCGGGGGATGTACTGATCTTAGAGACTGAGATTATAAAGCAGAAAGGTCCAATCGGTGTGGGCAAAGCTGTGGCAAAAGTGGACGGTGATACAGTTTGTGTTGCAGAACTTACATTTGCGATACAGTAAGCAGAAAGGAGAAATATGCCAGCAATTTTAAGACGGAGAAAATTGATTTCCTTAAGACCTGAAAAGAAGAGCCGGGACATCCGGATTCCATATAAAAAAGAACAGATGCAGACAAAGCCGGTGACACCACCGTCTGTGAAAAAGGCAGCAGAAACAGAGAAACCTTCGATTATCTGCCCGTCATGTAAGCAGCAAATCGACCGCGCAGAGGTGGAAAAGAACCGTTATGTGTGCTATCAATGTGGAAACTATTTCAGAGTCCGGACAAAAAACAGAATCCGCATGGTGGCAGATGCCGGGACGTTCGAGCCGTGGTTCGAATATCTGGAGGACGAGAATCCGCTGGAATTCCCGGAATATGAGGAGAAGCTTGAGACAGTCCGGGAAAAGACCGGACTTCACGAGGCAGTGACGGTCGGAAAATGTAAAATTTATGGCGAGGAGACCGTGCTTGGCATCTGTGATGCCAGATTTCTCATGAGCAGCATGGGACATGTGGTCGGTGAGAAAATCACACGGGCAGTGGAGCGGGCGACGGAGGAAAAGCTTCCGGTCATTCTGTTCTGTTGTTCCGGCGGAGCGAGAATGCAGGAGGGGATCATTTCCCTGATGCAGATGGCAAAGACATCTGCCGCATTGAAGCGGCATTCTGATGCAGGGCTTCTCTATGTGCCGGTGCTGACAGATCCGACCACGGGAGGCGTGACAGCCAGTTTTGCCATGCTGGGGGATATCATCCTCGCTGAGCCTGGTGCGCTGATCGGATTTGCAGGACCGCGTGTCATTGAGCAGACGATCGGACAGAAGCTTCCGGAAGGATTTCAGAGGGCAGAATTTCAGTTAGAGCACGGATTTGTCGATGCGATTGTGGAGCGGAAAGACCTGAAAATGACATTAAATGGGATTCTTGCCATGCATCGGAAAAGAGCCGGGTACGCGGATTTTGATCCGCATCGGGAAGAGGACTGTTACGGACCGAGCGAACTGATGCGGGAACGTGCCATGAAAGCGAGAGTACTGTCCCCATGGGAGAAAGTGAAGGCAGCGCGCCGCGTGGACCGTCCCGGAACAATGGATTATATCCGATTGATGTTTGATGGGTTTATGGAATTTCACGGAGACCGTTATTTCAGGGATGATCCGGCTATCGTCGGGGGAATTGCATACCTTGACGGACAGCCGGTGACAGTGATCGGCGTGGAAAAAGGAAAAGATTTCAAAGACTGCATGCAGCATAACTATGGGATGCCATCTCCGGAAGGCTACAGAAAGGCGATCCGGCTGATGAAGCAGGCAGAAAAATTTAATCGGCCAATTATTACATTTGTAAATACATCCGGAGCCTATTGCGGTATGGAAGCGGAGGAGCGCGGACAGGGAGAAGCGATTGCCAGAAATCTGTACGAGATGTCCGCCTTGAAAGTTCCGGTACTCTGCCTGATGATCGGGGAAGGCGGAAGCGGCGGGGCATTAGCGCTTGCCGTCGGCAATGAAGTCTGGATGATGGAGCATGCGACATACTGTGTGCTTTCACCGGAAGGGTTTGCCTCTATTCTCTGGAAAGATGGAAAGCGCGCGAAGGAAGCGAGCGGCATCATGAAGATCACGGCGCAGGATTTGAAGGAATTGCATGTGGTCGAGCAGGTGATCCCGGAGTATGGAATCGCGGATGAGAAAGCGTGCGAATCAATCGCGCGGTACATAAAGGGAAATGTAAAAGAATTTTTAAGAGCGCAGAATGGAAAATCCGGGGAGCAGTTAGCGGAGGAACGTTACCACAGGTTCCGGAAATTTTAGAAAAAAACCGGACTTTACGGAACGGTCATAAAAAAGCAGCAGAGAATAAGAGCGAGAGAAAAGGATATGAGGATAAAAATAACAGGAACGGGCAGTTATCTGCCAAAACGCCGTGTGACAAATGAAGAAATCAGCCAGATTGTCGATACTTCTGATGAGTGGATCCGCACAAGAACAGGAATCTGCGCCAGACATCTGGCAGTGGAGGAGACAACGACAGGGATGGCGGTGGAAGCTGCCCTGCGGGCAATCCAGAAAGCCGGGATCAAAGCAGAGGAACTCGACCTTATCATTGCAGCGACACTGTCGGCAGACCAGATCCTGCCAGGACTTGCATGCGAAGTGCAAAGCCAGATCAAAGCCAGCCATGCCACTGCGTTTGACCTGAATGCAGCGTGCAGTGGTTTCCTTTTTTCACTGGATACGGCGGCCATGTATATCGAGCAGGGAGTATACCGGAATGCGCTTGTCATCGGGGCAGAGATGCTGTCAAAAATGATGGACTGGACAGATCGGGGTACCTGCGTGCTGTTCGGAGACGGAGCCGGGGCGGTAGTGATCTCAGCAAGTGATACAGAAGGAATTCGTGCTATGGTGCAGGGATCTGACGGAAGCCGCGGAGAAGTATTAAGCTGCAAGGGAAGATCCGCAGCAAATCCTTTTCTGGATAAAAGGAATGCGTTGCAGGAGCAGTCGTATGTTTCCATGAACGGGCAGGAGGTCTATAAATTTGCAGTGAAGACCGTTCCGGAGGCGATACAGGAGGCAGTGAGAAAAGCCGGACTGTCGGTGGAGGAGATCGACCTTTTCCTCCTGCATCAGGCGAATTACCGGATCATCGAATCTGTCGCAAAGCGGCTTGGACAGCCAATGGAGAAATTTCCGACCAATCTGCAGGAATGCGGAAATATTTCAGCAGCGAGCGTGCCGATTTTGCTTGATAATGTCTGCAATCATGGTATGATTACAACAGGAATGAAAATTGTGCTGGCTGGCTTTGGCGCCGGGCTTACCTGGGGAGCAACCGTGATCGAATGGTAAAGGATCTGTTTTGCTTCTTTGTCCGGGAAACACGTTTCGGCAGCAATACAGTTTTGGAAAATGCAGGAAAAAGAGGAACAGGAGTAAAGCAGATCGGATGACAACAGACGAAACATTAAATGAATTACTGGTTCGGTTATTTAAAGATATCATGGAGATTGAGGGAAAATGTCTTGTGACAGAAGAGTTTAAGGACATCAGCTACAATGATTTTCATGTGATCGAGGCAATCGGGTTAGAGGAGCCGAAGACCATGACAACCGTTGCAAAGCTGATGAACGTGACAACCGGAACGCTGACAAAGGCGATGGATGGTCTGACGAGAAAGGGATATGTCACAAGGGAGCGGAGCACACAGGACAAGCGTGTGGTCTGGGTATCCCTGACGGAAAAAGGAAAGGCGGCTTATAAACACCATGAGGCATTTCACCGGGAGATGATCGCGCAGGTGAAGGGGCAGCTGACGGAGCAGGAGACCCCAATCTTAATCTATGCGCTGGCAAAGCTGGCAGATTATTTTCACTATGTATACAAGGGAGAGGAAGAGTAACTATCCGAGCAGAATCAATCAGGCAGAGGCGTAACAGCCGCTGCCTTTGATGCTATAAAAAATGGGGAAAGAAGGTATTGCAGATGAGAAAGAATTTTGGAGCGAAGCCGATCACGTATCCACAGCCGGTTTTTATCATAGCAAGCTATGACAAAGAGGGAGTGCCGGATGCCATGAATGCAGCATGGGGAGGAATCAGTGAGGCGAAGGAGGTTTCTATCTGTATCGGAGAAAACCACAAGACAAGACAGAACATTATGGAGCGGAAGGCTTTTACGGTGAGCATGGGAGATGTCGCGCATGTGGCAGCCTGTGATTATATTGGGATCACTTCTGCGTATCAGGTGCCGGATAAGTTTGAGAGAGCCGGTTTTCATGCAATTAAGTCGGAGCTTGTGGATGCACCACTTATAGAGGAGCTTCCTATTGCACTGGAATGCAGACTGAAAAGCTATGATCCGGATACACGCAGGATCGTGGGAGAAATTGTGAATGTCAGCATTGATGAACGCGTATTAGAGGAAGATGGCAGAATCAATATTGAAAAAGCAGCACCGATCACATTTGATACGGAAAACCATGTATATCTGCGTATTGGAGAGAAGGTGGCAGATGCATTTTCTGTTGGAAAGATTTTTAAGTAGGGATATTTGTGCGGTTATTAGCAGAGAGAATAGCAGTTATAACTACGAAATATAAAAAGGTAAAATAGATTGACTTTTTTTGTGCAAAATGAATAAAAGAAGGATCAATCTTGCAGAAAAATAGCACAAACAGTAGAAAACTTCACTAAATTAAAGGAATAAAGAAAAAAATATTGCACCTTCCGTCATTTTATACTAAAATATACGTGTTGATAAGAACCATACAGCAAACGGCATAAAGCCATGCTGTAAATATATGATTTAAGGAGATTAAGAAGATGGGATACGTTGATGAAGTACTCGCAAAAGTAAAAGAGAAAAATGCCGCAGAACCTGAATTTTTACAGGCTGTCAGTGAGGTATTAGAGTCCTTAAGACCAGTGATTGATGCAAACGAAGAGTTATACAGAAAAAATGCAATTCTTGAGAGAATCACAGAGCCGGACCGCCAGATTATGTTCCGTGTACCTTGGGTAGATGACAACGGACAGGTTCAGGTAAACAGAGGTTACCGTGTACAGTTCAACAACTCCATTGGACCATACAAGGGAGGATTAAGACTTCATCCTTCTGTAAACCTTGGAATTATCAAGTTCTTAGGTTTCGAGCAGGTATTCAAGAACTCTCTTACCACACTTCCAATCGGTGGTGGTAAAGGTGGTTCTGATTTTGATCCAAAGGGCAAATCAGACAGAGAGATCATGGCATTCTGCCAGAGCTTCATGACAGAGCTTTGCAAATATATCGGTGCCGATGTGGATGTTCCGGCCGGTGATATCGGAACAGGCGCAAGAGAGATCGGTTTCATGTTCGGACAGTATAAGAGAATCCGTGGCATGTACGAAGGTGTTTTAACAGGAAAAGGACTTTCCTATGGCGGATCCCTTGCACGTACAGAAGCTACCGGATATGGTTTATTATATCTGACAAACGCATTATGGAAAGACCACGGTATGAGCTTAGAGGGTAAGACAGCAGCAGTTTCCGGTTCCGGTAACGTTGCAATTTATGCAATCCAGAAAGCAAATACATTAGGTGTGAAAGTTGTAACATGCTCCGATTCTACAGGCTGGGTATATGATCCGGAAGGAATCGATGTTGCATTATTAAAAGAAGTAAAAGAAGTAAAACGTGCACGTCTGACAGAGTACGCAGCTGCAAGACCATCTGCTGAGTACCATGCAAAAGTAAACGGCGAACACGGTGTATGGCAGTACAAAGTAGATCTTGCACTTCCATGCGCAACCCAGAACGAGTTAGACCTTGAAGATGCCAAGATGTTAGTAGCAAACGGTGTTGTATCCGTAACAGAGGGTGCGAACATGCCTACTACCTTAGAAGCAACGAAGTACTTACAGGAGAACGGTGTCTTATTCGTAGGTGGTAAAGCTGCCAATGCCGGTGGTGTTGCTACTTCCGCATTAGAGATGAGCCAGAACTCCGAGAGATTATCCTGGTCCTTCGAAGAAGTAGATGGAAAGCTCAAAGGAATCATGGAGACAATCTACGCAAACATTTCCGACGCTGCAAAGAGATACGATGCAACGGTTGGTGGACAGACAGACTATGTTGCCGGTGCTAACATTGCCGGATTTGAGAAGGTTGTAAACGCAATGCTCGCTCAGGGCGTATGCTAATTTTCAATTAGCAGCTAATTAAAAAAATGAAATGCTGGATTTGGCTGAGATGACCATAATCCAGCATTTTTTTATTGCAATAAAGTGGCTTAAAAGATTATGATAGAAGCTGTAAAGAAACAGAAAGTGAAGCAAGGGGGATAACATGGTAATCGAAATAAAAGAAATTACAGCAGAGAATCCAGAGGCACTGAAGCTTCCAAACGAACCGTTCTTAAACGAAGGAAGACTGATCCCGATCTATGACGGGGAAAACTGGAGCTGCCGCATGGAAGAATTTCCAGCGGAACAGGTGACAGGGCAGTGTTTCCCGGATGAAAATTATAAGTTCGAAGATCTGGGCGAAGATTTTCACGGCCTGGCTGCATATGCCGACGGAAAATGTGTGGGATATGTACTGACCTATGAGCAGTGGAACAGGTATCTGTATCTGGACAATCTGCTTGTATTGAAAGAATACAGAAGATATGGAGTCGGCAGCAGGCTTCTTGACGGGGCAATGGAGTTAGCAAAAAGCCTTGGGAAAATAGGAGTCTGGCTGATCTGTCAGGACAATAACCTTGGGGCGTGCAGGTTCTATCTGAAGAACGGTTATACACTGGGCGGCATGAACCTGCCAGTGTATGAGGGGACGAAGCAGGAAGGAAAAGCGGATCTGTATTTCTACAAGAAAGAATAGAAAAGGCAGATGCTTTATGGCGCTGTATTTTGCAGGATAGGAGTAGATGAAAATATGAAGAAAAATGTATATTTCGCCCCTGGCGCACACATCGTGGGAGATGTGACATTAGGAAATAACGTCGGAATCTGGTACAATGCAGTTGTCCGCGGCGATACCGGAAGCGTCGTGATCGAAGACAATTCTAACGTGCAGGACAACAGTACCCTGCATACGGACAAGGGACATTCTATACACATTGGAAAAGGTGTCTCTATCGGTCATAACGCGGTCGTACACGGGTGTACGGTCGGAGATAACTCTGTGATTGGGATGGGAAGTATCCTTTTAAGTGGCGCTGTGGTGGGAAAGAACTGTATTATCGGAGCAGGTGCGCTTGTGACCGGGAAAATGGTGATTCCGGACAATTCCATGGCATTTGGCAATCCTGCGAAGGTGGTAAGGAAGCTGACGGAGGCTGAGATTAAGGCAAACCGGGAGAACGCGGGACATTATGTGGAGTTGATGCAGGAATGCATGAAAACTGGGGGTTAAGGGACTAAGGGACGCTGCCGGACGTTAGGCTATGTGAGCCGAAAGAGAGCGGTACTTCCTGGTATATTGTAATTGACTCA